>JAFGKG010000221.1 GCA_016928715.1 Chloroflexia bacterium
AGGATACTCTAAAAGCGTTAGATTTGTGCAAGAATCTCGTTAGAATTCTGTGAACATCTATTGAACGGCTACAGCCTGAGCAGTTACAAAATCATTTACGGAACAGGCGCCCACACCCATCCTCAGCTCGGCCGAGGCGGGCACCCCAAAGAACGTAAATGGGCGGGCGTTATTTACGAGGCAGCCAGCCGCTCACCGCGCCGGCCAGCGGCCGGTCTCTAAAAAGACGCGCAGGGGGGCAAAAGAGCGCCGGTGCAGGGCGCAGGGTCCATAGTGCTGCAGGGCCTGGCGGTGCTGGGGGGTACCATAGCCCTTGTGCCGGGCAAAGCCATAGTGGGGATAGTGCTCGTCCCAGGACACCATGAGGCGGTCGCGGGCCACCTTGGCCACGATCGAGGCCGCGGCAATGGAGAGACAACGCATGTCCCCCCGTACCAGCCCCCACTGGGGCAGCGGGACGGACGGCAGGGAGAGGGCATCGATCAACAGGGCCTGCGGCTGCAGCGGCAGCCGGCCCAGGGCCTGGCGCATGGCCAGGCGGGTGGCGGCGACGACGCCCAGGGCGTCCACCAGGGCCGGCGAGGCCAGGCCCAGGCCCACCCCCAGGGCGACGCCGGCAATGCGGCCGGCCAGCAGTTCGCGCCTGGGGGCCGGGAGCCGCTTGGAATCGTCCACGCCCTCCAGCAGGTCCGGCTCCTCCAGCAGCCGCTGCAACGGCAGCACGACGGCGGCGGCGGCCACCGGGCCGGCCCAACTGCCGCGGCCGGCCTCGTCCAGCCCCGCGACCAGGGGCATCCCCTGCCGGAGCCAGGCCAGTTCCTCGTCTAGTGTTGGTCCGGTGTGGTTGCTCATCTGCAAGTCCCTGCGTCGGAAATAGCGCCGTACCCCCCTCACCCCTCCCCCGCCTCGCGCGCCTTTTTCAAAGGCGGCGCTCGGCACCCCCTCCCCTCTCCACGGTGTGGGGAGAGGAGGGGGAAGGCAAAGGGCGCGTTCGTCAGAACGCGGCCTTTGCCAGGGGGTGGGGTGAGGTCCATCCCCGCCGGCACCGGTTTGAGACCGGCGCGGCGTTCGAGACAGGGCGAGGCATTTCCCCGGAGCGTTGCATGCTGCTGGAGAAAACAATCCCCACAAGTTTTCAGTGCATGAAGGGCTCGGGTGGAAATGCCTCGCCCCTACGTTACCCCATCCGCTATCCCCGATGTGCTAACGTGCCAACGTTCTGACGCGCCAACGCACTCACCTTCAACCGTCAACGTTCAACTTTCAACCGATTAAGGACCGTACTGATCCAACATCTGTTGCGCCCTCTGGGCGTCGGCACTGTCGGGGGCCACCTCGATCACCCGCTGCCACATGGCCCGCGCCTGCTCGATCTGGTCCAGGGCCAGGTAACCAATACCCAGATTGTAGAGGGTCTCGATCTTGTCCGGCTCGTAGGCCAGCGCCAGTTCCCATTCCCGAACGGCCGCCTGGAGCCATTCCGCGCTGTCGCGCAACTGACCCTGGTAATAGTACATGGTGCCCAGGTCGGTGCGCACGTCCGCGTTGTCCGGCTCCAGGCGCAGGGCGCTCTCATAATAAGCGGCGGCCCGCTCAAAAGCATCCAAAGACCGGCCCATATCGTTTTGATCCCACCAGTACACCCCCTCCTCGAAATAGAGGTTGCCCAGGGAGATCAACGCCTCCAGGTCGTCAGGATTGCTTTCCAGGCGGGCCAGCAGCGCCGCCACCTGGGGATCCTGCGTGCCAGAGCGGCCCTGCTCCAGGGCGATGAGCACGGTGGGGACAATCAGGACCAGCACTCCCACGACGGCCACCAGCCGCCAAATCCAGGTTTTACTGAAGAGGCGACTACTTTTCGAGATCATTACAAATAGCCCAACGAACGCAGTCGCTCCTCGACCTCGGCCTCCTCCTCGGCGGAATAGACTTGCTCCGGGGTATCGGCCGGGGGAATATAGCCATTGGTCTCCAGCCAGTCCAATATCCGGGCCAGACTCTCCTCGACGGTCTCTTTGTCCGTATCGACGACGATCTCGGCAGCCAGGGGGTCCTCATAGGGATCCGAGACCCCCGTAAAGTTCTCGATCTCGCCGGCCAGGGCCTTTTTGTAGAGCCCCTTGACGTCCCGCTCGACGAGCACCTCCAGCGGGCACTGGCAAAAGACCTCGATGAACTCGCCGATCTCCTGGCGCGAGCGCGCCCGCACCGCCCGATAGGGCGAGATAAAGGAGGCGATCACGGCCACCCCATTGCGGGTCAGCAGCTTGGCCACAAAGGTCACCCGCTCGATGTTCTTGTCCCGATCCTCCTTGGAAAAGCCCAAATCGCGGGTCAGGCTCTTGCGCACAATGTCGCCATCCAATCGCTCCACCCGGGTCAGGCCGCGATTGCGAAACTCCTCGGCCAGGCGCACGGCCAGCGCCGTCTTGCCAGAACCGGACAGACCGGTAAACCAAACGGTAAAGCCCTTTTGCTCAAAAGACATCTTTTTTTTCTCCTACGCTGCACAGGTTCTGTTCCGCAAATAGCGCTGTATCCGACCGGGCGGGCACGGGTGCCCGCCCCTACATTTACGTTCTTTGTGGTGCCCGCCTCGGCTACGCCGAGGATGGGGCATGGCGGACTGTTCCGCAAATAGCGCTG
>JAFGKG010000001.1 GCA_016928715.1 Chloroflexia bacterium
GCCAGGCATAGATGGCCTGGTTGTACCACCAGTCGGCGGCGCCGCCGCCCCAGGAGTTGTTGACAACGTGCGGGCGATAGTCCGGCATGGGATTCGTCCCGGCCAGGTCCCAGGGCGCCAGGATGAACTCGGCGCACTCGAGCAGCTCGGCGGTGTAGCCAGAGCCGCCGTGGTCAAAGCCGTTGCAGGCGATCCACTGTGCCCGCGGGGCGATGCCGATGCCCTGGGTAGCCGTGAAGGGATGCGCGGGGTCGTCGCTGCCGGACATGGTACCGATGGTGTGGGAGCCGTGGCTGTGCCAGTCGTAGGGCGCGTCGGGCTTGTCGCCGTAGGGATCCCACCAGTTATAGTTGTGGTCAAAGATGCCGCCGGTGACCGAGATCGTGCCGCGGTACTGCTGCACCAGGGCGGTGTGGGTGTAGAGCACGCCGGTGTCAATGTTCGAGACGACGACGCCCTCGCCATAACCGCCAAAGTCGTTCCAGGCCAGGGTGGTGCTGATCTGGTCAATGTTCCAGACCGTGTCCACCTGGCCCTCAATGGTCGGGCCCATGTCCACAGGCTCGGGGGCGTCTACCTCGGCGTTCGGGCCAATGTAGGCCACCTCGGCGCGGGCGGCGATCTGGTTGACCAGGTCGATGCTGCCCTCCACCTGGATCGCGTTGACGATGTAGCGGGATTCGTAGGGCACGCCCAGCGCTTCCAGCTCGGCCAGCAGGCCGGCCTGGCTGCGGGCGGCGGTGGCCTGCAGGGTCTCGAGCACGTAATGGCCGCGCGCGGACCAGTCCGCGATCTCAAAGGCGGCGTCCAGATCGGCCTGCTCGGCCATATAGACCATGAACTTGCCGCTGCCGCCGTTCAGGCGCAGCTCGGCATAGACCTGCGGATCGACGCCCCGGGGCATGCCGTCCGGCATGAAGGGGCTGTCGCTGGCGACCTCGCTGATGTGGAAGTTCAGGTCGCCGGTGCCATAGTTGGCCAGGGTCGTGGTGTAGGTGTACATCTGGCCGACGTACACGTCCACCTGCACGGCGTCGTCGGCCAGCTCGGGCCAGGCGGCGGTCAGGCTGACATCGACCGTATTGGTCATACCCGGGATGACGGTGACGGGGTAGGGATAGAGGTTGTGGTAGCCATAAGAGTTGTACATCGCGTCGTAAGTACAGGCCGGGATGGACTCGCCAAAGTTGTAGTAACCATTCGCGTCCACCCAGGCGCTAAAGTAGTACTCATCGACCTCATTACCGACGTAGAACTCGATGTAGGCCTCCGAAAGGGGCAGGCCCGTGTTGGCGTCATAGACATAGCCCTCGACGTCCAGGGCATCACCGGCCGCCCCGGCCGTCGTCTGCAGGTAGGCGGTGTCGGTAAAGATAGGGTTGAACTGCGAGGTGGCCAGCACCATGGCCTCGTCCATGTCAAAGCAGTTGGCGTCGGTGGGCACGGTCACGGTGACGTTGAAGGAGGCCATGCCCCCATCGGGGACCGGGCCGACCGCAGCGGGGCCCTCGGCCATCCACATCGAGTCGTAGGTGAGGGTAAAGCTGTCCACCGCGCCCATGTCGTTGGCCACGGTCACGGTATAGACGATCTCGCTGCCAATCACAGCCGCCCCGGTCTGGGCCGGCGGGATCAGGTTAAAGCCGGCCGGCGGGCCGGAGTAGCAGAACCAGGTCAGAATCGAGTCCAAGACCTCGGCGCGCTCGTTCAGATCGTCCAGGCCCTCAAAAGGCCAGCCGAAATAAACGGTCTTGTAGGTGCCGCTGTCATAGGAGGTCGAGTTGTCCAGACCGCTGGCCTGGTAACGGAAGGGAGATCCCGCGCCAGCACCAGCGAAAACATCGTCGGCGAAATCGATGCTCACCGATCCCGAGGGCCAGGAGGTGGGGGCGGTCAGGGTATAGGGGCCCAGGCCGTCGCCGACGGGGTTGCCGGCATTGCCAACCGGATCTGTCTCGCCGGTATCTTCAAAAAAGCTGTCGATCCCCAGGTAGGTGGCACCAAAGGAGCTGAGGCCCTGATCGTAGAGATAGTCGTAGGCGGTCAGGAACAGGTTCCCACCCGCATCCAGGTAGGTGGCCAGATCGGCCTCGTTGGTAGGGGTGACGGTGCCAGCCCAGGCGTAGCCGGTGAACCAGATGACGGCGTCGTAGGGCATGAGGTCCGCCGCGGTGGGATCCCCCTGGGTCCAGACATCCCAGTAGTCCCAGTCGTAGCCGAGAAAGTTGAGGGTCTCGGTGTAATAGACGTCGCCGGTGCCGTTAAAGGGCTCGCCGCTGTACTGGTCCCAGTCGTCGTCGACGAGCAGGACGTTGCAGGAGATACACTCCAGCGGATAGTACTCGGTGGGGGCAAAGGGCGGCGCGTCGCCGCTGTCCCAGCGCCCGCCAAAGACCCACATGCCGGGCAGGCCATCGCTTGGATCGGGGGTGCAGAGAGGAACGAAAGCGCCAGCGTGGTCGCGGCGGTCCTCGTTCAGGTCGGGGAAGGCCTGGTCCCAATAGTCCATAGCGATGTCGTATTCCATGGCCTCCAGGCTGCCGGCCGACCAGTCGGCGGCGCCGGCCACGTAAATCTTGCCGGACAGGACCTCGTCCAGACCCATTGCGGCCACCGTGTCGGCGTCAAAGCCAAAGGCGCGGCCCTCGCCGCCGGCGACCGGCATGGGCGCCAGGGGCTGCCAGCCGGCGCCCAGGTCGGCCGTATCCAGGACCTCGACCACGTCGGTGGGAACCAGGTCGCTGCCGGTGTACTCGGAGATACCGCCGATGGCATAGACCTTGCCCCCCTGGGCGGCGACCTGGATGTAGGCCCTCGCCGGGGTCAAGTTGAGGCTCAGATCGGTCCAGCGGGAGCCGGAGGGCTGGTTGGGGTCAAAGGCCCAGGTGCCGGCGTAAAAGTAGGGCGCGGCGGTGCTTTCCCAGCCGCCAAAGACATAGATCACGTCGTTGACCACGGCCTGGCCCATCGCCCCAACGGTCTGGCCCGCCACCTGCACGGTCCAGTCGTCGGCGTCGGGCAGCAGCTCGACCTCCCCGGTCTGGGGGTAGTAGCGCTGCACGTCGCCGTGGTTGACGCCGGCGACGGCGTCATAGCCGCCGACGGTATAGATGGCCGGACCGCGGCCGGTGCCGTCGTCCTCGATCAGGTGGGCCGTATAGTTGGCACTGTTGACCAGCATATCGTGGCCGGTATCCGCATAGACCTCGGTCAGCGGGTCGAAGGACCAGATGTCCGTGGCATGGGTGTCACCGCCGGTGCGGCCGCCCATAAAGTAGATCTTGTTGGCCCAGGCCTCGCCCTCGGGGCCGGGGACAAAGACGGCGTCAAAGCGGGTCCATTCAAAGGGCGTGGCGGGACCGAATTCCCAGGCGCCCTGCTGGACAGAGATCGGCTCTGCCGGGCCAGCCGGCGCTTGCTCCCGGGGAGCCGGCAGAGCTTTTTGCGGCACGGGACCCTGGGCCATGATGGCCTGGGGCAAAACAGCGCCCAGCACCATGACCAGCAGGGCCAGTAATGCGCTCAATCGTTTCATTGCAACTGCTCCTTGTCACTAGTTCATCTGTTCAAGCACGCGGGATTTTTTGGTGGAGCCATCACCTCCTTTCAAGTCCGTAGAAAAGCCTGGCGCGTCGATAGAGACATGGGAAATCATGGGGAAATATGCCCCTCAGTTTGCCGGGAGAACCGACAGGGTCCTACGGCTGGAATTCCCGCCGCATGGCCCGAAATTCCAGCCCGCACGCACGCATATCCGTCTATTTCTGCGGTGGTCCGGGTTAGACACCATCAGCTTAATTATAGCATGAAAGGGGCTGCAACACAAGCGATTGAGAATACAGTTGAAGGTTGAAGGTTGACAGTTAAAGGTTAAAAACGTTCAACCGCCAACCTTGCGCACGAAACGGCCATCCACCAGGACCGCCGTCACCAAATCGAACGTTGACAGAAAGGTTAGAAACGTTCAACCGTCAACCTTTAACGTTCAACCGTTTCATCCACCCCCCAGCACCGGCACCAGCTTGACCAGGCCGGCCTCTGGCAGGGGGGCACCCTTACGCACCAGACGGCCGTCCACCAGCACCGCCGTCACCAGGCGGGAGGGGATGCCCAGGTGCTCCAGCAGATCGCGCACCGGCCGGCCGGCCCAGCCCTCCAGTTCCAGGCTGCGCTCATCGTCCACGTAGCGGCGCAGCGGCCCCACCACGACAACTTGCAACACGGCCATCCCTCCTACTGCAGGCGCACATCGAATGACGGACGCATTGTACTACAGGCCCGCCGGGGGCGCAAACGGGGGGCGGAGAAAAAACGTTGGTGCGTTCGAACGTTGTCGCGTTAGTCGGGGGGGACAGTTGACGGTTGGGTTGGCAGGCTGATTCGTTTGACAGTGCCCCCCGGTTCAGCTATAATGCGCTGGCAGCGCGGCTCAAGACCCCTCGTCAATGCGCCAAGTGCTGCTTACCCGCTGCCTCTGGGAGAACGGTTCTCCCTGGCAGGTAAGCGCATCAAAACACCGTTCCAAGAGATGATTTTTTGCAAATTGAACGAGCCCTCTGCCAATCTGGCGGGGCCATTGGAAAGCGATGGACCAGGACCAACAAAAGCCCAAATCATCCCCCAGTCTCTCCCAACGCACAATCAGCTCGGCCAGCTGGAACATTGCCAGCAGCGCCGTACAGGTCTTGGTGGGCGTAGCCCGCACATGGCTGCTGGCCCGCTGGCTGCCGGTCTATGTATTCGGCATCTATGCCTTTGGCATCTCGGTGGTCAATCTGAGCGGCGTCGTGCCCAACTTTGGCATGGGCGGGGCTTTTCTGCACCGAGATCCCGAGACGGAACATGAAGAGGAAACGGCCCGGGCCCATTTCACACTCAAACTCATCTTTACCCTGGCCTGGGCCGCACTGCTGGCAATCTTTGCCCTGCTCTTTACCGAGGGGGAAACCCGCACGGCCCTACTGCTGCTCACCCTCACCGGCAGCGGCAACCACCTCACCCAGACTCCGCGGCTCATCCTCATGCGCCGGGTGGTGCACCGCCGCCTGGCCCTGATCCAACTGGTCGACGTCCTGCTCTGCGCGGCGGTCGCGCTGGGACTGGCCCGGGGTGGGGCCACCCTGTGGGCGCTGCTGGCCACGGACATTGTCACCATGGTGCTCAACATCGTCATGCTCTACTTCTGGCGGCCGGTGTGGCGTCCGCGCCTGGAGTGGGTTCCCCAGCGCATCCGCTATTTTTTGCGCTTTGGCAGCCGCAACGTGCTGGCCGTCGTGCTGATGAATGCCCTGGACCGGGTGGACGACCTCTGGACGGGCATTTTTTTGGGTAAGGGCGACCCCTTGGGTTTTTACTCCCGGGCCTATACCTTTGCCACCTATCCCAGCAAGATACTGGCCACGCCGATCAATACTGTCGCCGGGGGCACCTATGCCGAACTCAAGGGGAGTCGCCAGCGTCTATCGCGGGCCTTTTTCCGCACCAACGCCTTTCTGGTGCGCAGCGGCTTTTACCTGGCCGGCCTGCTGGCCCTGATCGCGCCCGAGTTCATCCGGCTGGGCCTGGGCGAAAAGTGGACGCCCATGGTCAACACCTTTCGCCTGATGCTGCTCTTTACCCTCTTTGACCCCATCAAGGCCACCGTGGCCAATCTCTTTATCGCCGCCGGCGAACCGGAAAAGGTGGTCAAGGTTCGCAGCATTCAATTGCTCATCCTGCTCGTTGGCCTGTTCTCTTTGGGCTTTTGGCTGGGCATCGAGGGCGTGGCCCTGGCCGTGGACCTGATGCTGGTGGTGGGGATCATCATGCTCCTGGCCCTGGCTCGCGCCCACGTGGATTTTTCGCCGCGGCGGATGTTCGCCTTTCCCGCCCTGGCCCTGGTGTTGGCCCTGGCCCTGGCCTACGGGACCAGCATCCTGCCCGCCGTGGCCGGCTCGGATTGGCGCACCGGCATCGTCAAGACGGTGGTGTTCAGCTTGGTCTACGGGGGGATGCTCCTGGCCCTGGAACGGCGCCAGATCATCGAAATGGGTACAATGGCCATCCGGCTGGTTTTTCGTCGAACTGGAGGATAAGTTTGTATGGCTCAAAAAACTGAAATTCCCCAACGCTGTCCTCCCCTTGGATTGGTCCGCTGGCGAGATTTGGGACGTTACTTGTTCCGGCTACTCTGGCCTGGTATGCATTACCCCCTGGCAGACCAAGCCAACTCGTTGAGCTGTCAACCATTGTTCATTATCAGTTCCGGCCGTGCCGGGACGACGCTGCTGCGCAGTATGTTGGTCGCCAGCAGTCAAGTGGCCATCCCACCAGAAGCACACGTTTTTCGCCTGGCCATACGCCGATTCCAGTCCCTCCAGGGCCTGGGATGGAAGGACTTGAGCCGTCTGGTCGTGGCACTGTTTGAAAGCCATCATCTCTTTCATCTGTGGGAAACCAATTTGGCCCCTGTATATCAACAGGTCGAGGAACTGCCCGAAAAAGAGCGCAGCCTGGCTCGCATTATCGATGAAATTTTCTCCCGCTACATTCAGGAGCGATTTCCTGAGGCCCTTCTGTGGGGTGATCAATCGCCCATCAACACTCTGTATCTAGCTTGGATCTATCGAACCTTCCCCCAGGGAAAGTACATCCACCTGCTCCGAGATGGACGGGACGTTGTCTCTTCTATGCTGGGGACAAAACGAACAACCCTGGAAAGAGCTACGAATCGCTGGATCATTACCGTTGAGCAGTCCCTCCAACTACAGCAGCAAATAGAGACAAGCCAGTTCTTGGAAGTACGTTACGAAGATCTGGTCACCTACCCGGCCGAGACCCTGCAAAAGATTTGCCATCTGCTGGGCATCACCTATAACGAGCAGATGCTCGAATATTGGAAACAGCCCACGACGTTGGAGCACAAGCACTTTGACTTTCACCGCAACCTCGACCAACCGGTCTTTACCAGTTCGATCGGGAAGTGGAAACAGCGACTCACGCTGGAGCAGCAACGCTACGTGCTCTCGAAAACGTCCAACCTCCTGGAGCGGCTGCAATATCCACTCTAGAATAGTGGGGAGGCCACCGCAGTGTTTGAAAAACCCATCTTTATCCTGGGCAGTCACAAATCCGGCACATCCCTGCTGCGCAGCCTGCTAGATGGCGCGGAACGACTGTTCGTCATCCCCATCGAGGCCCATTTCTTTCAATACAGCGGGTACTGGGTCGACTATGCCCTGCGCCGGGCTCTACCCCGCAAACTCGCCCAGGAAGAATGGATCGATCGATACGTCCAACTGATTCGCCGCGAAAACGAAAAATCCCAAGACAGCGCCACCGGCGGCAGCCTGCTCCCCGGACGATGGGACGTGGATGCCTTTGCCGCCTATATGAAGGAAAAAGCCCCCGAATTTGAAACGCGCGGCCTGCGCGGCTTTTTGGACAGCTATGTCCAGGCCATCCACATGGCCCTCTATGGCCCACCGCTGGCAGACAAACGCTTTGTCGAAAAATCGGTGGAACACGCCGAGCACGCCAACCTGCTCAAATACCTCTATCCGGAAGCCAAGTTTATCCACGTACTGCGCAATCCCTATGCCACGTTGGTGGCCATCCGCCGGCACATGGGCCGACGGCAGTACCCCCTCCTGGGCAATGCAATGGCCGCTCTGGAGAACTCGTACTACTATTTGTACAAAAATCCACTGTTGATCCCGGATTACAAGGTCGTACGCTACGAGGACCTGGTCAAGCAGCCACAGCAGATCATGTCTGAAATCGCCCGATTTATTGAGGTTGACTATGATGAGGCGATGCTGCAGCCCACCACCCTGGGCAAGCCCTGGGCAGGCAACAGCACCACGGGCGAGCGCTTTGAGGGGATTTCTACCCGACCGCTGGTGGTCTGGCGGAAACGCATCCTACCCCTGGAAATTCATTTCGTCAACCAGCTCTTTGGGCACGTCCTGCGGGACTTTGATTATGACAAACTGGATCCAGGGGGAGCATCCCCTTATCGTCCCTGTCCCAAAGAAAAAGTGCGCACCTACCTGGCAAACCGTATGTACTGGAAAACAACCCAGATATCCCGTTCCCGCCAGATCACCATATAGAGCGAGGGAACTATCTATGACCAATTCAGCCCGGGTGGCCATCTACCAATCCGAGATCATCCCCGGCGGACGCCTCCGGGTGATCCTCGGGCTCATCGAGATACTCAACGAGGCCGGCATCGTACCGGACATCCGCACCGGACGATTGCTGATCGACCCGGAAAGCGTTACCCAGCGCTACGGCAAATCGCTGCGGGCGAACTTTTGCTCCCTACCCCGCCTGCCCAAACTATCCCGGCGCTTTGCCATTCCATTCTGCAATCTCGTGATGAACCACTACTCCTCCCGCTACGACCTGCTGCTCAATTCCAACAACACCCTGATCTTTTTGCCCAAAAACTGCCCCGTAGTCACCTATATGCATTTTCCCCACGAATACCGGATTGCGTCCAACCTGTTGAGCCTGCACCGTCCCGATACGGTGCTATCCCCCCGTTCACGCGTCGGCCTACAACGGGTTCTACTGCGGGGCATCTACCGGTTGAGCCGGCCTCAACCCCACCACGTGGTGGTCTGCAACTCGGAGTTTACCCGCGACTCCTTGCTGCAAATCTACCCCCAAAACCCCAGCAAAACAATGGTGATCAACCCTCCGGTCGACCTGGAGCGATTCAAGAGTGATCAGCGCGAGCGGGAGAGGGCCATCGTGAGCGTAGGCCGTTTTGGCCCGGACAAACGCCAGTTCGAGCAGATCCAACTGGCCGAACGACTGCCTGATATCCCCTTTCACCTGGTCGGCTTTGTCAACAACACCCGTTATTTTCAACAGTGCGAACATTACGTGCAAAGTCGCCAATTGTCCAACGTCCACCTGCATCCCAATGCATCCTTTAGCAAATTGATCGAGCGGCTGCACACCTGCAAATATTTCCTGCACACCCTGATCAACGAACCTTTTGGGATCACCTCGCTCCAGGCCCTGGCCGCCGGATGCCTGCCCATCGTGCACGATTCGGGAGGACAACGCGAGGTTGTTCCGAAACCCGAGCTGCGCTATCAACACCTGGAGCAGGTGCCCGATATACTGGAGCGGATGGAAACCATGGAAGCAGAAGCCATCGATAGCCTGGTCCGCCAGTTGCAGGAATTTGTCACCACCCAATTCAACGCCACTGCTTTTTATGACAAGATGAAAAGCACCCTCGCACCCTACTTGTAATCCACTTGCACACCCGCCGGCTATGCGCTATAATCGATGCAGCTTTTGACAGAATCAGCAGACCCGGAGGGACTATGTCAAGGGACAATAAAAACCAGGAAAAGGTCCTCATCATCGGCCTGGACGGGGCGACCTTTGACCTGATCGAGCCCTGGGCCGCCCAGGGCAAACTGCCCCACCTGGGCCAACTGATGGAGCGGGGCGCCTGGGGACGGCTGCGCTCGACCAATCCGGCCCACAGCGCGCCGGCCTGGACCTCCTGCACCACCGGGGTCAATCCCGGCCAACACGGCATCACCTCGTTCTTCCGCTGGGACCCGGCGGGCTATCGCTTCATCCCGGTCAACGCCGGCGACGTCCGGACCCCCTTTTTCTGGGACATCCTGGGCCGCCACGGGTTGAGCACGGGCCTCATCAACCTGCCCACGGCCTATCCGCCCCCCCCCTTGAACGGCTATGCCATCTCGGGCATGCTGGCCCCCAGCCTGGAGACGGCCTGCTACCCGGCGGACCTGCACGCGGAACTGCTCCAGGCGGCCCCCGATTACCAAGTGGAGGCCCCCCTCTCGCCCAACCGGCAGACCACCCGGGACAGCTTGCTCCGGCATATGCTGGTCCGGGAAGAGGCCACCCATTACCTGCGCCAGCAGCACCCCACCGACTGCACCATGGTCGTCTTTACCGGGCTGGACCGCCTGCAGCACTTTTATTGGGCCGATATGGACGCCCAGCACCCCAACCACCCCCAGGTGGCCGACCAGGGCCTGGGACAGACCATCGAGTCCGGCTATACCCGCCTGGACCAAATTGTCGGCCGGCTGCTGGAACGGACCGGCGAGGACACGACCGTCATCGTCGTCTCGGACCACGGTTTCGCGCCCATCTATCGCCGCTTTATGGTCAATCTGTGGCTGCAGGAACAGGGCCTGCTGCGGCTGCGCAAAGAGCGCCAGGCCCTGATCGAGTGGCTGCGCCGATCGATCCAACGGCTGGGGCTGCGCCGGCTGGCCTCCCGGGCCAAACGAATGGTGCCGGCCGCCCGGGACATCCGCCTGGGCAGCATGTCCTTTGCCGCCGTGGACTGGTCCCAGACCCAGGCCGTCTTTGGCCCCAACATGGGCCTGCTGCTCAACCTGCAGGGCCGGGAGGCCGAAGGGGTCGTGCCGCCCCAGGAAGTGGAGGCCCTGCGCGCCCGCTTGACCCAGGACCTCAAACAGATCCGCGATCCAGAGACCGGCCAGGCCATCGTCCTGGACGTCCAGGCCCGGGAGGATCTCTACCAGGGGCCGGCCGTGCACCTGGCGCCCGATTTCCGCCTGCAGATGGCCGACCACCGCGAGGGGAACTGGAGCGGGCAGTACATCCACCAACGCGCCCTGGAACCCGGCCCCCTGATCCGGCCGCCCGGCCGGGTCCACGCCGGTCACGATCCAGAGGGCATCTTTTTGGCCGCCGGCCCGGGGCTGCGGAGCGGGGAGCACATCGAAAACGCCCACATTATGGACATTGTGCCGACCGTGCTCTATGCCCTGGGGCTGCCCATCCCCCACTATATGGACGGGCGCGTCCTGAGCGAAATCTTTGACCCGCAACACCTGGCCCGGCATCCCCTGGCCTACAGCGACGAGCAATGGGCCACCGACCAGGCCGGCTTTGATTACGACGACGAGGAAACCGATGTAATCGAGGACCGCCTGCGCGGCCTGGGCTATATGAGTTGAGCGAGGAATTATGGAGAAAAAGTTTTTGCTGATCGGACTGGACGGGGCCAGCTTTAGCCTGCTGGATATCCTGGAGCAGCGGGGCCTACTGCCCCACCTGGCGGCCCTGCGCCGCCAGAGCGCCTGGGGCAACCTGCTCTCGACCATCCCCCCCTTTACCGTGCCGGCCTGGAGTTCGATGATGACGGGCAAGGGACCGGGCAAACACAGCGTGATCTCGTTCTTCGAACATCCGCCAGAAGCCTACCAGTGCCAATCCCGGGGGACCTTTGTCAATGGCTCCAGCGTGGACGGCGAGAGACTCTGGGAAACCCTCAGCCGCGCCGGCCGGGATGTCATCGTCATCAATTTCCCAATGACCTACCCCCCCCGCCCGGTGAAAGGATGCCTCATCACCGGCATGCTGACCCCCTATTCGGCCACCGATTTTACCTACCCGCCCGAACTGGCCGCCGAACTGGCCGGCTACCAGATCGACCTGCAGTACAGCCGCCAGGGGGACCACTTTGACATCGAGGCCTATCCCAGCGGCACCCGCCTGATCGCCGAGCTGCAGGACATGGCCCTGCAGCGGGCCCAGACCGGCCTGCGGCTGATGCGCGAGCAGCCCTGGGACCTCTTGGCGGTGGTCTTTACCGGGCCGGATCGGATGTGCCACTTTTTCTGGCCCGACCTCGTCCACCCCGAGCGCGCCGACCCCGAAATCGTGGCGGCCAGCGAGGAGTATTTCCGCAACCTGGACGACAGGATCGGTCAACTGCTCGAGGAGGTTGGGCCAGAGACCATGGTGATGGTGGTCTCGGACCACGGCTTTGGGCCGGCGCCGGCCTACCGCTTCAACCCCAACCTCTGGCTGGAACAGCAGGGCTGGCTGCGGCGCAGACAGTCCGGGCGGGAAAGCGGGCTGCGCGGCCAGGTATTGAGCCGGGTCTACCGGCAGCCGGCCCTGCGGCGACTGATCAAGAACCTGCTGCCGCGGAGCTGGCGGGGACAGGTCCGCCAGTCGGCCCGCGAGGACATCGAAGCGGCCATCGACTGGCCCCAGACCCAGGCCTACTTTGCCCCCATGTCCAACTATATCTGCGGCATCGAGATCAACCGCCAGGGCCTCAAACGGAGCGGCTGCGTGCCCCCGGAGGAGGTTCAGCCCCTGCGCGAGCAGATCATGCGGGCCGCCCTCGAGATCGTCAATCCCCTTACGGGCCAGCGCCTCGTCTCGCAGGCCCAGACCCGCGAGCAGGTCTACCAGGGGCCCTACGTCGAGACCTTTCCCGACGTCATTCTGACCCTGGACCCGGAGGTGGGCTGCTCCCCCTCGCTGCGGGGCAAAGCGATCATCGAAGCGATCGAGACCCCCCGCCGGCCCGGCGACCACCGCCGCGAGGGCGTCTGGATGTTGAGGGGCGGTCCCATCCGCCCGGGCGAGGTCAAAGAGGCCCGGCACATCGAGGACGTCATGCCCACCATATTATACTTCCTGGACCAGGAACTGCCCGACGACCTGGATGGACAGATCATTACCACGCCTGTAGAACAGAGCTACCTGGCCGAAAACACGGTGCGCTACCGGCCGGCCACGGCCACGGAGCGGCAGGGAGCCTTTGGCCAGGACAGCGAGGAGCAGGAGCTGGTCGAGGATCGTCTGCGAGGACTGGGCTATCTCTGATGAATTCGCAGCGCGGGCCAGAGCATTCCCCCAAGGTCAGCGTAATTATCTCCAGCTATAACTATGCCCGCTTTGTGGGCGAGGCGCTGCAGAGCGTGGCCGCACAGACCTGGGAGGACTATGAGATCATTGTGGTGGACGATGGTTCCACCGACGAAACCCGCGCAGCGGTCGAGCGGAGCGGCGTACCCTGCCAATACATCTACCAGGAGAACCAGGGCGCGGCCGCCGCCCGCAATACCGGCCTGCGGGCGGCGCGGGGGGAATATGTCAACTTTTTGGACGCCGACGATCTTTTGTACCCCCAGTCCCTGGAACTCATGGCCGGCTACCTGGACCAACATCCCGACGTCGCCCTGGTCTATGGCGACGCGATTTACTTCTACCAGGATGGGTCCGGCCGGCCCACCCGGCGATTCTCCCGGGGGCTGCGTACCCCACCGTATCCCCCTTCTGGAAATATGTTGGAAGTACTGGTGATCAACTCGGTCTTTAATCCTGCCGCCGGCCTCGTCCGTAAAAGCCGTGTTTTGGACGTAGACGGTTTCAAACGGGAATTGCGCTACGCCGAGGATTACGACCTCTGGCTGAGGATGGCCGCTCAAGGCTATACTTTTGCCTACATCGACCAAGCCGTAGCCAAATACCGCATTCACGGCAGGAACAAGATCTTTGTGCAGCCCCAAAAGCGCCTGCGCTCCCTGGTCAAGATCTGGGACCAACTGACCCAGAGCGAGGCCTTTCAGGCCCTCGATCCCCAGGTCAAGGCCCTCTTTTACATGCACGTGGCCAAGGCCAACATCTGGGGAGGACAGGCCCGTTCGGCCCGCCAGGCCCTGCGGCAGGCCCTGGAGCACAATCCCCGGCTCTACAAGGCCTACCTGGCCCTGACCGGGCTGATTTTTGGCACCGGCCCGATGCGGATCCTGCTGGCGCTGCGCCGGCAGGCCTTTCGCAACCTGCGGCGCTGGTTCTGGCGCTGAGCAGCGCCGGATACAAAAGCGGACCAAGAACAAATAGGAGCGCAAGGAGCGTTTGAAAGCCATGCCTTCAGTGGAAATCGACCGCGTGATCCTCCTGGGCCTCGATGGGGCCACCTGGACGCTGCTGCAGCCCTGGGTGCAGCAGGGCCGGCTGCCCGGCCTGGCCCGGGCCATGCAGCAGGGCAGCCACGGCGCCCTGCACTCCAGCACGCCCCCCTACAGCGCCCCGGCCTGGGTCTCTTTGGCCACCGGCATGAACCCGGGCAAACACGGCGTGGTGGACTTTTGGCAGCCGGCCCCCGACGGCCGGGGGGAACAGCCCATCAGCGCGCTCTCGGCCGCCGCCCCCACCCTCTGGGAACAGCTCGGCCAGGCCGGCCGGCGGGTGGCCCTGTTCAACGTGCCCGTTACCTATCCCCCCCGCCCGGTCAACGGTCTGCTGGTCAGCGGCATGTTGACCCCCCACGAAGAAGCCGCCTGGTCGCACCCCCCAGCACTGAAAGAGGAGCTGCAATCGCTGCCCGGCGGCTACCTGGTCAACCCCTACGCCACCGCCGCCCAGAGCGAAGAGTTCCTGCAAAGGGTGCTGACCTGGGTGCCCCAACGCGAGCGGGCGCACCGGCAGATGCTGGAACGGGAACGCTGGTCGCTGTTCTTTAACGTGGTGCAGGCCAGCGACACCATCCAGCACCACTTTTGGAACTGCCTGGATCCCGCCCACCCGGCCTACGACGAGCACCTGGCCCGGCGCTACGACGGGCTCCTGCAGCGCTGTTACGCGGCCATGGACGCGGTCATCCAAAACCGCCTGGCGCTGCTGGACGAACGCACCGCCCTCATCCTCATGTCCGACCACGGCTTTGGACCGGCCCACAAGTACGTGCACGTCAACCGCCTGCTGGCCGACATGGGCCTGCTCGTCTTTGAGGGCGGCCGGCCGGCCCGGGGCGGAATTAGCATGTCCGGCCTCTATCGCCTGCTGCGCCGGCTGGACCCCTGGAACCTGCGCGGCCGGTTGAGCAACCGACTGCGCCAGCGCCTGCGCCAGCAGGTGGACCGGGCCATCGCCCGGCCCATCGATTGGAGCCGCAGCCGGGCTTACTCGGGCCGCAGCACCGGCGAATCGATCTATATCAACCTGCGCGGGCGGGACCCCCGGGGCATCGTCGAGCCGGGCCAGGAGTACGAGGCGCTGCGCGACAAGGTCATCCAGGGACTGCTGGACCTGCGCGACCCGGACAGCGGGGAGCGCGTCGTCGAGCAGGCCTGGCGCAAGGAAGAGATCTACCACGGCCCCCAACTCCCCTGGCTGCCCGACGTCCTCTTCCAGGTCTCGCCGCACCCCTACCTGCCCACCGACCGCCTCTCGGTGGACGACCTCTTTGAAGAGATTGCCCCCTCCATAGGCGGCGGCCGGCACCAGTCCGAGGGCATCCTGGTGCTAGCAGGGGCCCCCTTCCAACAGGGCCTGTCCATCCAGGACGCCCAGATCACCGATGTCGCCCCCACGGTGCTCTACCTGCTGGGACTGCCCGTGCCCGAGGACATGGACGGCCGGGTCCTGGAGGAAACCCTGGACCCGGGCTATCGCCGGGCACACCCCATCCAGCAGGGGCCGCCGGTCGGTGGAGAGAGCCAGGCGGCCGGTCCCTCTCCTTACTCGGAGCAGGAGGTGGACGAGATTGCCGAGCGGCTGCGGGGGCTGGGGTACGTTTGATGAGTTTCGATCTCTCGATCGTCATCGTCAACTGGAATGGCGGGCAGGTGCTCTTGGACTGCCTGGAATCCATCTATGCCCGGACCCATTCCTTCGGCCTGGAGGTCATTGTGGTGGACAATGCCTCCAGCGACGGCAGCCCCGAGAGGGCGGCCGCGGACTATACCCAGGTGCGCCTACTGCGCAGCGAGCACAACCTGGGCTTTGCCGGGGGGAACAACCTGGGCCTGGAGGCGGCCCGTGGGCGCTACCTGCTGCTGCTGAACAACGACACCGTCGTCTTGGAGGACGCCCTGGAGGCCATGCTGGCCGAGATCGAATCCCGCCCCGAGGTCGGCATCCTGGGCTGCCGGCTGCTCAACCCGGACGGCAGCCTGCAGCGCTCCTGCGGCATGTTTCCCTCCCTGCTCACCGAATTCCTGGACCAGACCATGCTGCACCGCCTCTTTCCGACCTATAAAATAGGCCGCTGGGATTACAACAGCGCCCGGCCGGTGGACTGGGTTACCGGGGCCTGCCTGCTGGTGCGCCGCAAGACCTACGAACAGATCGGCGGGCTGGACGAGGGCTATTTCATGTTCCTGGAGGACGTGGACTGGTGCCAAAAAGCCTGGCGGGCCGGCTGGCAGGTCTTTTACACACCGGCCGCCGAGATCGTCCACCTCAAGGGGCACAGCAGCCGGCCGGTCCTGCCGCGCCTGCTGGTGGTGGACCAGGCCAGCGGCTACCGCTTTTTCCGGCGGCACCACGGCCGCGGCCAGGTCTGGGCACTGCGCCTGATCGTCAGCCTGGGCTGCCTGGTGCGCGGCGCCTTTTGGGCACTGCGCCGGCTGCTGGGGCAGAGGGAGGAGGCCGCCGGCCGGCTGCGGGCCTACGGCGAGATCCTGCGCCGCACCTGGCTGGACCGGGCCTTTGTCTGGGGGGAGACCCATGAACGTCGTCATTGACGCCCGCCTGATCCTGCCCCGCACGACGGGCATCGGCACCTACCTCTGCGGCCTGGCCCGGGGCCTGCGGCAGATCGAGGGCGAGCACCACTTTGAATACTGGCTCCAGCCGGCCCTGCCGGCCGACCACGCCATCCACGGCCTGGCCGGCGGCAGCCTCGTCCTGCGCCAGGTCCCGCTGGCGCACATGAACCTGCGCCAGCAGTGGCAGATCCCGGCCCTGCTGCGCCGCCGCCGGCCCGACGTCTACCACTACCCCCACTTTGACCTGCCCTGGCTGGCGCCTGTGCCGACGGTCGCCACCATCCACGACCTCAAGTACATCGCCTGGCCGCAGTTTTTCCCCCGCTTTAGCCGGCTCAAGCGCCTGCTCATGTTCGCGGCTATGGCCCTCACGGTGCGGCGGGCGGAGCGGGTCATTGCCGTCTCGGAGAGCACCCGCCAGGACATCCTGCGGCGCCTCCGGGCCGACCCCGAGCGGGTCGTGGTGGTGCCGGAGGCGGTGGAGGCGCGCTATTTCGAACCGCCCGCGCCGGCCCAACGGGCCCAGGTGCGCCGGCGCTATGAACTGGAGGCGCCCTTTATCCTGTTCCTGGGGGAGCGCCGCCCGCACAAGAACATCGTCGGCGTGCTGCGGGCCTTCCAGGCGCTGCGCCAGTTGGGCTACCGGCAGCACCAACTGCTCATCGGCGGCAAAGCCTACGCCGATTACGACGAGCCCGAGCGCCTGGCGGAACAGATCCTGCCGGCCGGCACGGTCCGCTTTCTGGGCTACGTTCCCGACGAGGATCTGCCGGCCCTCTACCACGCCGCCGACGCCTTTGTCCTGCTCTCGCTCTACGAGGGCTTTGGCCTGCCCGTGCTGGAGGCCATGGCCGCCGGCACGCCCGTCGTGGCGGCCCGGGCGACGTCTCTGCCGGAGGTCGTGGGAGAAGGGGGACTGCTGGTGGACCCGGACGATCCGCAGGAGGCGGCCCGGGCCTTCTCCCGGGTGCTCTCGGGCGGGACGGAGCGGGAGCACTGGCAGCGGCAGGCGCGGCAGTGGGCGCGGCGCTTTAGCTGGAAGGCCTGCGCCGAGCGGACGGTGGAGGTGTACCGGGAGGCGATGGGAGAGTAGGGCGACGCCCTACTCGAAGCGAAAGCGCCACATCGCCACCAGGAAGAACAGCAGGGCCACTCCGCTCAACAGCCCCACCTGCGGCAGGACGTCCACCAGGCCGCCCCCATAGCTGGTCAGCTTGAGGATGCCCTCGATGGCGTGGGCGTGCGGGGTCAGCAGGGAGAGCAGGTGCAGAAAGCCCTTGTCCGGGATGGGCACGACCGCCCCGCCGATCGCCGCCAGCACCAACCCCAGCACAAAACCGATGCCGTCGGCCTGGCTGCGCGTGCGGGCCAGGCTGGCCACCAGCATACCCAGGGCAGTCGCCGCCAGGGCCAGGGCCAGGGTCACCAGGAGCAGGCCCAGGGGCGAACTCCCCAGGGGCATGCCGAAAAAGAGCGCCCCCACGCCCAGGACCACGGCCACCTGCAGGAACACCACCAGGATGTAGGCCAGCATGTTGCCGGCGATCAGCGAGGCGCGGGGCAGGGGTGCGGCCAGCAGCCGGCGAAACGTGCCCTGCTCCTTTTCCGCCAGCAGGGTCGAGGCAATGTTGCCCACGATGAAAAAGGCAAACATCACCGCGTAGGAGGGCATGGTATAGCTGTAGGCGCTTTCCAGGCTGCGCACCTCCACCCCCTCCAGGTCCTCCACCTCCACCCGGATGCGGGGGTTTTCAAACATATCCCGCAGTTGCGTCATAATGACACCGCGGGTCTGCGCCTCGACCATGCGCAGCACCTGCGGATCCATCGTCTCGTAGGCCGGCGACTCCCGCATCACGGTGCGAATGCCGTGCTGCACCTCGCCCTGCACAATGACCGGCGCCAGCACGTCCTGCATGATACCGACGACGATGCTGGCGTACTGCTGCTGGGTCGGATCGACCATGACCTCCACGTAGGTGCGCTCGAAAGCGTCGATCTTTTGCCCCAGCTCGGCCGGGATAATGATCGCCGCCAGGGCCTGGCCATCGGCCAGCAGCCGGTCCGCCTCCTCCACGCTCTCGAGTTCGGTGATGCGCAGCGCCTCGATCTGGTAGAGAATGTCCACCACCTGGGCGCTGTAGGGACTATCGTCCAGGTTGACCAGGTAGACGGCGATACCCGGGGTGCCCCCCCCAAAGGCCGAGCCGATCACCGAGGCAAACATCACCGGCATCAGGAACAGGACCGCCAGTTGGCCCCGATCCCGAAAGAGGATCAACAGTTCCTTCCAGGCAACGGCCAGTGCTTTGCGGATCATTTCTGCCCCCCCTGTTCCGACGAGCCGCGCCTTTTCTGCAGCCGCAGCAGGGGCGACCCGGATGGGTCGAACTCGAACTGCCACAGGCCGACGGCGAAAAAGAGCAGGCTAAAGCCGAGCAGCACCAGCAGTTCGGTCGTAATGTCCGCCAGGCCGCGGCCGCGGACGATCAGGTCCTGGTAGGCCTGGATGGCCCAATAGTGGGGCACCACCCGGCCGACAATGTCAAGCACCCCGCCCAGCAAAAAGGGCGGAAAGAGGCAGCCGCCCACCGCGCCCATCGTCCACAGGGCCAGGGCGCTGTAGCCGCCGATCTGGGCCTCGGTCCGGGCGATGGCGGCGATCAGCAGGCCCATGCCGGTGGAACAGAGGGCCAACAGCAGCGAGAGCAGCACAAAGGCCGGCATGTCCTGGCCCAGTCTCATCCGCTCCAGCCCCAACAGGGGCAGCAGCAGAACGCTCACCCCAAAAATGACCGCCAGTTGGATCAGGGCGCTGATAAAATTGGGCAGCATTTTGCCCAGCAGCATGGCGCCCTTGCTCATGGGCGCAGCCATCAGGCGGCGGAAGGTGCCCTCGCGTCGCTCGCGCCAGATGGAATAGGCCGTGGCCTGGGCCGTCAGAAAGGCAAAGACGACCGCATAGCCGGGCACGTTCTGCTGCACGGCAGTGGGTTCCGCGATCCGGTCGCCCAGGCGGCTGGGCGTGGTTTTGCGCAGCTGGATGAGGGGGTCGGTCTTGGAACGTTCGAACTGGGACTCGGCCTGGGCAATGATGCGCTCCTTAGAAAAGACCTGGTATTCCGGCGGGGCCAGGGTCAGCATATCGCCCATCTGCTCAAAGCTGGCGATAAGCTGGGACTGCATCGAGATGTCCATGGCCAGACCGCTGACGACCCGCTGCACCGAGCCGGTCGTCGTCTCGCTGGATTCGGGGTGGACCAGCAGGCGCAGGGTCACTGGCCGGCCGGCGGCAAAGTCGGCCGCCATGTCCTCCGGAATGAGCAAAAAGCGGGCGATGGACTGCTCCTGCAAGCGCTCCAGGGCCTCCTCGTACTCGTAGGACTGGACCTGCACACCCCCGTCCTCCTCCAGCCCCTGGATGAGCGCCTGGGACATCTCGCCGTCCGGGTCCAGGTTGACCACCGGCAGCGAGATGCGGCTGTCATCCCCCGATCCCATCATGGCACTCATCGCCGTACTCAAGACCACGATAAAGACCAGCGGCAGCAAAAACATGTTGAGCAGCGTACCGCGGTCCCGCAGTATGATCTGGATGTCCTTCCAGGCGACCTGGATGGCTTGCATTGTCTCACCCCCACTCTCGTTCGCACGTCCAACTCGGTCATTATACCACAAATCCGGGTGGGCAAAGTTGCGCATTCAACCAAGGTATAGTACAATAAGCCCAACCGGCGGCGACCGGCTGCCGCCTGAGACCGTTGTTGTGGAGGGCTCTATGCCCCGCGATGCCAGGAGGTGGACAATCGGCGCTGTGTCCCGTGCACCGCGCCCCTCCAACGGAATCCTCTGCCGGCCCCACCCGGCCCGGTAGTTCCGGGCTGCTCTCACCATTCCACATGTTCCAGCGCAAAGGAGGCATTCCCATGGCGCAGATTGCATCGATTGCACAAATAGGCGATTACGCCGAGCAGGCGATTACCCTGCGCGGCTGGCTCTACCACAAGCGGGAAAAGGGCAAACTGATCTTTCTCATCCTCCGCGATGGCAGCGGCTATATCCAGGGCGTCGTCTTTGAGCCAGAGGTGGCGCCCGAGACGTTCGAGGCGGCCAAAGCGCTGAGTCAGGAATCGTCGCTCATCGTCCGCGGCACGGTGCGCGCCGACGAGCGCGCCCCCGGCGGCTACGAACTGTCCGTCCAGGACATCCAGCCGGTGCAGATCGCCGAAGAGTACCCCATCACCCCCAAAGAGCACGGCATCGGCTTTCTGATGGAGCAGCGGCACCTCTGGGTGCGCTCCTCCAAGCAGCATGCCCTGCTGCGCCTGCGGGCCGAGATCGAGGCGGCCTGTCAGGAGTATCTCAACGAACGCGGCTTTGTCCGCTTTGACACGCCCATCCTGACGCCCTGCGCCGCCGAGGGCACCAGCAACCTCTTTTCCACCCAGTACTTTGACCTGGGCCCGGCCTACCTGGCCCAGACCGGGCAGCTCTACGTCGAGGCCGGCATGATGGCCTACGGCAAGGTCTACTGCTTTGGCCCGACCTTTCGCGCCGAAAAGTCCAAGACCCGCCGCCACCTGACCGAGTTCTGGATGATCGAGCCCGAGATGGCCTTTTATGACCACGAGGACAACCTCAAACTGCAGGAGGAGTACCTCTCCTACATCGTCCAGCGCTGCCTGGAGCGGCGCGCCGAGGACCTGGAGGTGCTGGAGCGGGACCTGGATGTACTGCGGCGGGTCCAGCCGCCCTTTCCCCGCATCACCTACGATGAGGTCGTCGAACTGGTCGCCCGGCACTATCACGAGGTCGAGGGTTGCACCCCGCTCGACTGGGGGGACGACCTGGGGGCGCCCCACGAAGCCCTCGTCTCGCAGCGCTACGACAAGCCGGTCTTTGTGACGCACTATCCGACCCAGGCCAAGGCCTTTTACATGGAACCGCATCCGGAGCGGCCCGAGGTGTCCCTCTGCGCCGACCTGCTGGCCCCAGAGGGCTATGGCGAGATCATTGGCGGCAGCCAGCGCATCCACGACGCCGAACTGCTGGCGCAGCGCATTGTTGAGTGGGGCCTGCGCCTGGAGGACTATGGCTGGTACGTGGACCTGCGCCGCTACGGCAGCGTGCCCCACAGCGGCTTTGGCATGGGCATCGAGCGGGTGGTGGCCTGGATCGCGGGCATTCATCACATCCGCGAGACCATCCCCTTCCCGCGGATGCTCTATCGGATTTACCCCTAACCCGGCCGAACCGCGGAGCCGAAAAGGAGGGACCCACAAAGGAAACGAAGGACACAATCTTTTCCCCTTCGTGTCCTTTGTGGTTGAAATCTTGTTCCATCTGCAATACGCCGTTGAGGTACTCTGTGGAAAGCGAACTCTACGACCTCAGCATCCGGCTGGCCCGCGCCCTGCTCGACCGGGGCGAGATCAGCGCGGTCGAACTCTGCCAGGCTGTGCTGGATCGCATCGTGGCCGTGGAGAACAGCGTGCGGGCCTACCTGGCCATCGCCGAGCAGGAGGCCCTGGCCCAGGCCGGCCTGGCCGACGAGCGCATCCGCGCCGGCCAGGCCGGTCCCCTCTGCGGCATTCCCATCGCCATCAAGGACAACCTCTGCACCCGGGGCCTGCACACGACCTGCGCCTCGCGCCTGCTGGAGGATTTCGTCCCCCCCTACGACGCCACCGTCGTCGCACGGCTGCGCCAGGCCGGCGCCGTCCTGATCGGCAAGACCAACCTGGACGAGTTCGCCATGGGCTCCTCGACCGAGCACAGCGCCTTTTTCGCCACCCACAACCCCTGGTCGCTCCGGCACGTCCCCGGGGGGTCCTCCGGCGGCTCGGCCGCGGCCGTGGCCGCCGGGGAGGCCCTGGCCGCCCTGGGCAGCGACACCGGGGGCTCGATCCGCCAGCCGGCCGGCTTTTGCGGCGTCGTCGGTCTGAGACCCAGCTACGGCCGGGTCTCCCGCTACGGGCTGATCGCCTTTGCCTCCTCACTGGACCAGGTCGGCCCGCTCTGCCGGGACGTCGTCGACGCCGCCCTACTCTTGGAGGCCATCGCCGGCCCCGACCCCCACGATGCGACCACGACCGACCAGGCCGCGCCGTCCCTGGCCAGCACCTTGGCCCAGACCGACGCACTGGGCTCCCTGCGCCTGGGCATCCCGCGCGAGTACATCGAGGGGCTCGACCCGGGCGTGGAACGCGCCTTTTGGGATGCCATCGATCTGCTGGAACAGCTCGGCGCGCCGGCGGTCGAGCTCTCGCTGCCCCATACCCGCTACGCCCTGCCGGCCTACTATATCATCGCCCCCGCGGAGGCCTCCTCCAACCTGGCCCGTTACGACGGCGTGCGCTACGGGCTGCGTCTGGAGGGCCAGGATCTCTGGGATAGCCTGGCCAAGACACGCGGGCAGGGCTTTGGCAGCGAGGTGCGCCGCCGCATCATGCTGGGCACCTACGTCCTCTCCAGCGGCTACTATGACGCCTATTACCGGCAGGCGCAGCGGGTGCGCACCCTCATCCGGGCCGACTTTCAGGCCGCCTTTGAGCAGGTGAACCTTCTGGTCGGCCCCACCTCGCCCACGACGGCCTTTGCCCTGGACGAACGCCGGGAGGACCCCCTCTCGATGTACCAGGCCGACCTGCTGACCCTCCCGGCCAGCCTGGCCGGCCTGCCGGCCATGTCGGTGCCCGGTGGTTTTGCCGGGGAGCTGCCGGTGGGACTGCAGTTCATCGGGCCGGCCATGGACGAGGCCACGGTCCTGCGCGCCGCGCACGTCTACCTGGAAGCGGCCGGGTGGCAGCGGCACAGGCCGGCGCTGGGGTAGGGATTCCAACCACAAAGGCTTGTCCTGAGCCTGTCGAAGGGACACAAAGGGTTCAAAGGAAAAAAATTGTGTCCTTCGTGTCCTTTGTGGTTCCTTTTTTATCCTGGCTCAACCAAGTTGGGGAAAAACCGACAGATGCAAGAAAAAGAGATTCAGCCAGAAGAGGTCCAGGTCCGCTGCTACTCCGGCCGCCGCTACGCCGAGCGGCCGTTGAGCTTTTCCTGGCGCGGGCAGGACATCGCGGTGCAGGAGGTGCTGGCCTGGTGGCGCGAGCCGGCCGGGCCGGCCTTTCGGCTGCGCACCGAGATGGGCACCTTTGTCCTGCTTTACGAGGAAAGCAGCGACCGCTGGTGGCTGCGCCCCAGCAAAGCCTAGACGGCGCTCCCTCCCCCTGTCCACTTGTCCGCTGCTCAGGCCCCCTTGTCCTCGTCGTCGTAATAATCGATCCGCAGCTGCTTTTCAAAGTAATCGCGGACCTTTTTCTGCTGCTCATCGGGTATCTTGCGCTCAAAGGGCAGCAGCGCCGCCCCGGCCACATAGCGGCGCAGGAACAGCTCGACAAAACGCCCGTTGAGTTCCAGCGCCTCCGGTCCCACGTAATCGATCACGTCCCGTACCGTGTGCAGGTAGGTCGTCGTGCCGCCGCTGCGAGAGAACGAGACGGAGGGAACACCCGCCTCGGAGAGCGGGGTGCCGTCGGAGGAATAGACCTCCTCCTCGACCTCGTGGGCCACGCCGGTCTCTTTGGCCAGCAGGCGCACCGCCGCCGTCAGGTCGGCCGGCCCCAGGATGCGCGCCTGGTTAGTCCCCAGGACCGCCCCGTGCACGTCCAGGTTCACACAGAGCAGGTGCCGCTCCAACTCGGTGCGGTCCCGCCCCTTGACGAAATCCTCCGCCTGGCGCTGCTCCTTGTCCCGGGCCTTCAAATCTTTGACATAGTGCACACTGCCCCGCAGGCCCAACTCCTCCGAGCCCCAGACGACAAAGCACATCGTCCGGCGGGTCCCGCTCTCGGCAAAGACACGGGCCAATTCCATGACCAATGCCGCGCCGCCGGTATTGTCGCTGGCGCCCTGGATGCCAAAGGCCGTATCATAGTGCGCGCCAATGAGCACGATCTCGTCGTCAAAGGTGCTGCCGGGCAGCTCGCCGATCACATTCTGCGAGGTCGCCGGAATCTCTTCCGTGCGCACGACCAGGCGCAGCCGGCGGACCTTTTGCTTGACCAGGCGCAGCCCATCCTCGTGGGTGATGCGCACCGTGGGCACGGCGCCAAACTTTTCGCGCATCTCAGGCAGGGCCTCGACCCGCATCGGCGGCACCGCCACCCGGGCCTCCACGACCACCATAGCCAGGGGCTGGAAGCGCATCATGCGCTCATAGGCGGCGCCCCGCACGCCCCCGGTCACGAGCACGATCTTGTCCGCCACCTCGGGACCGATCGCCTCCTCGGCCCCGCTGTCCAGAAAGAGCAGGTCGCCCTCCAGGCCCTCGGGCGGGGTATCGCCCAGCAGCCAAAAGGCCTCGCAGGGGATCTCGCCCAGATCCGGCTCCAAGACCTCCAGACGCTTTTCCTGCAGGCCATAGCTGAGCACGGGGAATTCCTGGCAGCGCACCTCCAGTCCGAGGCCGCGGAAATGGTCGGCCACATAGGCCGAGGCCTCGAGTTCGTTCTCGCTGCCGCCCAGGCGGTCGCCGATCTCTAACGAGAGGTAGCGCAGGTGGGCATAGGCCCGCCGGCCATCGAACAATAGCTCCGTCATGCCATCCTCCTTTGCGTAAGTACCTCAACGGTGAAAGAACAAGAATTTCGGCCACAAAGGAGACAAAGGTAACAAAGGAGAAAAATTGTCTCCTTCGTGTCCTTGGTGGTTTTTCCCTTTTTGCCTCCGACCCGGCCGGATGAGGGTTTGGAAAGGCCAACCTCCCATCGCCAACTCAAGATCCCTTCATCTGGGCCTTGACCGAGGGCCGCCAAAAGATCTGCCGGCGGGCCAGGGACTCTTCGATCATCCACTGCAGAGCCCGCCGATCCCGGGTGGTCAGAATGGCCTCGTGATGGGCCATAGAGAGGGCCACGGGATAGCCGGCCACCTCGGCCCGCAGGGGCCGGCACTGGTCCAAAATGATGCCCTGCACCAGGTCGACAAGCCCCTGCTCCAGAATCCACAGCGGCAGCTCGACCCGGGCCACCTCCGGCCCGGTGTTCAGGTAGAAAAAGGCCAGGCGGGGGTCCAGTTCGCGGATGGGCGGGGGCAGCCGCCAGCGCAGATCGCCCCGATAGATGGGGCGAAACATGGGCGAGCGCGCCCCCTCGGGGAGAAAGCCAAAGAGGTGGCGGTCCTGCAGCGGGCGCAGCACCTGGCACCGCGCGGGCACCTGCCGGCATTCAGCGCAGTTCATCTGGCGATCCTCCGGGCAGGCCCGGGCCATCAGCGTGTTCACCACCTCGCGGTGGTGGGGCAGGCTGAGGAAACTGACCAGGGGCCGGCCGGCCTGGCGGAAGGACTCGAGCAGCTCCACGCTGCGCCGCAAATAGTCCTCTTTGAACTCGTTGTGGCCGGCGCCGCTGCCCCGGTGGGTCCAGAGAATGATGGCATCGGTCATGGCCAGGAGCGGCCGCTTTTGGGGGTCGTCCGGCAGGCGCTGCAGTCCCTGCCAGACGATCTCGAGTTCTTTGAAGGAGCGCAGCGTGTCCACCACCGGCCCCTCCACGGCGATGGATTCCTGGCTGTGGGGCGGCAGGATCGTCAAGTCCTCCCGGCGGAACAAAAAGTGGGCGTCGTGCTCGACCCAAAAGGCCGGCGGATGGTAGGCCATACCCACCAGGGCCACGTGGAGCAGCGCATAGGGGACGGGAAAGTGGCTGTCGGGCGCGATCGCCGAGCCATCGCTGGCCAGCAAGCGGTAGGCCGGGGGAAAGGGCGGGACCGAAGCATCCCGGGGGAGCTCCTCCTCCGGATAGGCCAGGACCTGCAGGGTCTCGCGACGGGCGGCGTCGCACAGTTCCTCCCGCCGGGCGCGCTGGAACAGATCCCAGGCCTGCTGCGAGGAACTGCGCAGCTCAGGGGTGTATTCCTGGGCATAATAGGTGGCCATGGTTTCGATTTCGGGCATCAGGCCAGGGAGATCAAAGGGCATCGACGGGCACCTTTCTACGCATTCGGCCCCCATTATAGGACCAAAGCGGGCCGGCGTCAACTTGAGGGCGCGCGCCCAACCTCAGCGCAATTTGCCTCCCTCCGGGGTTGATGCTATAATACCCTGGTGCCAAGCACTTGAAGAATCCGCTTGGAAGGAGGAAAAAAAGATGAAATTTCGACGCTGGCCCTCCCTGGGCCTGGCCCTGGCGATTCTGCTCCCGCTGCTGCTTTCGGCAACGACCCCGGTGGCTGCCGTCCCGGGGACTGAACGATCGCGCTATTTCCCCGAGACCGGTTTTACGGTCAACGGCTACTTTTTGGACTATTGGGAGAATCACGGCGGGCTCTATATCTATGGATACCCGATCACCGAGGAATTCTACGACGTCAGCACCAACGGCCAGGTCTATTTGACCCAGTACTTTGAACGGGCCATCTTTGAATACCACCCCGAGAACGAGGGCACGCCTTATGTTGTGCTCCTGCGCCTGCTGGGCAACATTGTCAGCGAGGGCCGCTGGTTCGAGCCGGCCCCCGAACCGCACTATGACAGCGCCGGCCGGCTCTACTTTGAGCACTATGGCGGGCATTCCCTCTCGGGCGTCTTTTTGTACTATTGGCAGAACAACGGCGGTCTGCCCGTCTTTGGCTATCCCATCTCGGAGCCCTTTTCCGAGGTCAGCCCCACCGACGGCAACACCTACCTGGTGCAGTACTTTGAGCGCAACCGCTTCGAATACCATCCCGAGCTGGCCGGCACGCCTTACGAGGTGCTGCTGGGCCTGTTGGGCCAGGAGTACAAGCAGCGGATGGAGGACGGCGGTGGACGGCCCGCCCCCACGCCGACCCCCACCCCCGCACCGACCCCGGCCCCGCCTCCCGGCAGCGGCCTGCAGTACGGCTTTTGCGTGCACCTGACCAATGCCAACATGGGCGGGGTCTATGACCTGGTCCAGGGCGCCGGCTTTGGCTGGATCCGCCAGCAGGTTCGCTGGGCCGACATTGAGCCGGCCAAGGGCCAGTACAACTGGGGATTCCTCGATCAGATCGTCAACGAGGCCAACCGCCGGGGCGTCAAGGTGCTCTTTAGTGTAGTGGCCTCGCCCGGCTGGGCCGCCGGCGGCGGCCACGGCATGCCCAGCAACCCCAACGACCTGGGCGATTTTTTCCACGCCCTGGCCTCCCGCTACAAGGGTAGGGTCGGCGCCTACGAAGTCTGGAACGAGGAGAACTATGCCGTGGAGAACGACGGCTACGTGGCCGGCCCGGACCGCTACGTCGAACTGCTCAAGGTCTCCTACACCCGCATCAAGCAGGCCGACCCCAAGGCCATCGTCGTCCTGGGCGCCCTGACGCCCACCGGGGTCTATAACTCGTACATCGCCATCGATGACCTGAGCTACCTGCGCCAACTGCTGTCCTACCAGGGCGGGGTCGTGCGGGACTATTTCGACGTGCTTGGCGCCCACGTGGCCGGCACCAACAACTCGCCCGACCACCGCTGGCCGGACAACCCCGGCCCGGATGGCTGGACCGACCACACCAGCCACTACTTTCGCCAGGCCGAAGAGATCCGCGCCGTCATGGTCGACTATGGCTTTGCCGACAAGCAGATCTGGCTCACCGAGTTTGGCTGGGCCGCCACCGAGAACGTCACCTCGGTGGCCGCCCCCGGCTATGAATATGCCTACCAGAACTCCGAACAGGAGCAGGCCGCCTACCTGGTCCGCGCCTTTGAAAAGGGCCGCAGCGAATACCAGCCCTGGATGGGGGCCATGTTCCTCTGGAACCTGAACTTTGCCGTCGAGTTCTCGGCCACCGACGAAAAAGCCGCCTTTGGCGTGCTGCGGGCGGGTGGTATCCACCGGCCGGCCTATGACGCCGTGGCCGCTATGCCCAAATGAGCGCAAATATGACGCTCAAGGAGTCATCCATGTCCGCTAAAAAGCATACTTTATTGCTTATCGCCGGCCTGGTCCTGCTGGGCCTGTTCGTCGCCGCCTGCGGCGCCCAACCCGACGACGGCGCCCCCCAGCTAACCAACCCGCCCCAACCCCAGTCCACCCAGGCCCCCCAAGCCACCCAGGCCCCTACGGAAACGCCCCTCCCGACCAACACGCCCACCCCCACCCCC
>JAFGKG010000222.1 GCA_016928715.1 Chloroflexia bacterium
CGTTCTGGCAGCGATAGGTCAGGGCCAGGTCCATGCGGTAGGGCGCGCTGAGGGACTGGGAAAAGGGGTCCACCCGCTCCAGGTTCAGCCCGTGGATGGGGCAGACCGTTTGATCGGGGTCGATGAGCGTCTCGATCTGCTCCAGGAGCCGGCGATAGTCGGAGCGGGCGACCTGCGGGTCCACGCGGTAGCGCCGGGTAACGGTGCGCACGGCCTCGTCCTCGGACGCCTGCTCCAGGATCAACCGGGCGTATTCGACGGCGGTCTGGTTCAGATGCAGGACGCGCGCCGCATTGATGAGCAGCAGCCCCCGGCCGTCCGCTTCCACCCGCAGGTGCAGGCGCACCCGCCCACCCGCCCCGTCCTGCCGCTCGTAGGCGTACAGGCCGGCGGACAGGGGTTGGGGTGGGGCGATGTAGCTGTGCAGCCGTTCGATGATCGTCATTCGAATTTCCCCGGGGATTGTCGCACGATTAGCGGCCCCCACCGGCGCAGGCGCAGGCGCAGCCCGCGCAGGCGCAGGCGCAGGCACAGGCGCAGCCACTGCCACCGCCCCGGCTGCGGCTGCTGCTGCTGCTGGTGCTGCTGGGTTTGGGCGGCGGGTTGGTCACCTTGGTCACGCCGCCGGTAAAGTCGGTGATGCTGCTGACGATGCGGCCGGCCGTGGTCTGAACGCCGTCGACGATCGAGGCGGCAAAATCAGCGCCGGGCAGGGTGGGCAGTTGGACCGGGCCGCTGGGCAGCGAGGGGGCCGCCGTGCTGGTCGATGGTGCGGACGTGCCGGCGGGCAGCGCGCTCGACCAGGGCCGATAGAACATCCACCAATTGGGCAAAAAGACCGGCCCCTCGGCAAAGACGTCGCGGGTGCGGTCCTCAAAGCCGTCGTCCAGCAGGGTCCACTCCAAGCCCTCGCCAAAGAGTTGCCCCCGGACCTCGGGGGTCTCCGCGCCCTCTACCTGCTGCCAGGCCCGCCGGACAATGTCGCGGTAATAGGTCTCGGATTCTTTGCGGCTAAAACCCTTCATCCGGTTGTTGACGGCCTTGACCAGGTCGATCATCATGTCGCGCAGCTTGGACTCTTTGAGCGTCCCGTCCTCCTTGACCGCCGCCACAAAGTCCTGCTCGTAGGCCCGCAGCTTTTCCGGCAGCGGCTCGTTGAGCTGAATTTTGAGGGGGTTGTTCTCCAGGACGGTGATGGCGCCCTTTTTCAGCAGGCCAAAGAGGATCATAGTCAGGACCTTGTTCAGGGGGGTCTCGAGCAGGATGGCCGCCTCGACGGCGGTCAGCCCCCGCTTGATCCCCACCCCCTCTACCTTCATAGAGGGGGGCAGGTAGGCCATGCGGCGGCGCTTTTGGGCGCGGTTGGAAAACCAGGCGATGGCCATAATAATGAGGATAAAGATCGTTATGGGATTGCAGAGGACGCCGGCGATCCCGCTGGCGATCTTGCCCCAGACCGAGGGGCCTTTCTGGATGGCGCCCTCGTCCACGTACTGGCTGGGGAAGGAGGCGCCAAAGACGTAGGAACGGTACGGCAGGGCCTGAGGGTTGTGCCAGCTATAGGTCGGCCGGCCCTCACCGTCCAGGGAGCGGCGGGGGCTTTCCTCCGGCCAGTCGTCGGGGCTGCGGTGCCAGCGGGGCTCGTCCGGCTGGGTCCCCGGCGGCAGGTGAAAGTGCACGGTCAGGTCAGTGTCGCCGACTGTGAAATCGCTGCTGAACCACACCGGGGAGAACTGCAGGCTGGCATAGTTGGGGTCGTCGCTGTCCTGGTAGAGCATACCGCCCAGGCCCTCCACGACGATATGCACAGTGCCGGTCTCGCCGGCCTTGATCTCGGCGCTGCCCAGCCAGATGGCCACGCCGTGGTCTCCCTCGCCCTGATAGTCCGTGTCGATGCGGCTGACGGGCTTGTCGTCCACGTCGGCGCGAATGTTACTGATTTGATAGTCGCCCGTCGGCAGGCCCAGGTCAATGACGTCGATGGGATCGGCAGAAACGTGACAGCGAAAGGTGAGGTCGTACTCTAGGATCACCGAGCCGTCCGATTGGATCCAGAGGTCGACCACCTCTTTGTCCAGGGAAAAGACATAGTTCTGGGCCTGGGCCGTCAGGATCAGGACAAAGCACAATAGGACCGCCAGGGCCAGTAACCGGGCCAGATGTTTAGGACGCATAGACTTTCCTCCTTGTCCGGTGAGCCAAAAGTCGACCTGCAGAACCCTGCCTGCTCGTCCGGTGCGCTCTACTCGCGGGGACGGCCGCTCGGTTCGTGCCTGGGGGCCGCCCGACTTGTCGTAGCCCCTCACGGGGCACGGTCAGAACCAACACGAGTGCTCAATGGGCAAAATCCCGGTCCGAGGATTCCGTCGGGCCGGGCAATTATCGTCTCAGGCGGTATTCTGCCCCACAGTAGGGGCAGGCAACCCAGCGTTCGCCCGTCCTGGTCGTGATGTGGCTGCTCTCCAGCGCGGCCCCACACTTTTGGCAGGAGAATTGCTCCAGCCCGCCCCCGTCAACGGTGGGGGCGGTGGGTTCCATGGGCCGGGCCGGCCTGGAGCGATTCCCGAGCACAAAGACCACCAGGGCGCCGATGGCGACCAAGACGACGACCCCCAGGACGATAAATAGAATCAGGAAAAGGGACACAGTTCACTCCTCACGTCAACGTATGGGGCCCAGTTACCACTTGGGCTCCTCGACGATCTGGTAATCCGAGCCGCAGTAGGGGCAGGAGACCATGACCGCGCCGTCCGGAGTGAGGGTGATGTTCTCCTTTGCCAGTTGGCCGCCGCACTCGCGGCACTTGAGCTTTTCCATGCTCACCTCGCCGCTGAGGTCGATTTTCTGCACGATCTCCTGGGCTGGCTTGGGCTCCCGTAGGCGGATCAGGGCAATGATGCCCAGGCCGACGCCGACGGTGATGATGCCGATGACCAGGTTGCCGGGCTGGCTTTCCGTCCCAAAGGCGGACCAGATAAAGAGGATGCCAAAAAAGATCAGGATGCCGGCGGCGATATAGCCGATAATTTTCCCTGCGGACATTTTTTGCTCCTTGCACGCTTGACAGCAAATTTCCCATGGACACAGTATAGCATCTTTACGGGCAGGCTGTCAAACAGGTTCAGGGACCGCACTTTAGTTGCACGAAAGGCCCTTGTGTAGTATACTGGGACCGCGCCCGGCCTGGGGCGCAATCTTGGGTTACCCTGCCCTGGGGCAGGGTTGTCTGGTCGCCCCACTGGCGGGCGACGGTTGGGACAAGGAGAGCACCATGCTGAAAGGACGCCATTTCGTCAGTATTACCGATCTGAACGCCGGCGAGATCCTGGCCCTGTTCGAACGGGCCCGGGCGCTGAAAGCCGAATGGAAGGCCGGCGGCAACCAGCCCGTCCTGGCCGGCAAGACCATGGCCATGATCTTTGAAAAGCCCTCTTTGCGCACCCGCTACACCTTTGAGGCCGGCATGACCCACCTGGGTGGGCATGGCATCTACCTGGGGCCCAGCGACATCCGCATGGGCGTGCGCGAGACCGTGCCCGATGTGGCCCGCAACCTCTCCCGCTGGGCCGACATTATCATGGCCCGCACCTTTGCCCACCGTACCATCGTCGAACTGGCCGAGAACGCCTCCGTCCCGGTGATCAATGCCCTCTCGGACCTGGAGCATCCCTGCCAGGCCCTGGCCGACCTGTTGACCGTGTTGGAGCACAAGGGGACGCTGGCCGGGCTCAAGTTTGCCTATATTGGCGATGGCAACAATGTCTGCCAGAGCCTGCTGCTGATCAACGCCCTGCTGGGCCTGCACACCTGGGTGGCCTGCCCCGCCGGCTACGAGCCCCGGTCCGAGATCGTGGAGCAGGCCCGCCAGTTGGCGCAGGAAAGCGGCAGCCAGGTGCACATTGTCCGCCATCCGGACGAGGCCGCCCGCGACGCCGACGTGCTGTACACGGACGTCTGGGCCAGCATGGGCCAGGAGGACGAAGCTGCCGAGCGCAACAAGATGTTTGCCGACTATCAGATCAACGCCGCTCGTCTGGCCCTGGCAGCCCCCGATGCGATTGTGGAACACTGCCTGCCGGCCCACCGCGGCCAAGAGATCACCGACGAGGTCATCGATGGCCCGCAGTCGGTGGTGCTGGACGAGGCCGAGAACCGTCTGCACGCCCAAAAAGCCCTCGTCGTCCAGTTGATGGGGCTATAACCAGGGTAAAAGCCGGCAGTCCTTGCCTGACGCCGTGCCCCCTTGTATTGGGTTCCGGTGGCCGGCTAAGGCATTGAGGGCCCCGATCTCAGTCCAGGAGGAAACCGATGGCCGGGAATCGAGGAATTTATAATGCCGCGATGAAACAGGCGCAGGCCCACGCCTGGAAGGAAAAGTGGTCCGCTGCGCTCAAGGAATACCAGCGGGCGGCAGAGGAATTCCCCGAGGATCTCGACGCCCGTCTGGGCATTGCCGCGTCCTATGTGGGCTTGCAGCAGTGGCAAGAGGCCCGCCAACTGTACGAAAAGCTGCAGCGAGCTGCCCCGGACAACCTGAGCATCCTGGAGCGGCTGGCTGAGGTCCAGGTCGAACTGAACGATCTGGCCGCGGCCAAAGATAGCTGCTTCCGCCTGAGCGACCAATACGTCGTGCGGCGGCAGCTTGCCCAGGCCATCGAAACCCTGCAGCACCTCAGCGAACTGCTGCCCCAAAATGAAGAGGTGATGGTGCGCCTGGATCGCCTGTACCAGGAGAGCGGGGATCGCAGTGCGGCTGTGCAAATTCGACTGGAGCATGTGCGCCTGCTCTTTCGCGAGGAGCGCCTGGGCGAGGCCATGGTGCTGGCGGAGCAGACCCTGCAGCTTGCCCCGGACAGCCGGCCGGCGAAAGAGATGGTCTTTCGCCTGCGTCGAGAGGTGGCCGCCCGCAAGGAACGGGGGGAAGAGGTCGGCGAGATATCGACCGAACAGGCGACCAGCCGCTACCAGTTGGAGCAGTGGGTTAGAGAGGCTATGGAGCGGCAGGAGCAGGGCGACCTCGATGCAGCCATCCAACTTTACGAACGGGCCCAAAAGGGAGGCCTGCAGCGGGCCGACGTTTGCTACAGCCTGGGATTGATCTGCCAGGAACGGGGCGAACGGCAAAAGGCCGTCGACCAACTGCAGCGTTCGGCCCTGGACGAAGAATACGCCCTTTCTAGCTACTATGCGCTGGGTGAGTGCTATCGCGATCTGGGGCAGATGGATCAGGCCGCCCAATCGTTCGAGCGGGCGCTGCACCTAGTGGATTTGCAGTCGATCGGTCGGGAGGCCGTCGATGATCTCATTCGTATGTACGAGGCTACCGCCTCTGTGCATGAAAAGCGGGGCGACCTGGCCCGGGCCGCCTCCCTCTATACCAACCTGTCCGGCTTTTTGCAGGGCAAGCGCTGGCATCGCGGCCGCACGGACGAGTTCCGCCAGCGGGCCCAAGAGCTGACCGAAAAGAGCATGTTTGCCAAGCTGCGCCAGTTGGGCACCGGCATCCTGCCGGCCATTGAGGAGCACGCCCGCGGCGAGACCCGGGAACCTTTGGGCGAGGTGGATCGCCCGGAAAGCGCCATCCCCTCCCTGACAGAGGGCACCCTGCGGCCGATCACGGACTTTTTGCGCTCCGGCCGCAGCGATAGTTTTCAGATTGAGGAGGCCCAGAGCACGGCGGTGGTGAGACCCCTGGAGGAAGCCCTTGCCATCGTGCCCCCGGTTCCCATGCAGATCCCCGTACGGGAACTTGACACCACTTCCCTGGAAGAACCCGTACGTGAGTTGGTCGAGGTCAGCCGCGTCTATTTGGAACGGGGTTTGTTCAACGCCGCCCTGGATGCCTGCTGTGAGGTCATTCAGCGCAATCCAGATTATCTGGCCATTCACCTGCGCATGGCCGAGGTCTATGAGCGCCAGGACCGGCCAGAGATGGCCCTGGCCAAGTATCAGACCCTCATTAGTACCTATATGGCCCGAGAGGAAGAGGAAACCGCCGTCGATGTCTATCAAGCCCTGCTGGCCCTTTCACCTGACGCGGTCTCTAGCCGCAGCCGCTTGGCCGATCTGCTGATCGAGATGGGCCGGCCGCAGGAAGCGGCCCAACAGATGGTCCAGGTGGCGCAGAATTATTTTCGCCTGGGGCAGACCAACCAGGCCATCGAGACCTTTCGCGAGTTACGCTCGCTGACTCCCCAGGACAAATCCGTCTATTTGGAATACGGGCTCTTTTTGCTCAAAATGGACCGGCCCGAGGCGGCCATCGCTGAACTGCGCCGGGCCCTGCAGTTGGATCCCCATGATCCGTTGGGCTTGGTGCGCATGAACATCGCCCTGGCCCTCCTCGGCGAGGAAAAAGCCTACTGGGATTCCCTTTCCTCCGTCCTGAAACGAGCGGAGGAGGAGGCTGTGGCCCGCGAGATGGAGCAGGAATACAAAGAGATTATCCTCTTTCACGAGATCCCGATGCTCCATTATGGCCTGGGCCTGCTGCAGCGACAAAGCAACTATGTCGGGGAAGCGATCGAGACCCTGAGTCGCGCCCTGCAGTATTTTGGCGGGGAGCCCAGCGATCCCCTGCAGTTGCGTCTCTGCCGGGCGCTGGCCGAGGGCTATCTCTTGCTGGGCCAGAGCCAAGACGCTATCCAGATCCTACAGCAGGGCTTGGCTTGGGCCGAGATTCTGGCCCCCAAACAGACCGATCGGGATCCTCACGATATCGCGGCTGTGCCCACCCTGCTCAGCTTTTATCACTGGCTGGCCGAAGCCTATACCAAGGACGGCCAACTGGAACAGGCCATTGCCGCCTTGAGACAGGCCAAGGACTCCTATCCCTTTGACCGGGAAACATGCACGAAAATGGCGGACCTGCACTTCCGCCAGGGAGACCTGCGGCAGGCGCTGGCTGAGTTGAGCGAGTTGGTCCATTATTATGAAGAGCAAAACCAGTTGGACCGCGCCCTGGAGATCCTGCAGCATATGAACCAATTGGCCCCCAGTAATTTGTCGGTGCGCAACCGCCTGAGCCACCTGTACATCCGGCGGGGCTATATCGATCGTGGACTGGAGGAACTGGAATCGCTGGCCGAACTGCAGCAAAAGCGCGGCCTGATCGAAGAGGCCGTGGGCAGCCTGCAACGGATGGCCGAGATTTTTTGGACGGTGGGTCGCCACGACCGCGCTTACCAGGTCTACGATCGCATCACCCAACTGGCCCCCGATGATGTCTCGGCCCGGCAGCAGTTGATCAATCTGCACATCCTGGCCGGTCGGCTGGCCGATGCCCTGGAGGAACAACGCCATATTGCCCGCATTACGCTGCAACAGCGCCGCTTTGACGATACCATCGCCGCCCTGCACCAGGTCATCGCCCTGGATCCCGATGACTCCTGGGCGCTGCGGCAACTGGCCGATGTTCTGTCCTCCATGGGCGAGCACCACCAATCGGCCCGGCTATATCGCCGGCTCAGCCGCCTGCAGCCTCAGAACAACGAGGTGATCGCCCGGCTCAAGGTGGAGGAACAACTGGCCCAGGAAAAGGCCGACGGCCCCGCCGAAAATTAGTGGGCAAGAGGACGATCTGATGTCGCAGGTGCTCTGGATTCTCTCCCGGCTTAATCCCCGTAGCCTGTTGGACATCCTGCTGGTCGCCCTTCTTTTCTACGGCCTTCTGAGCTTGCTCCAGGGCACTCGGGCGGTCCCCTTGCTGCGGGGCTTGATCCTGGTCCTCCTGTTCATCCTGGTCATCCGCTCGGTGCTGCGTTTGCCCACCATGGCCTGGCTGCTGGATAGCGCCGTCCCGGCCTTGATTGTGACCATCCCCGTGCTTTTCCAACCCGAACTACGCCGGGCCCTGGAAAATTTGGGCCAATCCGGCATCTGGATCCGCCGGCCCTGGTCTAAATCCGGCGCCCAACAGATGCACCAGACGATCGAACGAATTGCCGACGCCTGCATGGAAATGTCCCGGCAGCGGATCGGGGCCTTGATCATTATGGAACGCAGCGTCAGTCTGGACGAGTATGCCTCCCTGGGGACTTTGCTGGAGGCCCGTCTGTCCTCCGAATTGCTGCTCAACCTCTTTTATCCCAAGTCACCGCTGCACGATGGGGCTGTATTGGTGCGCAAGGCGCGTATACTGGCCGCGGGCTGCGTCCTGCCGCTGAGCGAGGACGTCCTGGATAGCTATCAGTATGGTATGCGCCACCGGGCCGCCATCGGCATCAGTGAGCAGACCGATGCGGTGTCGGTCGTTGTCTCGGAAGAAACCGGGGCCATCGCGGTGGCCCAAAGGGGCCGCATCGTGCGCTGGCTGGATCGGAACAAGCTGGTCGGCCTGCTGCAGGCGCTCTTTCGACTCGATCAGGTCCGCGAGAGACCGGGGAGAAAGGGCCAATGATGGAATGGTGGCAGCAAAATCGGCCCACCCGGGAACACCTCTTCCGCCTGCTGATCGCCCTGGCCCTGGCCCTGGTAATCTGGGTTTCCGTCACCATGAGCGAGAACCCCGAGGTGGAGACGACCTTCCAGGACGTGCTGCTGCGCTACCGTGGCCTGGACGACCAGCGTTTCGTCCTGACCGACGATCAGGGGATCCCGCTGAACTCCCTGGGCACGGTCACGCTCCAGCTCCGTGCCCCGCAGGAAGCGCGCCTGGCCCGTAGCGATTTCCAGGTATACCTGGACCTGAGCGGCGTCGAGCAACCCGGTTCCTACGAGCTGCCCGTTCAGGTCGACGCTCCCAGAAGCGTGCGTACGGCAGCCACAGAGCCAGAACAAATGCAGGTCCAGGTTGAGCTCTTGGAACGCAGGATTCTGCCCATTGAGGTGCAGGTCCTGGGAATGCCCGGTTTGCCCTATATTGTGGGTACGCCGCTGGTCAATCCGTCCCAGGCGATGGTGCAAGGCCCCCTGAGCCTGATGCAAATGATCGACGAGGGGGGCGCGGTGCTGGCCCGCATCGACCTGGCCGGTCGTACGGTTTCGCTGGAGAACAGCACGGTCAGTCTGGCGGTCATAGATGCCGACGGTACAGAGATCGTCGGTCTGACGATTGTACCCAAGCAGGTGGTCGTCAGCGTGCCCATCTCCCTGCAGGGCGGCCATATCGCGGTCTCGGTCGTCCCCATCCTTGTGGGCCGGCCGGCCCCCGGTTACTATGTGCGCGCCCTAGAAGTCACCCCCAATACGGTCACGGTCTTTAGCGGCGACCCCAACCTGCTGGCGCGACTGCGCTACCTGGAAACCGCGGGCGTAAGCATCAACGGCGCCAGCACCGATTTGACGCGGACCGTGGGCTTGAACCTTCCGCCCAACCTCTCCTTGATCAACTCCCCCTCCCAGGTGACGGTAACTGTGCTCCTCGATATCATCAACCCCCAACTGCGGCTCCAGGTGCCGGTACGCGTGGTGGGTTTGCAAAGCCCCCTCCGGGTGAGTTGGACCCCGCAGTGGCTGGACGCCGTGCTCCGGGGCAACCTGGAGGATCTGCAGGGCTGTTCATTGGATAGCTTTTGGGCCGAGGTGGACGTCTCGGGATTCGATGCCGGCGAATACGATCTCCTGGCTACCCTCCGTGGAGTGGAGGGCATCGAGATCCTGCCCGCCGGCTCCTCTACCGTGCACGTGGTGATTGTGCGGCCCACTCCTACCCCCACCCCCACACCCACCCCCACGCCCACCGCCAGCCCGATCCTGCTGCCCACCCAGCCGTCCACCGGGCCTTCCCCCTTTGTTCCCACCAGCACGCCCACGGCCACGGTCCCCCTGCCCAGCACCAGCCCGATCATTACGCCGACAACGCCCCTGCCCACCCCAACCCCTAGCCCCACGCCTACCTCGAGCGCCACCCCTCTGCCCAGCCCCACTCTGCCGGTCGTAGAATCGCCCGATCCTGTCCCGTCAGCCAATCCCTGAACTTGCTCCAGCGCCCGCACGCCCGCACCGCCCTTGACCCAACCGCCCTGACTATGGTAGAATCGAGGGAAAGCTGCATGGCGACACCGATAGGATGATCTTGCCTTCCGATGGAGGTGAACTGATGGTTAATCCGCAGCGCGTTTGGATCCTCCGCATTGGCCCCTATGCCCGCGCCGACCAGTCCGTCCTGGCCCTGGGCTGGCCGGCCCTGGGAGAACTCTCCGCCCTCGGCGATTTGGAACAAATTCAGGAACGCTTTGAACGGGCCTATCCCGAAAAAGAGACCGAGCAGACCGCGGCCTGTGCCGACCTGCTCTACCGCTTTGCTCACCAGGTCCAGGAGGGGGACTATTTGCTGGCCTACCTGCCGGACCGCTGGCAGGTCTGGCTGGGCCTGGCCGAGGGCGCGTATACCTACGACCAGTCCTACCTGGGCGGGGAATATCCCCACCTGCGCCGGGCCCGCTGGCTGCGTCAGGCCCCCCAGGAGGCCCTGAGCACCTCCCTGCGGAACCACCTGGACGAATCCTGGATCCTCCTCAACCTGGATGCCTACCTGGGGGAAATTGAATTGCTGGCCCGGCCGGTCCCCCAGGAGAGGCCGGACAATATCAAGGTGCAGCTTTTTGAAAAAGAGTCCTCCCCCGTGGACAATGTGCATGGGGCCAAGCGCTCGCCCGACGAGGGCTGGGTCGCCAGCTTTTCCGAGGACGGGGCCTGGTCCCTGCTCCAGCAGGCCCACGCACTGCGCCAGCAGGGCCGCTACCAGGATGCGCTCGACTTGCTCAACCGGGCGCTGGAGCAGGATCCCAACAATGTTCAGGCCCTGGTTGGTCGCGGACAGGTCTACCGCGCCCTCGGACAGTTCGAGTTAGCCCTGGCCGACCTGGACCGGATCCTCGAATTAGAGCCCACCCGCACCTCGGCAGTCGCCGAGCGCGGGGAAATCCGCCGCCAGATGGGCCAATACGAACAGGCCCTGGCCGACTTGGACCGCGCCCTGGAGATCAATCCCGCTGACGCCTGGGCCCTGGCCAGCCGTGGCGAGACCTACCGCCAGCAGGGCCGCTTTCAGGAGGCCCTGGCCGAATTTGACCTGGCCATTTCCCTGCAGCCGACCTATTCCTGGGCCATCGCCCATCGCGGCGAGACCTACCGGCAGAGGGGTCAATACGAGCGGGCCCTGGCCGACTTGGGCCGGGCCCTGGAGCTGCAGCCGGATTACGCCTGGGTGCTGGCCAGCCGGGGCGAGATTTACCGCCTGCAGGAGCGCTTTGAGCAGGCCCTGGCCGACCTGGAGCGGGCCGCCGGGCTGGCTCCGGACTATGCCTGGGCGCAGGGCAGCTTGGGCGAGACCTATCGGCAGATCGGGCGCTTCCCGGAGGCGGTCCGCCAATTGAGCCGGGCCATCGAGATCGATCCCAATTATAGCTGGGCCCTGGCCCGCCGTGGACAGGCCTATCGGGCGCTGGGCCAGCACCAGCAGGCCCTGGCCGATTTCAACCGGGCCGTCGCACTGGAACCCGAGCGGGATTGGATGGTCGCTGAACGGGGTGAGACCTACCGCGAGATGGGCCGCTACGAGCAGGCGCTGGAGGATTTTGGCCGGGCCATCGAGCTGAACCCGGACTATGCCTGGGGCTATGCCCATCGCGGCGAGACCTACCAGCAGATGGGCCGGTTCCAGGAGGCGGTCGCCGACTTGACCCAGGCCGTCGGCTTGCAGCCCGAGTATGTCTGGGCCATCGCCCACCGCGGCGAGGCCTACCGCCGGCTGGACGAGTTCAACAAGGCCATCGGCGATTTCAATCGGGCCGTCGAATTGAACCCCGACTATGCCTGGGCCATCGCCAGCCGGGGTGGGACCTATCGCCAGATGGGGCGCTACGACGAGGCCCTGGCCGATTTGAGCCGGGCCATCAAGTTGGACGCCGAGTACGCTTGGGCCCTGGCCGAGCGCGGCGAGGTCTATCGCCAGACCGGGCGTTACGAACAGGCTCTGGACGATTTCAGCCGGGCGCTTGAACTGGATCCAAAGTACGCCTGGGCCTATGCCCACCGCGGAGATAGCTATCGGCAGTTAGATCGTTATGAGCAGGCCCTGGCCGACTTTGACCGGGCTATCGAACTCAACCCCCAATACGGCTGGGCCCTGGCCAGTCGCGGCGAAACCTACCGCTTGATGGGCCAGCATCGGCAGGCCCTGCCGGACCTGGACCGGGCCATCGAGCTGGATCCCCAGTACACCTGGGCCATCGCCCAACGCGGCGAAACCCACCGGCTGCTGGAACAGTGGGAGCAGGCCCTGGCTGATTTCGACCGCGCCCTCGAATTGGACCGGGATTACGCCTGGGCCCTGGCCCACCGCGGCGAGAGCCACCGCCAGACGGGCCGCTATGCCCAGGCCCTGGCCGATTTCGACCGCGCCGTCGAGTTGAACCCGAACTACGCCTGGGCCATCGGCAGCCGCGGCATGGTCTACCGCGTGCAGGGCCAGTACGAGCAGGCCCTGGCCGATTTCGACCGCGCCCTGGAACTGCGGCCCGAGCTGGATTGGGTGCTGGCCGAGCGCGGCGAGACCTACCGCCTGCTGGACCGTTACGAAAAGGCCCTGCTCGATTTGAGTGCCAGCCTGCGCATCAACCCCCGCTACGCCTGGGCCCTGGCCCACCGCGGTGAGGTCTATGCCCAACTGCGGCGCTATCAACAGGCTCTGGCCGATTTCGACCAGGCCCTCGATTTGGACCCAAATTACGCCTGGGGTCTGGCCCATCGCGGTGAGACCCATCGCCTGATGGGCAACTATACCCAGGCCGTGGCCGATTTTGGCCGGGCCCTGCAGCTCAATCCGAACTATAGCTGGGCCCTGGCCAACCGCGGGATCGCCCACCGCAACCTGGAACAGTACACCCAGGCCCTGGCCGATCTCGACCGCGCCCTCGATCTGAACGACTCGCTCAATTGGGTGCTGGCCGAGCGGGGCGAGACCTACCGCCTGATGCGCCGCTATACCGAGGCCCTGGCCGATTTTGACCGGGCCGTGGAGGGAAATCCCCGGTATGACTGGGCCCTGGCCCATCGGGCCGAGACCTATCTGGACATGGGCCGCCACATGGAGGCCCTGGTCGATTTCACCCGGGCGATCGAGCTCAAGGCAAGCTATCATTGGGCGATCGCCCACCGCGGCGAAAGCTATCGCCGCATGGGCCGCTTTCGCGAAGCGATCGAGGATTTCGAGCGGGCTCTTGAGTTGAGCCCCGCTTATAGCTGGGCCCAAGAGCAGCTCGACAAGGCCCGCCGCGGCCGGCGGGATTAGAGCAGCGAGGATCCCCTTGCGTTGGAAAGCATGGCGCCTTGATTTACACTACCTGTTGGACCGGACCCCCTGGGATACCGGGATCACGCCGCCGGAAGTCGTCGAGTGGGTGGAAAGCGCCCCCCCCGATCCCGGCCAAGCACTGGACCTGGGCTGCGGCACCGGCACCAACAGCCTCTACCTGGCCCGGCACGGCTGGCAGGTTGTGGGCGTGGATATATCCCGGTTGGCCATCTGCCGGGCCCGCCGCAAGGCCAAACGCGCCGGGGCCGGCCGCAAGGTCCGCTTTTACCGCGCTGACGTGAGCCGGCTGGATTTTCTCCCCGGCCCCTTTGACCTGGCCCTGGATATTGGCTGCCTGCACAGTATCCCGCCCGGGCGGCGGGATGCCTACGCCGCCGGACTGGCCCGGCTGGTCCGGCCCGGGGGGCACTATTTGCTCTATGCCTTTACGCCCCGTTCTTCCGGTCTGGGCGTCAGCCCCAGGGGCGTGCGCCGCCTCTTTGGACCCTCCTTTGGCGTTGAACGGCAGGAGGGAGGCACGGACCCCACCGGCCCCTCCTCGGCCTGGTACTGGCTGGTTCGGGAGTGAATATGAACGCTCTTTTGCTGGAACAGATGTTTGTCCTCTTTGCCATCCTGGCCGCGGGCTATGCCCTGGGCCGGCTGTCGGTCAAGGGCGTGGCCCTGGGCACGGCCGGTGTACTCTTTGTCGCCCTGCTCTTTGGCCACTATGGCTACCAGGTGCCCCACGAGGTGATGGAACTGGGACTGCTGCTCTTTGTCTACGCCGTAGGGCTGCAGGCCGGCCCGCGTTTCTTTCGTACCTTTCGCCGGGAGGGCCTGCGTTTCGTCGTCATCGGCCTGGTCACCGTCACCGTCGGCGCGCTGCTGACGGTCGGCGTGGCCTACGCGCTGGGCCTGCCCTACAACCTGGCCTCCGGCCTGTACACCGGGGCCATGACCTGCACGCCGGCCCTGGCCGGGGCCATCGACGCCATCGAACGTCTGGCGCCGGGCCAGGGCGCCGATGCCTCGGTGGGCTATGGCGTGGCCTATCCCTTTAGCATGATCGGCGTGGTCCTGCTCATGCAGTTCCTGCCCCGCCTGCTGCGGCGGGATGTAACGTCCGAGGGAGAGCGCTGGCGGCAGGACCAACAGGCCGAGGTCCCCGGCCTGCTGGTGCGCCAGTTCCTGGTGACCAACCCCAACTGCTACGGCAAACGGCTGCGCGAGATCAATCCCGGCCGCATGAGCGCGGCCAATATCTCCCGCCTGCGCCGGGGGACACAGGTCATGGCGGCCACGCCGGACGTTACCGTCCAGGAGGGCGACGTGGTCATGGCCGTGGGCCCGGAGGAAGAGCTGGCCAAGCTGCGCCTGCTCCTGGGAGAGGAAACCCAGGTCTCGATGGACAGCAATAGCGAGATCGTCAGCCGGGACGTGGTCGTCAGCGA
>JAFGKG010000223.1 GCA_016928715.1 Chloroflexia bacterium
ATCGACGTCGTCCTCGGCGCAGACCCAGGCGCTGCCGTCCCACTCGGCCAGTTGGCCGCTCGCGCAGTCGGGCGGCAGCTCCAGCTCGTTGGCCGGGTCGGCGTCGGCGTCATCAACGTCGTCCACCCCATCGGCAAACCCCGGGGGGACATTGGCCAGACCGTTCCAGGGGGCGCCAAGGGCATACTGAGCGTAGGGAGCGGCCGTCAACTCCTGGCGACCCAGGTCGACAAAGCTGCTGTCGGTCGAACACTGGACCTGGATGCCCAACCAACGGGCCTCCCCGGCAAAGGCATCGCTGCCAAAGTCCAGGTTCACGGCAAAGAGCCCGTCGCTTACTGCAACGGTGGAGGTAATCACGCCGCCTACCTGGGAGCCTTCAGCGGGGGCGTTATAGAGACGAAATTCCATCTGGCAGTGGTCATTCACCACCTCCCCGCCCTCTTTGAGCTCGCCCTGGTAGGTAAAGGCCGTGCCTAGGGGGCCAGCCTGGGCGACCCCTTTTGTGGAGGCCTTGGCTGGTCCCGAGCCGTAGGCCAAGCCAGCGACCGCTAACAGAACAATGATCACGAACGCTAAAGCATAAAAGAGGCGCTGCCTTTTCATTTAAATCCCTCCTTCTCACAAGACATACCAGCCAAGCGCCGAGATTTGGCAGAGGCCGCATAACCAGTGCCCGCATCTCTGGCCCGCAATTGCCCAAAGCAAACAGACCACAGCTTTACCCCTGACTGGAATGCTCCTTTTATGTCTGCCCATTCACCTCCTCAAAGTACACCCATGGTTCGTCACTCGCACATTCACGAAACCCGTCTCGGTATCCGCAGCCACTAGGCCCAAATCCAGGATTGCGTTTTCTGGCCACGATTCTCGACAGAACAGTGCTGCTCAAGATTCAGTTAAACGACCCAGCCTGCACCGAAACAAGTTCCTCCTGGCTTTTGTGCTGGGTTGTTACGAGTATTTTTGATTGTTAGACAAGATATCCATGGATGCAAGCGGAAAAGAACTATACTCCCAGAAGCAGATTAATTCTATCACAGCGGCCCGATTTTTACAAGCCTGGCAAGAGGCCAACCGCCACCCCTAAACGGCATTTGACAATTCACCCCCCAGGCTGTATATTGTCAGCGCCCGGCAAAGCGGGCCCAAGGCCCCGACCGGGCGCCCGGCGCTCCAGCACCGGAGACCATCTAGCCACCCAGGAGCAACGCGACCATGATCCGACTGGCCCGCTATTTGAAACCCTTTTGGCTCCACCTCCTGCTCGCCGTGATCCTGCTGTTCGTCCAGGCCAACGCGGACCTGGCCCTGCCTGATTATATGTCACATATTGTCAACGTCGGCATCCAACAGGGCGGCGTCGAGAACGCGGTGCCTCTGGCCATTCGCGCCGACCGGATGGAACTGCTCACGGTCTTTATGGACGCGCAGGAGGCCTCCGAGGTGCTGGCGCATTACAACCTGGTGACCGCGGACTCGACGCACTATGCGCGGTACCTGGAGGAATATCCCGCCCTGTCCGAGCAGCCGGTCTATGTACGCAAAGAGATGGAGCCGGCCGAGATCGAACGCCTCAACCCGCTGCTGAGCCGGCCCCTGGTGATCGTCTCCGGCCTGGAGCAGATGCTGTCCGACCCGGCCCGCGCCGCCATGATCGCCTCCCTGCTCGGCCTCGACCCGTCCGAACTAGCGGCGGGCCAGGACATCCTGCAGCTCCTGGCCAAGCTGCCGGAGGAGCAGTTGGCCCAGATCCGCTCCATGGTCGAGCAGCGCCTCGGCGCCATGGACGAGAGCCTGCTGGTGCAGGCGGCGGCCCTCCCCATCCAGGCCGAGTACGAGGCGCTAGGCATGGACACCGCCGGCCTGCAGACCCGCTACATCCTGCGCACCGGCCTGCTGATGCTGCTGCTGACCCTGCTTTCCGCCGCCTGTACAATCGCCGTGGGCTTTTTGGCCGCCCGGACGGCGGCCGGCCTGGCCCGCAACCTGCGCCGGCTGGCTTTTCGCCAGGTCGAGAGCTTTTCCAACGCCGAATTTGACCAGTTCTCCACCGCCTCGCTGATCACCCGTTCGACCAACGACATTACCCAGATCCAGATGGTCGTCATGATGATGGTGCGCCTGGTATTTTACGCCCCCATTATCGGGGTCGGCGCCGTAATCCACGCCGTCGGCAAGAGCGCCTCTATGTGGTGGATCATCGCCCTGGCGGTCGGCGTGCTCCTCGGCCTGGTCCTGATCGTCTTTAGCATCGCCCTGCCCCGCTTTCGCAGCATCCAGGGCTTGATCGATCGGCTCAACCTGGTCATGCGCGAGAACCTGTCCGGCATGATGGTCATCCGCGCCTTTAACCGGCAGGATTTCGAGGAGGAGCGCTTTGACCGGGCCAACCTGGACCTGACCCGCACTATGCTCTTTGTCAGCCGACTCATGGTGGTCATGATGCCGCTGATGATGATGCTGCTGAACGGCCTGTCGCTGCTGATCATCTGGGTCGGCGCGCACCAGGTCGCCGAGGCCAACATGCAGGTCGGCGACATGATGGCCTTTTTGCAGTACGCCATGCAGATCGTCTTTGCCTTCCTGATGATGTCCATGATGTTCATCATCCTGCCGCGCGCCTCGGTATCGGCCGGCCGCATCGCCGACGTGTTGGAAACCGAGCCCAGCATCCGCGATCCGGACCAGCCCCGGCAGTTCCCCGAACAGGGCCGCGGCCGGATCGAGTTCCGCCAGGTCTGCTTCCGCTATCCCGGCGCGGAGGAGGACGTCCTGCACGACATCAACTTTGTCGCCCAGCCGGGCCAGACCACCGCCTTTATCGGCTCCACCGGATCGGGCAAATCCACCGTCGTCAACCTGATCCCCCGCTTTTACGACGTCACCTCCGGCGCCATCCTCGTCGACGGCGTCGACGTCCGCCAGGTCACCCAACACGACCTGCGGGACCGCATCGGCTACATCCCCCAACGGGGCATTCTCTTCTCCGGAACGGTGGAGAGCAACCTGCGCTACGCGGACGAAAACGCCGACACCGAGGACCTGGAGCAGGCCGTCGAGATCGCCCAGGTGGACGATTTCATCGAGAGCAGCCCGGAGGGCTGGGGCACCGAGATCTCTCAGGGTGGTTCCAACGTGTCCGGCGGCCAAAAGCAGCGGCTCTCGATCGCCCGCGCCCTGGTCAAAAAGCCGCCCATCTATATCTTTGACGACAGCTTTTCCGCCCTGGATTTCCGCACCGAGGCGGACCTGCGCCGGGCGCTCAAGGAAAAGCTCGCCGAAAGCACCGTGTTGGTCGTGACGCAGCGCGTCTCGACCATTATGCACGCCGAACAGATCGTCGTCCTGGACAAGGGCCGCATCGTCGGCCAGGGCACCCACCGCGAACTGGTGCGTGATTGCCAGGTCTATCGCGAGATCGCCATCTCGCAGCTCGGCGAGGAGGCGGCAGCATGAGCGCACCTCAGCGACCACCCACCAACGATCGCCGGCCCCCACAGCGACAACGCGGCCCCATGGGCCAAGGCGGCCCCATGGCCATGATGCCGGGGGAAAAAGCCCGCGACTTTCGGGGCACGATGAAAAAGCTGCTCGACTATCTGGGCGAGTACCGGAGCTCCATCGTCGTGGTACTGCTCTTTGCCGCCGCCTCGACCGTCTTTGCCATTGTCGGTCCCAAGATACTGGGCCAGGCCACCACCAAGCTGTTTGAGGGGGTATTGGCCCAACTCGGCGGCACCGGCTCCATCGATTTTGACTATATCCGCGATATGATCCTGCTCACCGGGGGGCTCTACCTGCTCTCGGCAGCCTTTAGCTACATCCAGGGCTGGATCATGGCCGGCGTGGCCATGGACATCTCGTATCGCTTTCGCCGGGATATCTCGCAAAAGATCAACCGCATGCCGCTGCGCTATTTCGACGGCACTAGCCAGGGCGAGGTCCTCTCGCGCGTCACCAACGACGTGGACACCGTGAGCCAGACTCTCGGCCAGAGCCTGAGCCAGATCATCACCTCGGTAACGGCGCTGATCGGTTCGCTGGTCATGATGCTGTCCATCAGTTGGCTGATGACCCTGGCGGCCCTGGGCGTCCTGCCGCTGTCGGCGGTCCTCATCCGCTTTGTAGTCGGCAGATCGCAAAGGTATTTCCGGCAGCAGCAGGACTATCTCGGGCACGTCAACGGCCACGTGGAAGAGATGTTTGGCGGCCACATCGTCATGAAGGCCTTTAACGGCGAGCAAAAGAGCGTCGAGCAGTTCGACCAATACAACGACACCCTCTACGACGCCGCCTGGAAATCGCAGTTCCTCTCCGGCTTGATTATGCCCATGATGCGCTTTATCGGCAACCTCGGTTACGTGGCCGTGTGTATCCTGGGCGGCTGGCTGGCGGCCAAACGAGCCGTCGCCGTCGGGGATATCCAGGCCTTTATCCAGTACGTGCGATCCTTTACCCAGCCGATCTCGCAGATCGCCAACATCTCGAACGTCCTGCAGCAGACCGCGGCGGCCGCAGAGCGTGTGTTCGAGTTCCTGGACGAGCCCGAAGAGATCCCCGAGACCGAACAGCCGGTCCAACTGCCGCAGGTGCAGGGCTGCGTGGAATTCCGCAACGTCCATTTTGGCTACAATCCGGACCAGGAGGTGATCCACGGCTTTTCGGCCTTTATCTCGCCCGGCCAAAAGATCGCCATCGTCGGGCCGACCGGCGCGGGCAAGACCACCATGGTCAAACTACTGATGCGCTTTTACGACGTCGACGGCGGCGCCATCCTGGTGGACGGCCACGACATCCGCGAGTTGCGCCGGCACGATCTGCGGGATGCTTTTGGCATGGTGCTGCAGGACACCTGGCTCTACAACGGCACTATCATGGAAAACATCCGCTACGGCCGCCCCGAGGCGACGGACGAGGAGGTGGTCGCTGCAGCCAAAGCTGCCCACGTCGACCACTTTGTGCGCACCCTGCCCGACAGCTACAACATGGAACTCAACGAGGAAGCCTCCAACGTCTCGCAGGGCCAGAAACAGCTCTTGACTATCGCCCGGGCCATCCTCTCCGAACCCGACATGCTCATCCTGGACGAGGCCACCAGCTCGGTCGATACCCGCACCGAGATCCTGATCCAAAAGGCGCTGGACCACTTGATGGAGGGGCGCACCAGCTTTATCATCGCCCACCGCCTGTCCACCATCCGCAACGCCGACCTGATCCTGGTGATGCGGGACGGCGACATTGTGGAGCAGGGCAGCCACGAGGAACTGCTGGCCCGAGACGGCTTTTACGCCGAGATGTACTACAGCCAGTTCGAGCGGATCGGGGTGGAGTGAGGATAGGAAAACGCCCCTAGCGTTCTGGCACCACCAGCGCGGTCTTTTTCTCGGCCATGCCCACGTGGGCGATCGCGCCCGAGTTGAAGGCGATATAGTCCGCCTCGACGCCATCGCTAAAGATCACCCCGTTCTCGGGGGTTAACGATTCTAGGACGAGTTCTTCCTCTCCAGAGATCACCCCGGCCACGAGGCCGGCCTGCGAGACCTTGCTGACAAAGGGCTCGCGCACGACAAAGACCAGGGACTCGTCCTCCCAGTCGAGACGGATCGGCTCATCGGCCGGCTCGTCCTCTCCCCGAAGCAGGCGTACGATGCCGGCGGCCATGTTGAACATGGAACTCAGCCAGCCGGTCGAGCCCGCACCGGTGGAGACAATGACCCCGCTGGAAGAATGGCGCTCGCTGCGGCCGCCAAAAGAGATGCGATAGCGGGCCGAAGTATGCGTCCGCATGCCGATGAACAGGTCATTAAAAGCCAGCATACGCTGCCCATCGTTGAGGCAAGCCTCGGCCATGGTGATGCGGCGTACCCTCGCCCGGCCCTCCATGACGCCGGCAGCAGCCGCCTGGGCCTCCGCTACACTGTATGGCAGCAGTATGCCATCAATCCGGCTGGGGTCGGGATTGACCGCGACGATGGGCTGGCCGTCCAGGTACTTGGCCGTGTTGACGACCAGACCGTCCAGCCCAACGGTAACGACCAGGTCCTTGTCACTGAAGAAAAAGTTGGGCAAAAAGCCCCGCTCGATCATCTGCAGCTTGGCCAGCGTACCGAGCTTGGGGAGCAGGGTGTCGACGGCGCTCTTGTAGGTATCGTGCTCGGCCTGGTAAGCGGCAAAGTTGCCCCCCATGTGCTCGATGTAGAAGCGGGCCTGGTCGCGCGTATTGAAGCGGGCGATCAGCTCCTCCAGGCGCGTCTTGCGCGTCACAACAATAATCTTTTCAAACATGTTCAGCATCCCTCTGCCGGCACTCTACTACACAGTAAGACAAGTGTTGAAGCACCTGTCAACCTGAGCACAGCTCAGGCCTGAACGAGCCGCCGTAGGCGGCGAAGTGAAGAATCTCCTGGAAAATAAGCCGCCTCTTTTTGCCATCCAGGGGATTCTCCCTCGTCGCAGTCGCTGCGCAACTGCTCCTCCTCAGACCTGTCCTGAGCGTAGTCGAAGGAATGACAAAATTTGTCTGACGCTGTACTACCCATGGGCCTGCAGTAGGGACTCGAGCAGGTCAGGGGTGATGTTCAACTGGCCGATCTTGGCGGCGTTCCCAGCAAGCTCTTGGAAGGCCATCGCCACCATCAGGCGGGGATCGGCCGACTGCGAGGCCAGCGCCAGCAGCGTCTTGTGGTCCAATCCGACCAGCGGCTTGATGACCACCTCGATCGCATAGGCCTGCGCATCGGCCTCGGCCCTGGTGTTGTCGGTGCGCAGCGAGACCAGCGTCTGCCGATCCTCCTCCAGCGCGATGTCTGCGGCCATGCGGGTCTCGCGTACCTGCCGCTGCTTTTCCTCGACGACAATCTCGGTGTCCATCTGCACCTCGCGGACCCGGCGCTTCAGCTCCTCGACGGCGATCTCGGCCTCCATCTGCGTCTCGCGTATCTGGCGCTTTTTCTCCTCGACGGCGATCTCGGTATTGAGCTCATTCTCCTTGATCAGGCGCTCCTGCTCGACGGCGGCGTTGCGCCGGGCGTAAACGGCTTGGTCGGCCTCTTTTTGCAGCTCCTCGCGGGCCTCGGCCTCCAGGGCGCGGGCCATCTCGGGCGTCGGACGCACTGCCAGGATCGAAAAAGCCAGCAGTTCGACCCCCAACGAGGCCAGGGTCTCGGAATTCCAGGCAGCCTCCAGTACACCGCTGACGATGACCTCCGAGCTGACCAAGGCCTCTCGCAGCGGCATCCGTTTCATCTGACCCCGCGTCAGTACCTGGGCGAGATTGACAATGCGCTGCGGCAGCTTTTCCGGGTCCTCGGACACGTACGTCTTGCCGTCGGACGCCAGGCTAAAGTTCAGCAGGCCGGCGACCCGCTTGGGATCGACAACCCGGTAGGTCAACTGCCCCTGAATGGTAATGGTCTGAAAATCGGCGCTGACCTCATTAAAGATAAAGGGCACGTCGTGGCTGCCGATCGGCACGGCCACAATGGATGAGGAAGGCGCGACGTAAAAGAAGGACAATCCTGTGCCTTCGCGTACGATCTTGCCGCTGGAATAGTGCAGGACAAACATCGTGGGATCTACCTTGATGTAACTGATGCCAAACATGGTGCCTCCTCTGCGCGATACACCCATCGCTTATTAGTGTACATCTTACACACATTATACACCATTGCCATATTGTTGTCAAGTGTACACTATACAGGTCAAAGCAACTTGAGGACTTGCTAAAACACGCCTGTTTGGGGTAAAATGGGCTGAGATCGGCGACAGTACCTTAGTACCTTACCACCGAGATTGTTGCACAAAAAACAAGGATTTCAACCACAAAGGACACAAAGGGAACGAAGGGGAAAATCTTTGTGCCCTTCGTGTCCTTTGTGGTTCCCTCCTTTTTGGTTCCGGCTCAGCCGGGTTAGGGGAAAAAAACCGAAACAAATCGCCGGCCGGCCCCTACAAGAAACCAGGAGCGCAAGATGTCAAATCAGCCCGTCATCGAGACCTTGATGTTCAGATCAGCTTTCACCACACCGCGAGCGGGATCCGTACGAAAAAGGGGCCTCCGGACCCTGCCAATCCTGCTTTTACTATTGGTCCTGCTGCTCCCGGCGGTCCCGCCGGCCCTCGCCGGCGAGATTCCGGTCATCTATACCACTTTTGTCGGCAACCAGGTCATCGACCTTTTATGGAACCCCTACAGCGGCTACCATTATTACCGCGTCCTGCGGGGCGGAAACGAAATCTTTCGCACTACCAATACCGATGAACTCTGGTACCGCGACAACGCCGTCTCCAAGGGCGGCACCTATTCCTACGTCCTCTGCGTCGGCTACAACTGGGGCGAGGAGTACTGCGGTTACCCGGCAACGGCTACCGCCGGCCAGGTCAAGGGCAATCTCTTCCAGGACCTGGTCTGGAGCGGCGGGCTTTACGAATTATACAGCGACGTCCGGGTCTGGAACGCGGCCCGGCTGACCATCAGCGGGGCCAACGTACAAAAGGGCGGAACCACCCAGCCCAGCATTACCACCGACCCAGAAGCGGTACTCGAGATCGACGGGGCCACCCTCAACGTCGGGGTGAACATCTCGCCGGCCGGCGGCTACGTCCACAACAGCGTCTTGCAGGAGAATACCAGCCTGTACGTCAAGGGCGACGCCTCCATCGCCGGCAACCAATTCCAGGGGAACAACCATATCTCCTTGGGCTCCACCGAAGGGATCCCCGAAATCGAGCTGTCCGATAATGACGTCTACTCCGGTCGGATCAATGCGATGTTTAACGGCATCATCGACATCTGGCAGAACCGTTTCTATGGCCAATCCCAAATCTCGGTGTCGGGCGATACCGACACCCGGATCCTCGACAATACCTTTATCGGCGATCCCCAGTACAACGAGCCGACCCTCTCCTTGACCTCGGCCGGCCGGGTCGAGGTACGCCGAAACCGCTTTCGCAACCCCAGGTTCGGCATCAGCGTCACCGGCAACAGCCACGCCCTCATCGAGCAGAACGTTTTCCAGGGTCCCGGCAACGCGGACTATAGCCGGGCGATCTATGCCCGCTACACGCAGCCGCCGACCACGACCGGGGTTCTGATTTATGACAACATCATCAAGGACTGGGAGCGAGGCATCCACGTGGACGGATGCGCCGTGCAGGTCGAGGACAACAGGATCGTGGATAACGAGACCGGCATCGACGTCGATGGGGACGGGGCCTGCACGATCCAGCAGAACTGCATCGGCGGCAACCAGTCCGGCCTCGAAATCTCGAACCGCACCCAGACGGTAGTCGCCACCCAGAACTATTGGGGCGCGCCGTCCGGCCCTACCCACCCGGATAACCCCGGTGGTCGGGGCGATGCTATCAACGGCGGCCCGGTGGATTTCAGCCCGTGGCTGCAGCAGGGGGACTGTTCGGTCGCGGACCTGAGCATCGCCGGGCTAGAGATCGTCCAGGTGGTCCAGGATCTGCGCAATTCGATGCCCCTGGTGGCCGGCAAAAAGACGGTCGTGCGGGCCTATCCGGACAGCGCCGTCGGCACCATCCCCGGCGTCACCGGCGAGCTGAGGGCCTACCGCGACGGCCAGTTCCTGGGCAGCCGCGCCCCGGACGCGCCGATCAGCGCCGTCCCTATCGTGGATATCAACAGCCGGCGCGCCCAAAAGAGCGGCGGCCTGCTCTTTCGCCTGCCCCCGGAGTGGATCACCGACACCATCACCCTGACCCTCGATCTGACCACCACGGCCCAGATCACCGAGACCTCGCTGCGGAACAACGCGGTCACCTACACGGTCGACTTTGCGCCCCGCCAGCCCCTGCGCCTGGCCTACGTGCCGATCAGCTACCAACCGGACCCCAGCAAGCCGGCCCAACTGCCAGACCTGGGGGAAATGCTCGGCCTGCACGGCTTTGTGCAGGAACTCTACCCCCTGGCCGAGGTCGTGCCCGAATTTCTGGGCACCATACCCTGGTACCTGGAAATGACCGGCATGCCCACCGAGACCGAGTTGGCCCGGGGGGACGTCCTGCTGGACCTGCTGACCTTTATCTACTTGGGGGCGAACGCCAAGCGGCCGGCCGGCCGCCAGTTCGACCAGATCGTGGGCATTTTCCCCGATGGGACTACCCGTTACGGCCAATCCGATCCCCGCTGGGATAGGGACGGCGGGGGCCGCGGTGGCCAGGGTCGGGCGGTCTACTGCGGGCTGGCCGGCAGCACCCTGGCCCACGAGATCGGCCACAACCTGGGCCTGCGCCACCCCGGTACCCCCGATGCCTGCAACGCCCAGGACCCCAACTCCTACTGGCCCGCGGTCTATGACGACGCCACCATGCAGGAATATGGCTACAACTTTGTGCTGGACGAGGTCGTCGGGCCGGCCGCCCCGAACCAGCACTATGACCTGATGAGCTACTGCACGCCCGTTTGGATCTCGCCCCTGCACTACCGCATGCTCTACAACGCGGACCGCCAGCCGCAGGCGATCAAGGGCGGCGAACCCACCCAGGCCGAGCAGAATTATTTGGTGGCGATGGGCCGGGTCCAGGAGAACGGCACCGTCGAATTCCTGCCCTTCTGGCAGATCAGCAGCACCGTGCCGCTGGGAAACCCGCCGGCCGGCAGCGACTACTGCCTGGAACTGCGCGACGCCGCCAACGCCGTCCTGCAGGGCCACTGCTTCGACCTGGACTTTTTCAACTACCAGGGCCAGATCAGCACCACCGAGGACAGTTTCGTGGTCGCCCTGAGTCTGGCCCCGACCGCCACCCAGGCGGTCCTGCGCCAAGGCGCGCTCGACCTGGGCCAGGTGGCGCTCAGCGCCCATCCGCCGAACGTCACCCTACTCAGCCCCAACGGCGGCGAGACGGCGAGCGATCCCCTGGTCATCGAGTGGAGTGCCAGCGACGATGACGGCGACCCCCTGGCCTACAATCTCTTTTACAGCGCCGACGACGGCGCCAGTTGGCAGCCGCTGGCGATCAACCTGACCGGCACCTCCACCCTGAGCGTGCCCCTGGCGCTGCTGCCGGGCAGCAGCGCCGCCCGCGTCAAAGTGGAGGCCAGCGACGGCTTTAACAATGCGGCGGACCGCTCAGATGGGTCCTTTAGCGTGGTGGACCGGGCGCCCATCGCCAGCATCCTGCACCCCGTCACGGGCAGCTGGGCCCTGCCGCCGCTGACCCTGCAGGGCAGCGCCTACGACTTGGAGGACGGGCTCCTGGAAGACAGCGCCCTCAATTGGCACTCGGACCGGGACGGCGCCCTGGGGACGGGTGGAGAACTGTGTGTGGAATCGCTGTCGCTGGGCTGGCACACCTTGACGCTCAACGCGATCGACAGCCAGGGGAACAGCGGCGGCGATGCGATACGGCTCAAAGTGGGGATCGATATCTATTTGCCGCTGCTGGCGCGAGGAGGATAGAACATGCTCTACAAACAGGACTTTACCCTCACCGTCGAGGTCGTCCCGCCGGCCGGCCCGGACGCCGCCCCGCTGCTGGAGGCGCTCCAGGCGCTGGACGGCCTGCCCATCGACGGTTTCAGCGTGGCCAGCAACCCCGTGGCCCACCCGCGCCTGAGCGCGCTGGCGCTCTGCGCCCTGATCCAGCAGCACACGGGCCGGCCGGCCACCCTGCACTGCACCACGCGCGACCACAACCGCCTGAGCCTGCAGGGTCTGCTGTGGGGCGCGCGCGCATTGGGCATCGAGAGCGTGCTCGTCACCACCGGGGACTTTGTGGCGCTGGGCGAACGGGCCCACACCACCACCGTGCGCGACGTGGACGTGTTCGACCTGCTGAGGATGGCCCGGGAGGCCGGCCTGCACCCTGGCGCGGTGCTCGACCCCAAGCCCGAGACCGACGGCCTCCAGGCCGCCGTACGCCGGCTGGAGCGCAAAGCCGCCGCCGGCGCCCGCTTTGCCGTGACCCAGCCGCTCTATGACGAGAGCAGCGCCCTGGAGATCGCCCGGGCCACTCGCCCGCTGGACCTGCCCATCATCCTGGGGGTGCTGCCCCTGCGCAGCCCGCGCCACGCCGAGTTCCTGCACCAGCGGGTGGCCGGCATCGCCGTCCCCCAATCCCTGCGAGATCGCCTGTCCCGGTCGCAGGACTCCACGGCCGAAGGCCTGGCCAACGCCCGCGGCATGTTGGACCTGGCCCGGCGGCATTTCGCCGGGGCCTGCCTGATGCCGCCCTTTGACCGCTACGAGATTCTCTCCAATCTTTTAAATTCCCCCAAAAAAGACTAGACAAAATGATGTAGTTGTGCTATAATACGACTGTGTGAGAGATTGATCACCATACGGGATGAGCACTCACATTATTGAGGGATAGCATGGAACGTACGCTGGATCGGCTGACTATCTCGCTGCCCCGGGATTTGAAAAAGCTGGCCAAAGCCAAGGCCGTGATGGAAGAAGTCACCCTCTCGGCCGTGCTGTCGGCCTGGCTGCAGACCTGGGTAGAGGGCAACGTCGATACGCCCGGTGAGGAGCGCACTGCCTAGAGCGGCGGCGCCCAAACCCAAGGAGATCGCACGCGCCGAAAACCCCACGTCTGGGACAGTGAGGCCAGGCCGGAGGGAAAAACGTCTGCCCACCGAGGCTTTTTGCGGGGCCGGTCGGCGGGCAGCGGCGCGGTCTGGGGACCGCAGAGTTTTGCAACTCCTCAGTTCCCAGTATACCATATCTTGAAGCAGAGCGCAAGTGTTTTATGTGCACAATCGCTTCAGGCCTTCTCCGGCCCCGCTTTACCTGGGGGCCGGCGTTTTCCCCAGAAAAGGGTGGCCATGGACCGGGAACCCTTGCTCGGCACAGAACCAGAGGACCTCGCCCTGCGAGTCGCCTGGCGCAATCGCGCCCGCTCGGAGGCGCTGCCCGACGCCGTCTGGCAGTACGTCCGCGGGCGCCGCCTGCAGGCCAAAGATCCCGTCCTCTACATCTGGCTGCGCAAAGCCTGGCGCCCCCACCAACAGGCCATCCGCATGCCCCGCTCGCTGCCGGCCGAACTCTTCCGCCTGCAGAACCACCACTACCGCAACATCGAAGAGCGCCTCGGCCAGGTGGGGTTGATCTCGACCCAGGGCATTCGCGGCCGCGGCGGTGGCACCGCCTGCTGGCTGCACTCGCTGTACGAGCCGGAGGCGCTGCTGGACAAGCACGCCGAGCTGCGCTTTGGGCACTATGACCAGGTGCACCACGGCTTGTTTTTGCCCTTTGGCGAGCTGGTCCAGGGCCAGGTCGTGCGCTACTTTGAGCGCGGCCCCGACCTCAGCATCGAGGCGGCCGGCATCTTTCTCTATTTGCTGCATCTGGCCAACACGGCCAGTCCCTACCGCGGCCAAGAGCCCGTCAACGTCAGCCGCCGCGAGCTGGAGGAAGCCCTGGGCCTGCGCTGGAGCTGGCGGCTGCCCGAACTGGAAGCGCTGGAACACCTGGGCTGGCTGCACCGCGACATCGTCGAGCGCAAGTCCACCGTCTACGAGGTCACCGAGGCGCCGGGCGGGCTGCTGGAGCTGCTGCTGGTCGCCGGCGCGGCCAATCTGCAGGACGACATGCGTTATGTCGATATCTGGCTCGACGCGATCGAGCGCGGAGAGACCGCCGGCCAACTGCCGCTGCGGATCGATCAGCTCGGCTGGCAGCTCAGCCCAGCCGGCCGGGAACGCCTGCAGGTGGAGATGGACCTGCTGCGCCTGGCCCCGCCGGCCGGCACCTCTTACGCCCCGGCCAACCTGGAGCAGGAGCGCATCCAGCGCTACCTGCAGGACATCGGCCTGGGCGAACGCACCGCCGAGCTGATCGCCCGTTACGGCCTGCCCCGGGTCTGGGACGTGGTCGAGCAGGCCCGCCAAAAGGGCGCGCGCATCGAAAATCCGGCCGGCTGGGTCCTCCAGGCCCTGCGGGAGGAATGGCGCGTCCCCCGCGCCCCCCGCGAAGGGTTGGATTTCGCCAAGTATGGCCCCAACGGCGCCTACGGCGACCTGTTCGAATAACCCTTACGCCTTCTTCCTACTTCTAACCTCTAAATAGCCCCCACGTCGCCAGCCAACCAGGGCAAAATAATGCCCTATATGCCCAAAAACCTCTCTAAAATAGCCCCCACGTCGCCACAAAATAGCCCCCACGTCGCCACAAAATAGCCCCCACGTCGCCACGACATGGCCCAACCAGGGGAAAATAATGCCCTGATCTGCGCCCTACATACGTTAATTACAGACGATGTCATACGAGTTAACATACGGGGCGTTGTGCACAACACGGACTCGCGGATTACACGGATGACGAGACACCGATTTTATAGACAACTATAGATGTTCAGATAATGTTTTTGACATGAGGCAAGATTATTCAGCCCTAAATCGGCCGATTTTGTCCAAATCATTATCTGAAGGTCTATAGCAGGCCCGTAGCTGAACCCTCCACGAAATCCGTGTTATACTATCCGTGCAATCTGAAGAATCCGGGTTGTGCAATCCGTGTCGTGTTATCTCCCAGCCGCAGCCCTGGAAAACATTCACACATGTGAGCGCACTGTGGATAAATTGTATACAGCCTGGTCGGCGCCGGGGAAAAGATGTCAATATGGAGGGGACAAGCCGAAAAATTGTACACACCCTGGCCTCCAGCATTGGCGCCGGAAATGCACGGGGCAGCTTGGCACGGGGCGACTTGTTGGAATGGGCCCTGGGCTTGCAGAAACCTTTCACACTGTGACTGGGCAAGGACAGGGGTTTCCCAAGCAAGGGATCGCGCAGTGGGCGCCCAGGTCCTGGCCGGCCGGAAATTATACACACTTTGGCAGGCGCCTGTCGGGGGCGCCAACTCGCGAGAAATTGTATGCTCTTGCCCCTCCAACGTTCCAACGCGCGAACGTCCTAACGTCCCCACGCGCCTGTTTGAAGCGTCCGCGAAGGTATGGTACAATTGTCCGGACTGTCCAGTAATGAAAAAAGGAGGTAAACTCCCAATGCAACTCTCATTTCTCGGCGGCGCCGACGAGGTCGGTGCCAGCGCCCTGCTGGTCGAAATCGCCGGCCGCCGTGTGCTCATCGACGCCGGCGTGCGCCCCTCGCCCAAGGCCCGCTATGGCCTGACCGGCGACCAACTGCCCGACCTGGCCCAGGTCGACCGGGCCGGTGAACTCGATGCCGTCATGGTGACCCACGCCCACCTGGATCACAGCGGCTGCCTGGAACTGGTCTGCGAACGCTACGCCTGCCCCGTCTATGCCACCCCCGCGACCATGGCCCTCATCCAGGTGCTGCACCTGGACTCGCGGAAAATTATGTCAAACCGCCTGGAGGAGGAGGACGAGCTGCCCCTCTTTGACGATGTGGCCGTGGAGCGGCTGATGAACTCCCTGGTGCCGGCCCATTTTCACGCCCGCCTCCTGGTGGCGGATGGGCTGGCGGCTACCTTCTATCCCGCCGGCCACATCGCCGGCGCGGCCATGGTCTACCTGGAGAGCGCCGAGGGCAGCCTGCTGGTCAGCGGCGATGTCTCGGTCTCGCCCCAACGCACCGTGGCCGGCCTGACACCGCCGCGCCTGCGGCCCGATGCCATCGTCCTGGAAAGCACCTACGGCGGCCGGCTGCACGCCAATCGCGCCGCCGAGGAGCGCCGCCTGGTCGATACCGTGGCCGCCGTGCTCGAACGGGGCGGCAAGGTCCTCATCCCCGCCTTTGCCCTGGGCCGCGCCCAGGAGGTGCTCCTCACCCTGGAGGCCTTTCGCCAGCGGGGCGAACTGCCCGAGGTGCCCGTCTGGGCCGACGGTATGGTCCGGGCCATCTGCGGCGTCTACCAGCAGTTCCCGGACGCGCTCTCCCCGGCCTTTCAGGAACGCGAGGGCGGTTTCTTTGGCGAATGGATCCACCCGGTGCTGCACGCCGGCCAGCGCGAAGAGCTTGTGCGCAGCGAGGGTCCCTGGATCATGGTCTCCAGTTCGGGCATGCTGGCCGGCGGGCCCTCGGTCTTTTACGCCCGCCACCTGGCCGGCCGGCCCGAGAACGCCATCCTGCTCACCGGCTACCAGGACGAGGAAGCCCCGGGCCGGCGCCTGCAGGAAATGGCCGAGCGCGGCCAGGGGACCCTGCGGCTGGGGCCTGACAAGGTCGAGGTGCAGTGCCAGTTGGGCACCTATTCCCTCTCGGCGCACGCCGACGAGGGCCAACTGCTGGGCCTGGTGGAGGCCCTGGACGTCCCCCGCGTGGTCCTGGTCCACGGCGAAGAGTCCGCCCGGGAGAGCCTGGCCGGCTCTCTGCAGGAGCGCGGCCGCATCGTCATGCAGCCGCGCCTGGGCCAGACCGTCGAGATCCGGGTGGCCCCCTCCGTCTCGTTCCGGCGGGCCGACAACCTGGGCCAGGGCCGGCCGCTGGACCTGCAGCACCTCTGGCAGGCCGTGGGCGATCCCGGCGGGGGCACCTTTACCCTCGAGGAATTGGCCCGGGCCTGGTGGGGCGATCCCGAGCGGGCCAAAGAGGTCGCCGCCGCCCTATTGGAGGACGACCTCTACTTTACCATGCTCGGAGAGCGGGAGGGCCGCTGTCGCGCCCGCACCCGGCCCCAGGTCGAGTTGGGCCGGCAGCGCCGCCAGCGCCTGGACGAACTGCCCGACCTGTTCGGCCGGCTGGTCATCCTGCGCGATGAGGAGGGCCGCCTGCACGCCGGCTGCGCCGCCGGCAAGGCCCGCGACCACGTCATGATCGCCGGGGAGCCGGCCCGCTGCTGGCCGGAGGATCTCTTGGAGATACTGCAGGACTGCGTCGGCGAGAACGACGCCCGCACCGTCGAACGCCTGGCCTCCGAACTGGACGCCGCCGAACTGCTGCCGGCCAATCTCCCCCCCCGCCCGCTGGAAGAGATCGTCGCCGCTCAACGCCTGCCCGGCCCGCCGCGCCTGCAGCCGGCCGCCGTGGCCCTCTGCCTGCTGCGCGCCGGCGCCCAACGCTCCCCGGAGGGTTACGTGCGCATCGAGGAGCGCATGGAGCCCAACCAGGCCCTGGCCCACGCGCAGAGCCTCTTTCCGCCCGAGGCCCGCCTGCGCAAGTGCGGCTACTATGCCGACGAGGGCGTGCTCCAGCTCGTCTTTGATTTCCCCGACATCATCGAGGAGCGCTATGGCCCGCTGCTGAAACAGATCGAGGGGATCGGCTGGGAGCCGCAGATCAAGCCCGAGGCCAACCAGTTGGCCCTGGGATTGATGGTGCAGGAGTGCCTGCCCCCAGCGTGGACCGTCGTCAAGGGCCCCTCCATCTATCGCGAGCAGCGCCAGGTCGCGGTTACCGTGGCGGGAGAGGGCGGGGCCGAGGCCGAGGAGCTTTGGGATGCGGCTCGTGTCTATCGAGAGTCCACCGGCTTTGATCTGCTCGTCGAACGGGCCGCCGGACCCGCGCCGGCCGTGCCGGCCGTCGAGTCGACCGGGGAAGGTCCCTGGGAGATCAACGCCGCTTATGTCGAGCTGCGGCGGGAGCTGGCCGGCAGCACGCTCTACAAGACCAGCCTCAAGGGCGGCCGCATCATGCTTTCCTTCATCACGCCCCAGGTGGGCGAGCGCTACCGCGACCAACTGCAGGAGCTTTCCCAGCGCATCGGCTGGCCGCTGGACGTCAACTCCAACCCCAACCAGGTGGGCCTGGCCGCCGAGGCCCGCGCCCTGGCCTCATCGGAGGGGGCGACCATCGTCAAGGGGCCCAGCATCCACGTCTCCCGCGGCGAGGTCGTGGTGCGCCTGGAGCCGGCCCCCGATCCCGACCGCCGCGCCGAGATCGAGTCCGCCTTCCGGGAAAAGACGGGCTATCGGTTGGCGATCGAGTAAGCGGTGGAACGTTATCAGTTGACGGTTGGACGTTGACGGTTGAACGTTTGGGGCAACCGGAGGTGGAGGGGGAACGATGAATCGATTGGGGAGACTGGCAGCGCTAGGAGCGCTTGTACTCCTGGTTTGCTTTGTTGGACGGTCGTGCACCCTGGGGCCCTCTGCCCTGCGGGTGGAAACGGTCGATAGTCGGGGAGATGTTCCTACTATAACCCAGCCCAGACCAACAATCTTGACCGAGCCTCCCCTTTCTGTGGCAACAGCAACTCCTACAATCCAGTCTTCTATACCAACAGCCACGCCGTTACCTGCTCTAGTACCATCCAAAGTGCCGATCACGCTACCCACGTTTTCTATGCCGGGGGCGTTCTACTTCCTCCGTAGTGGCCAATTATGGTACTGGCCTTCCGGGAGTGATTCACCCAAAGCCCTTACTTCGTTTGAGGAGAATATGGTAATCGTGGATTATCGTATTGCAAGAAGTGGGGGGGAAATAGCCTACCTTACAATGGCAACGTGGGATTTGCTAATCGAAAGTGTACCAACAGTCCAGGACCTGAATCGGGGCTCTTTCTATTGCGCGACAATAGTACATTGGAGTATATTGCCCCCCTACCTGTACCATCCTGCTGTCAGCTTTGGAAGAAAAGTTGCTGGGGTACAGTCCTTTGGTCCCCCGATGGGACAACCTTCTTGTTTTTAGAAAATGGAGCCGCCCGGCTCCTTGGCTTTACTGACGGTACGGCTCTTTGGGATGTGCAGGTGTTGCTGGAGGGCGCGATACAGTTTCGCTGGGGATTATCCACCCAACCGTAGGGAATAAAGTTAAAGAAAAGGTTGAGACGCCGACGGTACCCGGCTGGGCAGCGAGCTGGCCCTGGCCTGGCGGGGGTTAGCGGTAGGGTCGGGGTTTGAATCACTGAGACACTGACAAAAGATGAGGGCACTGAGCAGAGCTGGTTCAGGGCTCATCTTGGGGCGGCAGGGGTTCTCTTTGAGGCCGGTGCCTCAGTGATTCAGACACCGCCGACCGAATGCAGGCAGAACAAGGCTGGAGGAGGCTTGGCGGAGGAGCAGCCAGGCCTTTTCAGTGTGCTCACTTACTCAGTGCCTCAGTGATTCAGAGCACCGCCGCGTGGAAGCGCGACGGGGCCGGAGGAGCCCCGGCCGCTTTATCCGCTTATCCG
>JAFGKG010000224.1 GCA_016928715.1 Chloroflexia bacterium
CAAAAGCAACCCACATAGCGGTTCTACTCCCCACTGCCGGGCTATTTTGGGCTCCCAGATGGGGAGCGTGGCCCACTTTTTGGATAGTCCACCTATAACTGAACAGTCACCTGAAACAACTCGCCTTGACCTGCGTATAGCGGTATAGTAGAATGGACCCGCGACCCCACGTTCAAACCGTGGCAACTCGGATTTAGTCTCTTATCCCCAAAAGGAAAAAAAGTCATGTCGGAAAATCGTCTGGGAGGATTGCTCTTTTGGGCCGCCGTGATCCTGGTCCTGCTCCTGATCTGGTCCAAGGTTCGCATCGTCATCTGGATCCCGCTCAAGATCGGCGGGTTCCTCCTCCTGGTGGGCGGTCTGATCCTGGTGATCTATTTGTTCCTGCGGCTGCTCTTTGGGCGGCGCTAGTTGGCCGGCCTCAGCCGGTCGAGGAACTGCTCGGCCAGGGCGGAGCGGTCCTTCAGAAAGGCAAAGCGAGCCGACTGGGAACGCTGGCGCGGGTCCACGTACTGGACCTCCAGCACGTCGATCAAGGCGCGGGAATTGATTCGGGCGGCGCTGACCTGTGCCAGAGGAACCTGCCAGGTCCGGATGTGCCCGCCCTTTTTGTAGCTAAAGGCCAGCGTTTCCTCCGTGATGGAAACATAGCCATTGCGGCCGCTGCCCCCCCGGATGCTCTGACCCCGACAGAGCGAGGTCCATTGGGGCGTCAGGGGCTGCAGGTGCACGCGGTGGGTGGCCGGCAGCGGATCCGATTGGCTGACCGGCCGGACCAGGCCCTTGATGCGGGTCAGGGCGGCCCGCAGGGTGAACCAGACCCCGCTCAACAGGCGCGGGATCAGCAGGATGAGCAGGACGATAAGGACCAGGGCGATGCCGGCCGCCACAAAGGGGACGCTCAAGGCCAGGAAGGACAACGTGCCGGCAAAGAGGTCCTCGACCACGCTGACAATGCTATTGCTGACGTTCTCGGCCGGGCTGACCACGTTGAGGGCCAACCGGCCGCTGGCTTTGCCGCTGTGCGAGACCAGGGCGATGCTGCCCATCAAGAGGGCGGCAATGACCGCCATCAGGGGATCGACCTCGCTGAACATGGCCAGCCCCAGTAGGGCCGCCCCCAGGGGGCGGATCACGGTATGCAGGGCGTCCCAGATGTTGTCAATGACTTGGATCTTGTCGGCCAGGAACTCGAGCAGGAAGAGCAGGCCGGCGATAATAATGATGGCGACCGAGCCCAATACCTCCAGGCTGGCCGGATAGTTCGTCACCCAACCCAAGCGGATGCACAAGCCCACGACCAGGACCGTGGCATAGAGATTGATCCCCGAGGCCAAGGCCAGGGGCAGCATAACAGCGATCGTCCGCAGCGCCTCCATTCAAACTCTCCTTGATCCAGTGATCACCCTCATCGTTGTGCCTATGGTCCATTGTAACACAGAGAGTGGATTGGGGCAAGGGGGGGGGTAAAAAAAATTGCATTTGCCCCGGCAATGTGGTACAATGGCCCGTTATGGATAAATGGGAGGTGCTCAAAGTACGATGAAAAAGGAGCTTGAGATGGGCGCAACGGGTTACCTGGGCCGACTGCGCGGATGCGTGGGGCACGATCTTTTGTTGGTCCCCGCCGTGGCGGCGTGCATCCGGGATGCGCAGGGGCGCATCCTGCTGCTGCGGCGCAGTGAGGGAGTGAACCTGTGGGGGTTCCCCGGCGGCGCCATCGAGCCAGGCGAGGGGGCCGAGCAAGCTCTCAAACGAGAGGTGTACGAAGAGGTCGGGCTCAGAATCGAGCCGGTGACCTTGATCGGCGTCTACTCCAGCCCCGAGTACGCTTTTGCCTACCCCAACGGCGACCAGGTGCAGCCGGTGACCAGTTTGTTCGAGTGCCGCGTCTTGGGAGGAAAACTCGAGGCCGACATGCAGGAAGTGATCGAGGCCCGTTACTACAGCGCCGAGGACCCACTGCCCCCCATGCGTCCCTGCTGCGTGGCAAAAGCCCGGGACGCCTTTTCGTTTCACGGACGGGCCTTCTTTCGCTAGAAAGGCAGGTCCCCGGCTCGGCGTGAACCGCCGTCCGTCCATAGCGCCAGGACCGTGGTGGGGCGGGCCAGGCCGCGAGACAGCCAGAAGTCGCCGCTCCTACAGAGCGGCCCGCAGGCCAAGTCATCAGGAACGTAACTTTGCTTTTGACCGGCTAAAGCCTCAACTCCGGCCCGGGAATTTGAGACTTTTTACGGGTCCTTTCGGAGTCGAGGCTTTAGCCGGTGACAGAGGACAGGCCGCAAAACCGGCAAGTTATTCTTTTACAGGCCCTTACTTTTTGGGTCCGGTTCAGCCGGGCCGGGGAGGAAAATATGCAATTCCCAGACTCGTTCTGGCCGGCCCTCTCGCTGCTGCTGGCCATCCTCTGGCTCTGGACGCTGTGGCAATATCGCCGGCCGGCTCGCATAGCCCGGGTACCCGCACCCGAATCAGCACACTGGCCCCTAGAACCGGAGGACGTGCTGAAAGCAGCCTATACACTCCAACAAACCGGGCAAGACTGGAATGGCCAAGCGCTAGCCCGCTCCGCAGGCGTCCCCCAAGAGCTGGCGGGAACCCTGGCAGAGGCGCTCTTTGCCTACGGCTGGGTCAAGGGGGATGCGCAGGCCGGCCTGCAATTGACCGAGACAGGAGAGGAACATGCCCACTACCTGATCCGGGCCCACCGCATCTGGGAGCAGTACCTGGTCGAACGGGAGGGCATGCCCCTGGAGGCGGTCCACGCCGAAGCCCACCGCCGCGAACACGAGACAACACCGGAGGAACTACAGCGGATGGACGCCGAACTGGGGCATCCCGCCGGGGATCCGCACGGACACCCCATCCCCGCCCCGGGGAAATGCGCACCCGCCCCCCAGGGGCAACCCCTGCTGGAG
>JAFGKG010000225.1 GCA_016928715.1 Chloroflexia bacterium
CCAGAGAGGGAATAGTCTGACCTCGCGGATGGTCGAACTGGTCGTGCAAAAGTGCGCCGAGATGGCCGGCCTGGAGGACGAGGGGATTACACCCCACAGTTTGCGGCACACTTTTGCCGCTTCCTACCTTGAGCAGAATCCTGGCGAGTTGGTGGAGCTCCAGGCCCTGCTTGGGCACAGCAGCCTGGATACCACGGCGATCTACGCGCAGTCCTCGTTTAAGGACGTGGCACGAAAGCTGGAGAGGTCGTCGCTGAACGTGGAAAGATAGAGTTGTCCGAGTAGAGGGTCTTCTATCGAGGAGGAGGTTTGCCGGGCGGGCCGGCTGATTGGCTCCAAACAAATCCTCCGGCTACCGGCCACCCCGGGAGCCCTCCGGAACATACAGTTCTCCTTGGGCCGCGGAAAACGTTGACCCGCGCTGGGCCATATAGTATAATGCTTTTGAAGGAAAAGAAAAAGCCTCGGCGCTTTCGTAGAGCCCGAGGCGGCGGCCAAGGCGGGCCCCACCGCCCTGGCAAGGACAGTGTAACACAAGGGCCCGCCCAAGTCAATAGGGGCACCTTGTTATTTTTTTGGGGGAAAAGCAACGGATGATTGTACAAAACAATGATAGCAATATGCGAGATGAGCAGAACAACACCACTTCTATCTTTCGTGATACAGGACCCTACAGTGCCCGCAACAGTTCCAAAGGTGCCCTGATCGGAGAGACGGGTAAAGTAGTAGAGAAGCTTCGCCTGGGAATGTCGCTGGGTGCACTGCGCACGCTCGCGCTGGATGGTGTGATCCTCTCCCAGCGTGCTCGCTCTACCCGTGAGCGGATCTGGGATGCCATTCATTATATGTACCTATCTCAACCAGAATGGGGGCTTCAGGATCTCCAAGTCGCCTATGGATACAGTCCTCACAGCAACGAGTTTGTCTCACTGCTCTACTTGCACTACGCATTGTCCGATCACCTTACCTATGATTTTGTAACCAAAATCCTCTGGGGACGGCGCAATGATGCGCAACAAATCGTTTCTCCCCAAGAGATCCTATTCCTTCTCGACCAGGCTGCTGAGACGCAACCTCAGATACAACGTTGGGCCGAGAGTACCCGACGCAAGCTATCTACCAGTATCCTGACAGCCCTGCGCGATTTCGGTGTGCTGGAGGGAGGACAGAAGAAAAGGCTGGCCCGCCCCCTGCTACCCCTGTCAACAGCAGAACATATCCTGCACATCCTAACCGCGGAAGGCAAGCGCGGAGCGGAGGTGTTATCCAATTCTACTTGGCGGTTATTCTTCTGCAGCGAGAACGATGTTGCTGGCCACCTGGGACGCCTGGCCCAGGAGCGGCGTATCCAGTTCGAGCGAGTCGGCGATACAGTGGTATTGCATACTCCCGAGGAATGGAGCATGGGGCAATGACAATAGTGGATTGGCGTTGGAAAATCGGTGAAGCGGTCGGGCGGCTCCGCCATCGCTACGACTATATCGGGCGTACAACGGGGGCTCCCTTTCTGGCCCTGGTCTACCCGGAAGAGGTCGAGAGGGCAGTGCTTAAGGAATGGCATATCCAAACCGCTGCACTCCAGCCTCATCTGGATGTACGCGCAGTGAATTTGCTAGACGTAACTCAGCAGGTCGTGGCCGAGATGGGGGCAGAGAATATTGTATCCGTACTCACTCAACCAATGCCGGGCTCCGATCCCCATGCCGAACTTGGCCGGCTCTGGCTCAATGCCATAACTGATGCCGTCCGCTCTGCTCTGGCCGAGCCTGGCCATGGCAAGCCGGTTATTAGCCTGGAGCGCTTAGCAGCTCTCTTTCCGGTCGCTGGCCCGCGAGATGTGATGCAGTCCCTGTGGGATGAGGCCCATACGCTGCTAAACGGTCCTGTAGTTGTTCTGATACCGGGGATCCTTCAAGATGCCCGGACCTACCGCTTTGTCGGACGGAAGGAAGAGTTTATGTACCGGGGAGAGCTGTTGTGAATTCAGAGGAGGAGAAGGCTGATGAGGATCGCCGAGCTCTTTGAGACCCGCGTCGAGGAAAAGATCGATCCGGTGGTCAAGGTTGCCGAGACAGCCGATGAAGGTAAACTGGCTGCCGAGATTGGCAGCTATGTGGTAACACCCTCCATTGAGCGTTACATAGATGATTTTATCGAGCACTACACTGATACCTTTTTGACCAAAATGACCGAGATCGGGGTCTGGATCTCCGGATACTTTGGCTCGGGTAAATCATACCTGGCCAAGATGATGGCCCTGCTGGTGGAAAACCGCATGCTGGAGGGCGTATCCGCATGCGATCGCTTTGCTGCTCGTATCCCCGCCGATGCCCCGCGCCGCGGCTCGATCCTGCGCGGGCTTAAGCGAATGGATCAGTGCGCCACCCGAACACTGGCCTTCAATTTGAACGCCCTCGTTGACAGCAAGGACCGGCCGCTGGCCGCTCCTTTGCTCTCCCAATACTACCAGGCCCAGGGATACAGCAGCAACCTGGTCTACGCGCGGGTTATCGAGGCGGAGCTGGACCGGATAGGCCGGCTGGCCGATCTTCACGACGCGGTAGCCGCCCGGGCAAAAAGGCCGTGGGAGGACGTGAAGCAGAATCCGTCTTTCTACAGCGCCCACCTCTATGCCGCTGCCTGCCAGGTAGCTCCAGAGGCTTTTGCCTCCCCGGACGATGTACGTCGGGCTCTCCAGGAAGCCGAGCGGGGTGAGCTTTACAACGTCGATTTCCTGGTGGGCACAATCCTGGCCGACCTGAAGCAGCGCGAGAAGGACGAGAAAAAGCTGCAGCGGCTGCTGCTGGTGCTCGACGAGTCGGGACAGTGGATTGGCAACGACAAGGACCGCCTGGCCCAGCTGCAAGCTTTGATTGAGGAATCGGCACACCAGGGGCAAGGCAAAATCTGGCTCATCGTTACGACACACGGCGATATGGGATCGGTATACCGGGAAGCCCGAGCGCTGGAACCTGATATGAAAAAGGCCGAGGGCCGCTTCCGTTTCAAACTGCCCCTGACCACCGAAAACATCGGGCTGGTCCTGGAAAACCGCCTGCTGCGCAAAAAGATTGCCGGCCGGCAGGAACTCAAGTCTTTGTACATCACCCACGGCGGTATGCTGCGGGGGGTGGGGGAATTGGCCAACGTCAGCCAAACGCTGCCACCCTGCACTGAGGAGAAATTTCCGGTCTATTACCCCTTCCTGCCCTACCAGGTGCACCTGATCCCCGAGATTGTCAAATCGTTGCGCTCTAAAGGCGGCCGTGGCGAGCAGATGAGTGGTTCTACCCGTACCCTGCTGGCCATTACGCAGGACGTCCTCCGCGCCGGTCGCCGTCCCTATCTTGATGAAGCGGTGGGCGCTCTGGTCAGTTTTGATGAGATCTATGCCAACCTGGCCGGCGAGGGTGAGGTTAGCCCGGACGTACGCAGCGACTTGGCCCGGATTAGGGACGCCGTTCCGGGGGCCACTGGCCTGACCCTGCGGGTGGCAGAGGTACTCTATTTGATCCGCGAACTGGCCTATATCCCTCGTACACGCGAGAATGTTGCCCGCCTGCTGGTAGAAAGCGTCGACGAGGATCTTCCCACCATTTTGGCCCGGGTCGATCCGGAGCTGGAGCGGCTGATAAAGGCCAAACTGGTGGCCCGCATCGGTGAGGAATACGAATTCCTGACCGGCGAGCGGCGCACCTTTGAGGAGGAAGTGAGTGCAGTTGAGCTAGAGTACAAACAACAGGAGCGGGAAGCAGGATTCCGCACGCACTTTGTCCAGGAGCCTGGCAAGTCTCACTGGCGGAACTGGCTGGAATCCAACCTGGTCAGTTACAAGGGCAGAGAGTTTCCAGTCAGGTTGCAGATCGACCAGAGCGCTGTTTCGGGGACAGATGGCCACGTCACGCTCAGCCTGGTGTCGGCTTTTGCCGCGCTTGGTGGCAAGACGCTGGACATGCTGGAAAACGACAGCCTGCTGCCGGGAGAGCAGTATACCATCTATTTCCTCTCGGGGCGGGTGCGTGGATTTGAACGGGATTTGACCCGTTATCTAGCGACCAGAGAGGTCATCGAACGGTGGAAAGGCGATCCCCACCGCTCCGAGGAGGCCCGCCGGCTGGCCCTGGAACGCGAGGCCGACGATTTGCCCAAGCTCGCCGATCGGGTGGTGGAGGGATTGAAGGAAGGCCTGCGCACCGGTCGGGTAATCTTTCGGGGTTCCAGTCGCGCTCTCGTTGTTCCTGCCGGCCAGTCTCCTGCGGCGGCCCTGCATGCAGAAATGGCCGCCTTTTGGCCGGCAATCTATACCAAGTTTGATCGCATGCCTTTCCGCATTACTAACGACCAAAAGGCCATCCAGGCGGTGCTAGCCGGCGAATCCCCGCTCCCAGCCGATGTTATCCCGCTGCAGCTCTACGACCAGGCCGGCAACCTCAACCCCGCCAGCCCGCTGCTGGACGCCATACGCATCTACCTGGCTACCGAGCAAGACAACAAACGGCGAGTCTTGGGTGACGGTCTTCTCAAGGATTTTGAGGCACCACCCTTTGGCTGGGACCCCAACGCTGTCCGTGTGGGAGTCGCCGCCCTGGTACGGGCCGGGGCGGTCGAGGTACGCATCAACAAAAAGCCCTACAACAATCCGGCCGATCCCGAACTGGTCGACGCACTACGTGTGAGCAAGACCTTCAACAAAGTCGAGCTGATTCTGGAGGAGGTTGAGATTTCTCCCGAGGTGCTCACCGAAACGCGCAGTTTCCTCATCCGCTTGGCTAGGCGGCGCAACATCGACGAGACCACCGCCGCCTTGAGCGAGGTAGCGGGAGGGCTGGCCCACGCGGTGCTGACCAAGGCCAGCACCGTCCAACTCTGGGCCAGTGGTTCGGGGATGCCCCTGCCGGACAGCTTTATTGAGGGAGAGGAGGGCTGGCGCAAAGTGCTGGATCTAGTCAAACCGGTCCACCGCGTGCAGGAGATCCACGGCGGCCGGGATGCCCTGGAAGTTGGATTCAAGGCCATCGAAGCGCACGCGATTTTCCAGAGCAGGCACGCTGCCCAGTTCACCGAGATGAACAGACTCAAGGATGACCTCGACGCGATCGCCCATCTCCTGGATCCAAACAGTAGCCTGCGAGCCTTTTTGGATGAGTACGAGGCAGCGACCACGGTTGCGGGTTTTGCCGACGGGGAGACATGGAAACAGTTGCAGAGCCTCAAGGCCCGGGCGCTGCTCGAGCTGGACCCCTTGTTGGCTGGCTGGCGGGACGAGGCCCGCCGACGGCTGCAGGCTGCCCTGGACCGCCTGCCGGAGGAACTGGTCGAACGAGAGCTTGATCCCAACCTGTTTGATGACTTGGCCGCACCGTTGCTCGCACTGCGCGACGGGTTGGAGCAGGTCACCCTCCCGGCCCAAGTCGCCGCGCTTCCGGCGCAGGCCAATC
>JAFGKG010000226.1 GCA_016928715.1 Chloroflexia bacterium
CGGACTGAACGTCATCGAGTCCATTCAGAGTGCCCTGCTCGGTCGTCCGTTCATTCCCTGTTCTTCAGGGATAGCCTGAGCAGTTACTCAACCACAAAGGACACAAAGGGAACGAAGGGGAAAACCTTTGTGTCCTTTGTGCCCTTTGTGGTTCTCTCCTTTTCGATTCCGGCTCAGCCGGGTTAGGATTTGAGGCTAAATAACTTCCCAGAGTTGACCGGCTAAAGCCTCGACTCCGGAAAGGCCCGTAAAAGCTCTCGATTCCCTGGACAGGAATCGAGGCTTTAGCCGGTGACAAAATATATCCCCTGCGCCGATAAAAAAAGCCCGTCACCCCCGATGGGGCAACGGACACATCCGGAAGCCAGCACTGGCACCGGGAGAATGTGCGGATATACTGTAGCCGGATAGTTGTTCTTGGCGGCAACAAGCTGCTCTCCCCTTGAACGTTGCGTACATGGCTTTGCCATGGCTCAAACCGTGTGGCCTTGCGCCAGAATTCGGATGCTTTCTGGATGAGGAACTTGCTTCTCCAGCCCTATAGTGAACTCTTACGCTCCCTGTTTTACACTATTGCGGAGCAAAGGTCAATAGAATTTGAAACCGCTCGGCCCATGTTGGTGTCCAAGTAAGTGAGAGCCGCGTGGGCTCGTTCTTTTGTCGGCCACGCTGTGTTGAAAGGAGTCTATGTTGAACGTCCTGCTGATCTACCCCCAGTTCCCGGATACCTTTTGGAGTTTCAAGCATGCACTCAAGTTCGTGCGCAAAAAGGCCGCCCACCAACCGCTGGGCCTGCTGACCGTGGCCGCCCTGCTGCCGGCCGAGTGGGAAAAGCGCCTGGTCGATATCAACGTGACCCGCCTGAGCGACGAGGACCTGGCCTGGGCCGATATGGCCATGATCAGCGCCATGAACGTGCAGCGGGCCTCGGCGGAGGATCTGATCGCCCGCTGCCAGGAGGCCGGCCTGCGCGTCGTGGCCGGCGGCCCCCTCTTTACGGCCGAGCACGAGCAGTTCAGCGGCGTCGACCACTTTGTGCTCAACGAGGCCGAGCTGACCCTGCCGCCCTTTTTGGAGGACCTGGCCCAAGGCTGCCCCCAGGCTGTGTACAGCAGCAGCGAGTTCCCCGACCTGCAGCAGACGCCGGCCCCGCTCTGGGAACTGGTCGACTTTGATCACTACGCCTCGATGAGCATCCAGTTCTCCCGGGGCTGCCCCTACAACTGCGAGTTCTGCAACGTGACCGCCCTGTTCGGGCACCGCCCCCGCACCAAGACGGCGGGGCAGATCATCGCCGAGCTGGACGCGCTGTACGCCTTGGGCTGGCGGCGAGGCGTCTTTTTTGTCGACGACAACTTTATCGGCAACAAGCGCCAGCTCAAGCAAGAGATCCTGCCGGCCCTGATCGAATGGCGCCGGGGCAAGGCGGGCATGCCCTTCAACACCGAGGTCTCGATCAACCTGGTCGACGACAAGGAACTGATGGCCTTGATGGTCGAGGCCGGTTTCGAGACGGTCTTTGTCGGCATCGAGACGCCGGACGACGACAGCCTGGCCGAGTGCAACAAGTTCCAGAATCGCAACCGCGACCTGGTCGAGAGCGTCAAGCGCATCCATCGGGCCGGCCTGCAGGTGCAGGGAGGCTTTATCGTCGGCTTTGACAGCGACACCCCCTCGATCTTTGAACGGCAGATCGACTTTATCCAGCGCAGCGGCATTGTCACGGCCATGGTCGGATTGCTGCAGGCGCCCCACGGAACCCCCCTCTACGAACGCCTGAAGCGGGAGAACCGCCTGCTGGAGGAAATGTCCGGCGACAACGTGGATGGTTCGACCAACATTGTGCCCAAGATGAGCATTGAGACACTGCGGGCGGGCTATAAAAAGATACTGGAACACATCTACGAGCCCGCGCACTATTACGAGCGTATCAAGACCTTTTTGGAGGAATACCGCTCCCCCAGGTTTGCCTCGCACATGGATCCCCAGTACATCCTGGCCTTTTTCCGCTCGGTCTACCAATTGGGCATCCGCGGCGTCGAGCGTTTTCATTACTGGAAGCTGGTTTTTTGGACGCTGCTGCGTCGACCGCGCTCTTTTCCCCTGGCGATTACCCTGGCGATCTATGGCTTTCATTTCCGCCGGGTGTGCGAACTACATGTTAGATAGGGTGTTGGAACTTTCTGGATGGAGGTTTGAGCTATGAGTATCGTTGTGACAGGTGCGACCGGGCACGTAGGCAACAATCTGGTACGGGCCCTTTTAGAGCGGAAAGAACGCGTGCGGGCGCTGGTCTACCCTGGAGACCGCACCCGCTCGATCGAGGGGCTGTCCCTGGAGCGGATCCCGGGCGACGTCTGCGACCCGGACTCGCTGCGGGCGGCCTTTGCCGGCGCGGACACCGTGTACCACGTGGCCGGGATCGTATCGATCATCCCGGGGCGGGAGGATCTACTGGAGCGGGTCAACGTCGGGGGCACGCGCAACGTGGTGCAGGCCTGCCTGCACTGCGGGGTGCGGCGGCTGGTCTATGTCGCCTCGATCCACGCCCTGGTGGAGCCCCCCCACGGCACCGTGATCGACGAGCGCATGCCGTTTGACCCGCGGCGGATCGCCACCGAATATGGCCGCTCCAAGGCCCGGGCCTCGCTGGAGGTACTGCGGGGCGTAGAGCAGGGCCTGGACGCCGTGATCGCCTGTCCCAGCGGCATCGTGGGCCCCCACGACTTTATGCCCTCGGTGGTGGGCAAGCTGCTGATCGACGCCGCGCAGCGACGGCTGCCGGCCTATGTGCGGGGGGGCTATGATTTCGTCGACGTGCGCGAC
>JAFGKG010000034.1 GCA_016928715.1 Chloroflexia bacterium
CTGCGGCTCCAAGGAGGGCCAGGACGCCTTCAACCCGCTCAAGGGCTCCATCCCCGCCCGCACCGACGGCGATCGCTCCCTCTACGACGCCTACCTGCAGGCGGCCATGGACGACTTTGCCAGCAACGAGATCGCCCCCAGCCTGGCCCACGGCGCCGCCGCCTCCGAGGGCTGGTCCACCGCCTTTAACGACGTCATGACCCTCTTTGTCGCCGACCTGGACGCGGCCGGCGCCCAAACGGGCATGGCCCAGGCCTGCCAGGACGCAGGCGTCTGCAAATAAGCCGAGGCCCCGTCCCTTTTGAACGGATGGCGCCGCTGGGGAGTCTAAAACTTCCCAGCGGCGCCATCCTCAAAGGAGGTATCCCATGGCACAAGCCGGCCGAGAGCGCTGGATCGCCTTGCTGATGGTCCTGCCCTCGATCATCCTGATCGCCGTATTCGTCTATGGCTTTATCGGCTGGACCGGCGTCGTCTCGGTCTCCCAATGGGATGGCATCGAGCCCAATTATAGCTGGGCCGGCCTGGACAACTATAAGCAGCTCTTTGGCGACGACAGCATCGCCGGAAAGCGGTTCAGCATCGACCTCTGGAACACCCTCTTTTTCACCGTCTTTTTTCTGCTGCTCTGCGTCGCCGGGGGCCTGCTGCTGGCCATCCTGCTCGACCAAAAGATCAAGGGCGAGGCCATCTTTCGCACCATCTATCTCTTTCCCATGGCCATCTCGTTCGTCGTCACCGGGGTGGTCTGGCAGTGGATCTTTGCCCCGGGCACGGCGAACCGGCCCCGTGGGGTCAACGCCCTGCTCGAGATCGTGGGACTGGACGCCCTGCGCTGGAAATGGTACACCGACACCGGCTCCATCGGCCCCTTCCACGTCGCTCTGATCCCGGTCATTATCGCCGCGGCCTGGCAGCTCATCGGCTATACCATGGCCATGTACCTGGCCGGCCTGCGCAGCATCCCCGAAGAACTGCGCGAGGCCGCCCGCGTGGACGGCGCCACCGAGATCGGCATCTACCGCCACATCATCCTGCCCATCCTCAGCCCCATCACCCTCAGCGCGCTCATCTTTTTGGGCCACATCTCGCTCAAGATCTTTGACCTGATCTATACCATGACCGGCAAAGGCCCGGGCTTTGTCACCGACGTGCCCGGCATCTTTATGTTCGAGACCACCTTCCAGGGCAACCACTATGCCCAGGGAGCCACGATCTCTATGATCATGTTCCTGATGATCGCCCTGATCATCATTCCCTACCTGATCTTGAGCCTGCGGCGGGAGGTGGAACTATGAACAAGAGGCGCTGGCGCTTTGACCCCGTGCGCTTTGGCATCTATACTATGCTGGTCCTGACGGCGATCCTCTTCCTGATCCCGGTATACGTCCTGCTGTCCAGCTCGCTCAAGGACTTTGCCCAAGTGCAGGACCAGGCCCGGCTGTGGAGCCCCCCCTCTGGGCTGTACCTGGAGAGCTTTCGCGCCGCCTGGTCGGGCATCCCCGAAAAGGGTCTGCGGGGCCTGTCGCAGAACCTGCTCAACAGTATCTACCTGACCGTGCCGGCCACCATCCTCTCCTCCGTGCTGGGCTCGCTCAACGGCTACGTCTTTGCCAAGTGGAATTTCAAGGGCTCCCGGATCATCTTTCCGCTTATGCTCTTTGGCATGTTCATCCCCTACCAGAGCATCCTGATCCCCCTCACCCAGACCCTGGCCCGGATCGGGCTGGGCGGGACCATCTGGGGCCTGATCCTGGTGCACGTGGTCTATGGACTGCCCATCACCACGCTCATCTTTCGCAACTATTACGCCGAGATCCCCACCGAGCTGATCGATGCGGCCCGCATCGACGGCGCCGGCATCATGGGGGTCTATTGGCGGGTGCTCTTTCCGCTCTCCCTGCCTGGCTTTGTGGTCGTCATCATCTGGCAGTTCACCAACATCTGGAACGAGTTTCTCTTTGCCGTCACCACGCTGCAAAAGCCCGAGCTGCAGCCGATCACGGTGGCCCTGCGCAACCTGTCCGGCAGCCAGATCAAAGAGTGGAACATGGTCATGGCCGGCGCCCTCATCGCCGCCCTGCCCACCCTGCTCATCTATATCATCATGAGCCGCTACTTTATCCGCGGCCTGCTGGCCGGGTCGGTCAAGGGATAGGAAGAAGGCAAGGGGCAAAAAGCAGGATAGAGGAGGTCAAGATTTGAACGCTCAAGACAAGCCAACCCTGAGATGGGGCCTGCTCTCCACGGCCCGGATCAACCGGGCGCTCATCCCGGCCATCCGCCAGTCCAAACGCTCCCAACTGCTCGCCGTGGCCAGCCGCGACCGGGCCCGGGCCGATTCCTACGCCCGGGAATGGGACATCCCCCGCGCCCACGGCAGCTACCAGGCCCTCCTGGACGACCCCGAGGTCGACGTCCTCTATATCCCGCTGCCCAACAGCATGCACGCCGAGTGGACGGTGCGGGCAGCACAGGCCGGCAAACACGTCCTCTGCGAAAAGCCGCTGGCCCTCAGCACCGCCGAGTGCGACCGGATCATCGCCGCCGCCGAGCAGGCCGGCGTGGTCGTCGCCGAAGCGGTGATGTACCTGTACCACCCGCTGCTGCGGCTGGTGCGCCAACAGGTCCACAATGGCGCCGTGGGCCAGGTCCAACTGGTGCGGGGCTCGTTCTCTTTCCCGCTGGAGCAGCCGGCCAACGTGCGCTGGCGCCCCGATCTGGGCGGCGGCTCGCTGTGGGACGTGGGCAGCTACCCGGTCAGCTTTATCCGCTGGATCGCCGGCGAGCCCCAGGAGGTCTTTGGCTGGCAGATCCTGAGCGACAGCGGCGTCGACGAGAGCTTTGTGGGGCTGCTGCGCTACGAGAGCGGCACACTGGGCAGCTTTAACTGCAGCTTTCGGCAGAGCGTTCGCACCCGAGTAGAGATATCGGGGACAGAGGGAAGACTGGTCTGCACTCAGCCCTTCCGGATCGACGAGACCAGCACCTTCCACCTGTTCCGCGGGGAGCAAGAGGAGGAAATCGCCTTGCCCGGCCCAGACGCCTACGTCTACGAGGTTGAGGCCCTGGCCGCCGCCGTCCTGGACGGCGCCGAGCTGCCCGTCCCCTTGAGCGGCAGCCGGGCCAACGTGGCCGTCATCGAAACCCTCTATCGCTCGGCCCGGGAGGGCCTACCGCAAAAGATCCACCCGGCCTGATCAATCCCTCTGAATGGCCTCCGGCGGCGGATCGAAACCCACCGGCCAACGGGTCCTGCTCTAGAACAGATCGAGCTGCCGGGCCACCTGGGGAGCGTAGGGCCGCATCCGCGTGGCCATGCCACAGCGTTCGCAGAGGCCATTGAACGTGTGCCACAGGCGCTCGGCGTGAGGGGAATTGCACTGACGGCTATAGACCGGCCGCCTTCCGCTCCCCGTCCAACACAGCCCGCGCGTCCGGCACAAAACCGAAAAAGCCCTCGATCCGCTCGCAGGCATAGTCCGCGCAGAGGCCGCAGTTGGCCACCCCGCGCCCCATCGCGCAGGCGCGGATCTCGCACTCGGACCAGTGACCGCACTTGCGGCCCTGTTCGCCCAGGCAGCCATCGCAGAGCACCGACTCGACGGTGATGCCGGGGGCGTCGTACTCTTCCCGCCACTGCGCCGCGACGCGCTCCAGGGCCTCCATATCATCCGCCTGGGTGGCGACAAAGGCCGGGCAATCCGTACAGATCAAACCACAGTAGGCCACCATACGTTCCATCTCATCCTCCTTGCTGGTCGTTCTCAGCTTTCAGGACAACAGGACCATTTGTGCGACCGCCGGCGGCCGCCCACAGCGCAGCAGGGCCTGCTGCACCACCGCCCGGCGGCGCCGGCCAAAGGCATCATCGGGAGAGGCACGCCGCAGGTAACGCTCGCCGGCCGGCCGGGCGTAGGCCAGTTCCTCCAGCGCCCCGGGCAGGTCGATCTCGACCAGTGCCAACAACGTGTAGTAAAAGGGGAAACGCCGCCAGCGGCCGCTGCCGCTGCGCAGCCGGGACAGCCGCGCCAGGAGGGCCTGCAGGCGGGCCGGCGCATCGTCCCGCCCGGAAACGGCCAGGTAACGCATCAGGGCCACCGCCGAGTGGGCGCACTCGCCGATCACGCAGCCGTCGGCGAAACACTGCCGCAGCAGCCACCCTTCCGCCCGGCGTCGGGCCGGATCGGCCGGCCGCAGCAGGGCCAGCAGCCGGGCCGTCTCGGCGGTGAGCACGTGGCGCGCCGCCAGCTTGGTCTGGAGCTTTTCGCCGGTGAACAGGCGCACGCCGGTGTGGTAATCCCGTTCGGTCGGAGCCAGCATGCCGGCCCACTCCCCTGAGCGGTGCTGCCGGCCGGCCAGGTAGGCGGCGACCGCTTCCAGGCGGCCGGCGGACAGTTCGCCCCCGTAAAACAAGGTCTCTTGTACGTCGTCCAGGGTGGCGGCTAGACTGTGGGGGTCCATCTCCTACTCCCGCTCCAGCATGCGCTCGAAAGCCTCCCGGTTCGCTGCGCTCAAACTGCGCTGCAGCAGGGCGGCGTCGTAGCCCTGCCGGGCGAAAAGGTCCACAATCTGCTGCGCCCGCTCCGCCAAACCCCGCTGCAGGTTGGTCTGCAGTTGGATCTCCAACGGCGCCACAGGCAGGCTGTAACCAGCAAAGGCTACCTGCCGCAGGTGCGGCCAGATCTCCGGGCCGGCCTCCCAGATGCCCGCAGCATCGGCAGAGGTGGGCAAGTGCTCCGGTGGGGCGATGTGGGCGATCTCGACCTTGACCCCGTCGATGAACCAACGGGCGAAATGCCAGAAAAAGCCATAGTCGTCCGGGCCCACCGAGAGCGGTTTTTCCGCAGACGAACGCCAGCCCGGTGCGTCCACCGGCTCATCCCAGCGGGCCGGCGTGTAGGCCGCCATCAACTCGGCAAAACGGTAGACGCCGGCCGGCTCCAAGGCCAAAAAATCAATGTCCCCCGGCTGCACCGGGCAGCCCTGTAGGGCCGAGGCCACAGAGCCGACCACGGCCCAGCGGGCCCGCTCCCGCGCCAGAGGTTCGGATACGACTTGAAGCACCGTTTCCAGCGCTGACCGCCAATCCATCCACTTCCTCCCTCTCGCTCAGTCCAGCCAGCGCACGACCTCGTCAAAGGCCTTGCGCGGCCGCGGCCCCGGCTGCTCATCCGGATAGCCGATCGAGACGGCGGCGATCATCTGGTGGCCCTCGCCCAGCCACTCGATGATCCGATCGTAGGCGTAAAAGACGTCGCCGATCCAAAGTGTGCCCAGCCCAATTTCCTGCGCCGCCAGGAGTATATTCTGGATGGCCGCGCCGATCGACTGCACGTCCACCACGTCCCCGGGCTCGTCCCACATCAGATTGCCCGGCGTGTGCTCCTGCGCGTCGTTAAAGACAAAGATCGTGACCGGAGCGTGCGCCATGATCTTGGCCGTCCAACGACTGCTGCCCAGACCGTGCCCTAACTCCTCCACGCGATCGATCCCCTCACGCATAATGCGGACCATGTCGTCCCGTTTGTCCTCCCGAACCACGACAAAGCGCCAGGGCTGGCGGTTCTTGCCCGAGGGGGCCTGAATCGCCGCCCGCAGGACGGTATGGATCATTTCGTCGGGCACGGGCGTATCCTTGAACCTGCGGATGCTGCGCCGGGCAGCGATTGCTTCCAGTGTGTTCATCTCCATCCTCCTCCAAACTATGCGCTCTGTCCAGCGGGCAGGGCCATTTGCTCCACGGCGAGACCGGCCGCGGCCGGCTGCAGGATCCCCCGCAGGAACCGGCCGGTGTAGCTGCCTTCCACTCCCGCCACCTCCTCCGGCGTGCCCTGGGCCACGATGTAGCCGCCGGCGTCCCCGCCCTCCGGCCCCAGGTCGACAAGCCAGTCGGCCGTCTTGATCACATCCATGTTGTGCTCGATCACAAGGACCGTGTTGCCGACGTCCGTCAGGCGGTGCAGCACGTCCAGCAGCTTTTGAATGTCGGCAAAGTGCAGGCCGGTGGTGGGCTCGTCCAGGATATAGACCGTATCGCCCGTGGAGACCCGGGCCAGCTCCTTGGCCAACTTGACCCGCTGGGCCTCGCCGCCGGAGAGGGTGGTGGCGCTCTGGCCCAGCTTGACGTAGCCCAGGCCGACGTCGGACAGGGTCTGCAGGATGCGCCGTATCTTGGGCACGTTGCCAAAGAACTCGAGCGCCTCGCCCACGTCCATGTCCAGCACCTGGGCGATGTTCTTGCCCTTGTAGCGGACCTGCAGGGTCTCGCGGTTAAAGCGCTTGCCCTTGCAGATGTTGCAGGTCACCCAGACGTCGGGCAAAAAGTGCATCTCGACCTTTCGCTGGCCGTGACCCTGGCAGGCCTCACAACGCCCGCCCTTGACGTTAAAGCTGAACCGGCCCGGCTTGTAGCCGCGAATCTTGGCCTCCGGGGTACGGGCAAAAATGTTGCGGATGTGCCCCAGCACCTGGACGTAGGTGGCCGGGTTGGAACGGGGCGTGCGCCCGATGGGGTCCTGGGTGATATTGATGACCTTGTCCACGTGTTCCAGCCCCTCCAGCGCATCGTGCTCCCCGGGCTTGCTCTCGGCCCGGTGCAGGGCCATGGCCAAGGCCGGGTGCAGGGTCTGCGCGACCAGGGAGGACTTGCCGCTGCCCGAAACGCCGGTCACACAGGTAAACAGGCCCAGGGGAAAGCGCACCGTCAGATTCTTGAGATTGTTCCGCCGCGCACCGACCACGCTGAGCCACTTGCCGTTGACCGGCCGGCGCTGGCCGTTCGGCGAGGTCACCTCCAATGCCCGGCGCAGATAACGCCCGGTCAGCGAGTGTGGATCCTCCATGATCGCCTGGGGCGGGCCGGCCGCAACCACCTGGCCGCCGTTGACGCCCGCCCCCGGCCCCAGGTCGACGATCCAATCGGCGGCGCGCATGGTCTCCTCGTCATGCTCGACGACCATGACCGTGTTGCCCATGTCCCGCAACCGCTCCAGCGTCTCCAGCAGGCGGCGGTTGTCGCGGGCGTGCAGGCCGATGCTGGGCTCGTCCAGGATATAGAGCACACCGACCAGGCCGCAGCCGATCTGGCTGGCCAGGCGAATGCGCTGGCCTTCCCCGCCGGAGAGGGTCGGGGCCGGCCGGTCCAGGGTCAGGTAGTGCAGTCCCACGTTCATCAGGAACTGCAGCCGCTCGCGGATCTCCTTGAGCACCTCCTCGCCAATCTGCAGTTCTACCGCGGACAGCTCCGGCCAGAGCCCGTCCACCCACTCCAGGGCCTCGCCGATGCTCAGGGCGGTCACCTGGTTGATGGTCATGCTCCCCACGGTCACCGCGGCGCTCTCGGGCCGCAGGCGCTGCCCGCGGCAGGTGCCGCAGGACTGCTGGCTCATGAACTGGCGATAGTGGCGCAGCATGTATTCCGACCTGGTCTGGTGGTAGCGGCGGCGGGTCCCATGGACCACACCCTCGGTCTCGGACTCGAAATGGCCCGACGAACGGTCGCCCTCCCACTCCCAGGCGATCTTGACGCCGCCGTAGAGGATGGCCTGGCGGCATGCTTCGGACAACTCTCGCCAGGGCGTGTCCAGGTCGTGGCCAAAATGCTCCACGATCTGCGTGGCCGCCTTGTAGGTGCCGCTGGAACGCTTCTTGCGCAGCTCGCCCCAACTGCGCACCCCGCCGTCGTGCAGACTCTTGTCGGGATCGACAAAGCGCTCCGGGTCAAACTCGAGTTTGGTGCCCAGGCCGTTGCACTCGGGGCACATGCCCAGCGGCGAGTTGAAACTGAACATGGCCGGGGTCAAGTCCGGAAAGCTCAGGCCGCAGTCGGGGCAGGCGTTCTGCTCCGAGAGCAGCCATTCCCCGTCCTCGCCCTGGTCGATCATGATCAGCCCATCGCCCATCCGCAGGGCCGTCTCTACCGAGTCGGTCAGGCGGGCCAGGAAGGTCTCCCAGCCATCCTCACCTTTCCCTGCCACCACCAGGCGATCCACCACCAGGTCGATGTCGTGCTTTTTCTTCTTGTCCAGGCGGATCTCTTCGGCCAGGTCCCGCACCTCGCCGTCCACGCGCACCCGCGAAAAGCCATCGGCGCGGGCCTGGCTGAAAATATCCTGGAACGTGCCCTTGCGGTTGCGGGCCAGCGGGGCCAGGACCTGGAAACGCCGGCCGGCCGGCAGTGCGGCCACCCGCTCCACAATCTGCTGCGCAGACTGCTTGTGCACCTCCCGCCCGCACTGGGGGCAGTGCGGCTGACCGATGCTGGCAAAGAGCACCCGCAGATAGTCATAGACCTCGGTCACCGTGGCTACCGTGGAGCGGGGATTCTTGCTCACCGCCTTTTGCTCGATGGCGATGGCCGGGCTGAGGCCGCCGATAAAGTCCACCTTGGGCTTTTCCATCTGGCCGATGAACTGGCGGGCATAGGCCGATAGCGACTCGACGTAGCGGCGCTGGCCCTCGGCATAGAGCGTGTCAAAGGCCAGCGAGGACTTGCCGCTGCCCGACACGCCAGTAATCACCACCAGCTTGTGGCGGGGCAGGACCAGGTCCACGTTCCTCAGGTTATGTTCCTTCGCCCCACGGGTGACGATTTGGTCCATGTACGCTGCTTCCATCCACCCTCTCCAACTTGCTAAAAAGCAACCCGTGTTGTCGACTGTAAGTATAGCAGGTATACCTGTCAGGGCGCGTCATATTCCCGGGGGGAAAAGGGGCGATTCCAGAAAATTTGTCCAGGGAGGGGGGGGTGGAGGGTGGAGCACCCCACTTGACGCCGCCGAACTTTCGGGGTATGATAGCACATGACCTAGAGCCAGGCCAAACGTGGCCGGCTTTGCCCTGTACTAGGGGGGCCAGGTGAACGAACGCAAGCCCGATCTTCCAGGAAACATTCTCGTCGTCGACGATGATGCCTACACCCGTATGTGGGCACGGCGCTGCCTGGAGCAGGCCCATCACACGGTGCGGGAAGCCACCGATGCCGAACAGGCCCTGGGCCTCATCGCCGAGACCCCGCCGGACCTGATCCTGCTCGACGTCCTGCTGCCCGACGCGAACGGCATCGAACTAACCCGGCGACTGCGCCAGGACGGCCGCCTCAACAGCGTGGCCATCATCCTGATGACCTCGCTGGACGACCTGGAGAGCAAGGTGCGCGGGCTGGAGGCCGGCGCGAACGACTTTTTGGTCAAGCTGCCGGAAAGCGAGGAACTGCAAGCCCGGGTGCGCACCTTTCTGCGACTGCGGCGCAACCAGAAAAAGCTGCTGGACGAACAGAACAAGACCAACCTGCTCTACCAGGTCAGCCGCGAGTTGAGCGCCGAACTGGACCTGGACACCATGCTGGGCCGCATCCTGCAACTGACCATGGAAACCATCGGCGCCAGCCGGGGCAACATCATCCTGCTCGACGAGGGGGGCACTATCCTGCGCCACATCTTTTCCCACCAGGATGAGTTGAGCACTACCAAGGAGGACGCCCTGGGCAAAATCGTGCGCAATGGCCTGGCCGGCTGGGTCATCCAGGAGCACCGGGGCACCATCCTGCCCGACGCCCACGAGGATGAGCGCTGGATCATTGTGGAGGATTTCCACCGGCAGATGCGCTCCGTAATCACGGTGCCCTTGGTCCACCAGGAGCAGGTCGCCGGCATATTGACCCTGACCCACGAGACGGTCAACCGCTTTACCGCCGAACACCTGGAACTGCTCAACTCCATCGCCTCCCAGGCCACCGTGGCCCTGCTCAACGCCCGCCTCTTTGAGCAGGTTACCCAGGAACGGGCCCAGCTCAAGGCCATCGTCACCGGCACGGCCGACGCCATCGTGGCCACCGACCGCAAACTGCGCCTCACCCTGCTCAACCCGGCCGCCGAACGGGCCTTTGACGTCTCCTCGACCTCGGCCGAGGGCTGGCGCATCGAGGAGATCCTGCCCTACGAGGCGCTGGTCGGAGCCTTTCGTCGGGCCGCGCTGCAGCCGCCGCCCCACCCTCCCACCGAGCTGACCTTGCCCGATGGCCGCACCCTCTTTTTCAGCGTCTCCGAGATCGGGGCCGGATCGCGGGCCGGCGGGGGCTGGGTGGCAGTCATGCAGGACATCTCGCACCTCAAAGAACTGGAGCGGATGAAAAATGACTTTGTCTCGGCCGTATCGCACGACCTGCGCACCCCCCTGGCCAACATCCACGGTTACGCCGAACTGCTGCAGAAAATGGTGGCGGAGAAGGAGGGCCAGGAACTGGCCGAACACATCAAGGGCAACGCCCTGCGCACGGCCGGCCTGGTGGAGGAACTGCTCGACCTGGGCAAGATCGAAGCGGGCATGGAGAGCGCCCAGGAGGACTGCAACCTGACCGAGATCGTGGCCGAGGCGGTGGCCATGGCCGAGCCCCAGGCCCAACAGTCTCAGATCGCCCTGCAGGCCGACGTCGCCGCGCTCTCCGCCCCGGTCCGGGGCAGCCCGGTCCGCCTGCGCCAGGTGCTGGACAACCTGCTGAACAACGCCTTCAAATACACCCCAACGGAGGGAAGCATCCAGGTCCGGCTGGGGGAAAAGGACGGCCGGGCGAGCGTGACCGTGCAGGACACCGGGATGGGCATCCCGCGCGACGCGCTGCCGCGCATCTTTGAAAAGTTCTACCGCGTCCCCGGCGCCTCGAGCCAGCAAACAGTGGGCAGCGGGCTGGGGCTGGCCATCGTCAAGGCCATCGTCGAACAGCACGGCGGGGAAATCTGGGTCGAGAGCGAGGTAGGCCAGGGCAGCACCTTTGGTTTCTCCCTGCCCCTGGAGGACCCGCCTCAGGGATCGAGCAAGGCGCCCGTGGAGGCGTCCACGTAAAGCCACCCCGTCCAATCGCCCAGATAGTACAAGCGCCAAACCTGCCGGCCATCCGGCCAACGCTCCAGCAGCATCATCGCCGGCCCGGCCCGCAGTTGCTTTCGCGAGAGGACGCCGGCCTGATGAACACGCTCAAGCACCTCCTGGGGGGACAGCCAAGGGGCGACGAGTGTCTGGGCGGCACAGTCCTGCGGAGGATGCGCCGAGGATAGAAAATGGACGCTGGGCCAGTCATCCTCCGCACTGCCAAAGATGAGATAGAGATCCCAATCGGGACTGGAGGTGGAGCAGAAGGAAAAGAGGATCTCCAGTTCATCCCGCAAATCGGTATCATCGAGATCGTCATCCCGAAAGGTGGAGATCTGGATAGAAAAGAGCCGTGAATCGTCATCCCTACGCATAGCTCTTTGCTCGGCCGCGGCACAGAGACGATCCAGGTCCAACTCGTACACGGCCGCGGGGCGCAGCCAGGCCAGACACAAAGCAACGAGCGCAACGAGCAAAACCAGCAGTAGCCAGCCGCGGCTGCGGCCGCGTTGAAAGGATGTATAGGAGGGCAGCGGCGGCCCCCAGCGTCCCATGCGGTACCAGCCATCCATAGCCATACACCCTCCTCCAGCAACGTGTGTACCCTCATTATACCATACGCAGAGAGATTGCTTTTGGATACAGGGACAACTAGCCAGGAGAGCAGCAATGATGCCAAGTAACGCTCAGAACTTGACCGTCCACGCCATCCCCCTGCCCATGTCGACCTGCTTTTTGCTGGAGGGGCTGGAGCGGCTCACCCTCATCGACACTGGCCCGCCCTGGGTGCAGAACCGCATCTACAGAGAGCTGCGCTCGCTGGGCTACGAGCCCCGAGACCTCGACCTGGTCGTCATCACCCACATGCACCCCGACCACTGCGGCTGCCTGGAGGCCCTGCTGGAGGACACTGGGGCCAAATTGGCCGCCCACCCCCTGGCCCGGGAGCTGCGCGGCCGGCCCGTCAAACTGCCCCGGGCTCGCGAGCTCCGGGGCATCGTGATGGATGCCGTCTACAAGCCCATCATCCCTTTCCTCAAGTATCCTGACGTCCCCGTGGATTATCCCCTGGAGGACGGAGCCGGCCTGGAGGCGCTGGGCCTGCCGGCCACCGCCCTGCACACCCCCGGCCACACCCGCGACTCACTCAGCCTGCTCTTTGCGGACGGCCGCGCCTTTACCGGCGACCTGCTCATCCCCGTCCGCGGCCGACTCAAACCACAGCCCTACTTTATCGAGGACGAAACCGCCCTGCGGGCAAGCATAGAACGGATCAAAGCACACCAACCCCGCCTGATCTATTCCTCCCACTGGCCCCAGCCGCAGGAGCCGCCCTGGGATTAGACCCGCAGCGCCTTCCACTTTCCCCGGCGAAAGAACCACCAGATCAGCATCGAGCGGCCGGCCCAATCCACCGCCGTGCCCCACCAGACACCGGCCAGGCCCCAACCCAGGGCCACGGCAAATAAATAGACCACGGCCACCCGCAGAAAGGCCACGCCAAACAGGGTCACCCACATCGGCGTGTGGGTATCGCCGGCCCCGCGCAGCCCGCCCGCCAGGACCATCTGCGCACCGAGAAAGGGCTGCTCCACCGCGGCGATGCGCACGGCCATGCCGGCCAGGTCCAACACCTCCGGCGTGCTGCCAAAAATCGTCACGATACTGCGGCCAAAGAGGGCGAAAAAGCCCCCCACCGACCCCATCAGCACGACGGCCCAGAGCAGATTGCGGCGAATGGCTCGGTCGGCCATGTCCTCGTCGCCGGCGCCGAGATACTGACCGGCCAGGGTCGCCGCGGAGACACTCAGGCCCCATCCGGGCATAAAAGAGATCGACTCGACCCGCAGCGCGACCTGGTGGGCGGCCAGCGGCACCGTGCCCAGCCGGGTCACAATGGAGATAAAGGCGAGATAGCCCGCCCGGGAGATGAGCGACTCCCCCAGGTTGGGCAGGGCCAGGCGCAGGATCCGCCAGACCAGGGCACCATCCCAGCGCAAAAGGGAGGCCGGCCGCACCCGCAGCGCCGTCCTGCCGGAGAAAAGAACCGCCAGGGCCAGGACACCGCCAATGGCCCGGGCCGAAGCCGCGGCCCAACCCGCTCCGACCAGACGCATCTCGGGAAAAGGCCCCGGCCCAAAGACCAACAGCACCGCCGCGGCCACATTCCAGACGTTCATCGCCAACGTAATCCACATGGGGGTAAAGGTATCGCCGGCCCCACGCATAATGCCGTTGGCCACCATCATCGGAAAACTGAGCAGCGAGGTACTCATCACGATACGGATGTAGCGGGCCCCCTCGCGCACCACGTCCGGCTCGGCGCCCAAGAGCACCAAGAGGGGATCGGCCAGCGGGATCACCAAAGCCATCAGCAGCCCCGAGAACAAAAAGCCCAGCAGCAGGGCCTGGGCTGCCACGTGCTCGGCCCGGGCCAGGTCGCGCTCGCCACAGAATCGGGCCACCAGGGCGATGGCGCCCACGGCCATGGCCTGAAACAAACCGTTGGCCACAAACATGACCGTGCCGCCCAGGCCCACGGCAGCCAGGGCGACATCGTCCTTGAGCCAGCCGATGAGCAGGGCATCGGCAAAAAAGACGGCCGTGACCAGGAGATTTTCCAGGATAGCCGGTGCGGCCAGCTTGGCGATCGTGCGGCTGAGGTTGGCCGGCTGCAGGTCGATCATGTAGCGTTCGGCAGATGGTTTGCTCAAGGCAACCTCCGTTAGGAAGCGGCGATCCAGAGGAAAAGGTTGAATACCGGAGACATTGTATCCTGGAGCGGGGGGGCTGTCAAACCGACAGCTTGATCCACGCCTACCTGCCCCTCGTTATGAAGGCAGCGTTCCGCAAATAGCGCCGTGAACGCGTCTCATAGAGGGCGCAGGGGCGCACGGCCGTGCGCCCCTGCAAGTAGGTACCCGCACGCTCAGGGAGATGGGTAGGACCGCAGCACCAGCGGCAGGCAGAGCTGGTACTGGACCCCCACGGCGATACGCACGCTCTCGGTGGATATCTCGCCCTGGCCATCGGTCACCGTCAGACTAATGGTGTGCCAACCAGGCGCCAGGTCCGAGACGTAAAGGCCCTGCCCCGCACCCAAAGGTCCGTCCACATCCGAAACCCAGACATAGTCCTCGTCGGCAATGGGGCCGCCATCCGGGTCCTCCGCCTCGGCCAGGAGCAGGACCGTCTGGGAGAGGGCCAAGTGCGCGCCCTCCAGGGGCGAGGCGATCCATACCTCGGGCGGCCGGGTGGGTATCGTAAAGGGGGCATCGTTCTCGTCCTGAGCCGTGTTCACCCCGTCCAGCGCCACTACGCGGAAACGACCCGTGCTGGTGCCCCGCAGCGCGGCGGTATCCAGGGTATAACGCGTCCCCGACCAAAGGGGCACCAGGACCTGCCAGGAAGCCCCATCGTCCGCACTGTAGAGCAGGGCAAAGCGCATTTCATCCCCATCGGCGTCCTCGGCCAACCAGGATAACTCGACCTCACCCTCCAGGACCTCGCCCCCGTTGGGATACGACAGGGCCACCTGGGGCGCCTGGGCGCTGACCGTGCAAGAGGCAACGAGCTGCCCCTCCAGGCGCAGTTCGATCACCTGTACCCCCTCCACGTACGGCACCACCTCTCTAAAAGAGCCTTCTCCCGGCGACCACTCGGCGCCTACCGATGGATCCTCGGCGTTAACCTGGAGGGGGTAATCGGCCAGCAGTTGGCCGCCAGCCCCGAGCAGGTGCAGGTGCAGCGTGCTGCTTAGGGGCAGGGTCGTCGGCGGCTTTTCCTGGCCGCGCACGAGCAGGCTCAACTCGCCCGTCCCGGCTTCCGTATCCACCGCCCCATAGACCAGCAGGGCATCGCCTTGACGCACCCCCTCCCCAGCGCCACTTCCCCCCCGCAGCAGGCTCACCGCCTGGATCTTGCCCTTCAGCACCCCATAGTTGAACTCGGACATCCAAGACCCACCGAAGGAGTAGGACATGAAATCAGCGTAATTGTAGCTGTTGAAAATCTGTGGGGCCAGGGTCTGAACGTCCCCCGACTCGAGCAACAACGCGCCCCCCGCATCGAAACCATAGACGTCCGTATCCCAGGCCACCAGGTAAAGCCGGTCGTTGGCATAGTACAAGCGCTCGGCCCAACGAGTCTGATCGGACGGATTGTAAACGCCCAATTCCTGCATATTGGTTGGGTCAGCAATATCCATGACCCGCACCCCATCCAAGCGGCAGGCCAGGTAAGCATAATCGGCCGCCGTCACCTGCACCCCGAAACAGGGGCCCACGGGCCAATGCTGCATAATCATGGGCGAGGTTCGATCATGCCCAAGGTAGATCGTGCGGAAACCATCCCTGTAGGTCACAAAGGCCCAATCAGAACGAACCTCCACGTCGGTGGCATCTCCATCCGAGACCGTGCTCAGCCGCCCAGCGGGATATACGGGGGAAAGGGTATCCTGGAAATCAAAGACCACCAGCCCCTCGGCGCCGGCGGCCACATAGACGTAGCGGTCGTCCACAAACAGGGCGTGGGTGCGGTAGGGGTCCGTGCCGCTTCCATCCCCATGGGTACGGGCCTGCACCCGTTCGCTCCTCCAGGCCTGGACGGGATGCAGGGGATCCTGCACATCGATCACCCGCAGCCGGCCGCCAATCTCGTGATCCCAGGCGTGGTAGGGATAATCGATGATATAGGCATAATCCCCCTTGACCTGCACATCCACAACGTAGGGATGCTTCATCACATTATCCTCCGGCGTCTCGGGGTCCGCCGGCAAAAAGGCCCCCTGAAGTTGGGGGACCGCGGGGTTGGAAACGTCCACAACCACCAGGCCGGCCCAGGCATCGGCGATGTAGGCCGTATCCCCCTGCACATCCAGCGACTGGGTCGCGCCGCCGATTTCAAGTTGGGCCAGCAGGGTCGGATTCGCCTCATCGCTGATGTCCAGGACCAACAAGCCGGCCAGAAAATCGGCCACGTAGGCAATGTCCCCCTCCACGTGGACATCCATGGCAAAGCCAAATGGGTTATAACTGCCCACCAGCGAGGGGCTTGTTGGCACGGCGAGGGACAAAATGGACAGATCATCCAGCGGACCGGGCCCACCGAGAACGCCCCGAGGCGCCGTATAGATGTGTTCGGGCTCGGGCCGGTCATAGACGCCACTGGGGTAGAACCAGGTATGCTGCAGGCCAAATCCGTGGCCCGTTTCGTGGATCAGGACCTCCGTGCCAACCAATTGGGGCGAACCAGAACTCTCATCCAGGCCAACACAGGCGGCAGAATACCGTCCGCCATTATTCTGGCCTGGCCAAGCCCCGATGCGTTTTTCCAACAAGGCCAACCAGGTGGGACTCCCCTCGGAAAACCATTCCGCGGCAGCCAGAGCAGCGTAAACTTCACCGAGGTCCGGGGTGCCCGAGAAATACAGGTCGCCGATCTCGACCTGGACCCCCGAGATGGGATAGAGCCGCTTGAAATAAGAAAGCGTCTGAGCCACCAGGTCATCCGAGGGCGCAACCGACGCCCAGCCCCCCGCCTGCTCTTTTTCAAAGATCCAGATACGCCCGTTGGCCTCCTCTTTATCCGAGGCACTGACAACCTGCAACGGCGCTGTATGGCTATAGATCCCCCCAACGGCCAGGCTGCCCCCCTCCATATAGACCAGATTCCCATAGCTGTCAAAACTGGAGCCGAGCGCCCAATCGCCACTGCCCTGCTTGCGCAGGATCTGGACACAATGACAGGTATCCCCACCCTTGAGGATTTCGGCATAGGCATGGCCGTCAAATTGTGCGCTCATCCCGTCGACGTCGCCAATGGCCAGGGCATCCCCTTCGCTAAAGCCCAGGGCCAGCATTCCCCCCGCAGCGATCTCTTCCGCCGGAAGCAGACTGTCGCCCTGCAAATGGTAAAAGTAGGCCTTTTCCGTTGAAGCATCGGCGACAACGATCTCGTAGGGTCCCGTCAGGTCCACGTCGACGATCAAAAGATCGCTCACCTGACTGTGGATACCCCCGGACAACTCGATCTCCACAAAAGAGGAACTGCCGCCCATCCCCAGCGTGCGGCTGTACATCCAAATCTGTCCGCTCTGCTCGTTAGACAATAAAAACTCGTCCACAGGGCTGTCATTGAGCTGTCCTACGGCCAGCGGGCCGTCTGCGTCATCCCTCACATTATAGTCACCCCGATAGTCCCACGTGTACGGAATCTCCCATCCCCAAACCTGGACCTTGAGGTCGTCCTCCTCACTATAGAGAAAAAAGACCTCACTCCACGAGAATGGCTCAGGATCGCCGGCCGCCACGTCCAGCACAACGGTGCCTGTTGGAGGAAGGTCCAACGAAAAGGTATCCCTCAAGTACAAATCATATCCATCCTTGCGGGCCTTGTAAATTTCCACGTCGTGCTCGGCAGCTCGATACAGCAGCAATTCGTCCGCAAAAATGGGCGAGGTCCCCCCGCTCACGTCAGCGACCAACAGCAAGTCCCCGGGCAAAAAGGACTCGTTCATGATATAGCGCTCGACGAGGGGCTCGGGATGTTGGATCCGACCCACATAGAGGGGCATCTCCAGAGGATCCCCGATATCCACGCTCACGGTGTGGACATTATTGCTGTAATCCCCCGTCTCTAACAGGGCATAGTCGGGGAGCAGGTTCACGGCCGCCGTCAGGGTCACACTGCCGGCCTGGGACCAGGACGGCGAGATCTTGAAGCAGAACGCCTCCTGCATCTGGTCACGCTGGGGATACTGCTTGACCGCGATCTCGGAGGGACAGGCCGGACTGGGATTCGGACCGATGGGCCCGATCACCTGGCCATCACGCTCGATGGTCAGCGTAGCCCGGGCCGGCACGGGAATCCCAATGTCGCTGTGCACGTGGACCCGCACGTAACCGGACTTGCCCGCGATGAGCGGCACCGAGTTGTCCAGACCCTGCATGGTCTGGACAACCTCGATCGCGGTGACCTCCAGATCGGCCAGCCCGTTCGCGTCTACCATGTACTCGGAGGTATTGCCCTGCGGGTCCGTCAGGGTCAGATCAAAGTAATCGTTATACGTTCCGGAATGCGGCCCAACGTTGCTAAAGCTAAAATAGCCGTCCCCATCAGTCGGGGCGGTCAAGTAATAAAAAGAGGCATCGGTCAAGCGGCCCGGAATCTGGCGAAACAGCTCAACCGTGCAACCGGAGCAGCCAAGGGCCCGCCCCTCAATCGTATAGACCGTCCCGCCCTGGGGGATGTACTGCAGGACCTCTGGTGGGGGCAGCTCGGTATTTCCGCCCGATTGGTTGTCGATCCGCAGCCCCGCATTTCGATAGATCTCGTTTTGGGAAATGCGATTCCCCGTAGCCCCGGCCGAGGTAACGACGACGCCGCTGCCGCCATTACCGTAAATCTCGTTGCGCGACATCTCGTTGGAACGGGCATCGCTGTAAATCTGGATCCCCGGCCCCCCGTTATCCCGGATGGTGTTTTCCACGACTTGGTTCTCTTGGGCCCACTGATACAAGGCCATACCATGGCCCGCATTGCCATCAATTTGGTTCTCCGATACAATGTTAGATTCAGCATAGTCGAACAATGCCAACCCAACGCCCAAATTGTCGACGACATCGCAGCGCCAGACGCGGTTGCCGATAGCCGCGATTCCCTGGATCTGCACACCGGCAGCGTCATTCTGAGAGAGCAGGTTCTGTTCCAGGCGGTTCCCGCTGCTTTCCTCGATCCAGATCCCGCTGTCCAGATTTCCAATGAGCACATTGTCCTGAATCGTATTATCATTGGCCCCGCTAAAAAAGCGTATACCCGCACCCCCGTTGCCCAGACCAAGGATTTGGGCCGCATTGGTGCCAATCAGATTGTCCGTAATCCCGTGCGCCTCGGAACTGGGTCCCAGCAGATAAATCCCATGGGAACGGTTGCCAGCGATGACGTTGGACTGGACCGCGCAGGTATAGGTAGACTCGCCCAGCCAGATGCCCACGTCATTCCCCAAAGCGGACGCCCGGTCCAAACTCAAACCAACGGTATTCTCGCGAATTTCCACCTCGGACACACCGTTCAGCAGTTGGATGCCGGCCCCCTCGTTCCCACTGATTAGATTGGCGAAAGCCTCTCCCCCGCCGCCAATCACGTGACCAGCGCCGGATTCGATGCGGATGCCGTCCAGGTGATTGCCGTCCTCAGCATTCCCAAGGAGATCTGTCCCAATGAAATTCCCCTTGACCTGCACCTGCTGCGGATCACCGCCGGCGATCATGAGTCCATGCTGACCGTTGCCACTGATCAAATTGCAGGCCTGGTCACAGGCATCGGCAGAACGTTCCCCCCCAATAGAGATGCCCGATCCACCCTCAATCCGGATCCCGCCCTGCGTGCTGGAAATGGGCTCTTGAGGCGCCTGCAGAAAGGGTCCCACGAGGTTCCCCTCGACCCACAGGTCATCCCCATTGAGGACAACACCCCATTCCGCATTGGCCGAGATCAAGTTTCCCTGGCACCAGTCCGCACCGCCAATCGAGTTGCTGTCGGCACCGGGGTCTATCCTGATCCCCACGCCATTTGGATCGGGCTCCAGGCCATTTTGCGCCGTCCCGATATAGTTGCCATAGATCAGGTTATTCTGCGTATCATCGGACAGGTAGATGCCATAGGAGGCATTCCCGCCAATGACGTTGGACTCGTACAAGAAATCCCCACCGATCTGGGTCTGCTCCCCACCACGCACCCATACCCCGCCCAACTTGTTGCCCACCAGCCAGTTGCCCAACAGGAGATTCTGCCGGCCAGCGGCAATCTCTATCCCATAGCCGTTATTGTTCCGGAATACGTTGTGGGGCGTGGACGGAGGCGCGTTGACCTTCATCCCCGGGGCGCATTCACTCGTGCTCTCCTCCCCGATGACATTGTCGTCCCCCCCAATCAGCAGTCCGCCCGGGGCATTGCGAATCTCCAAACCCAGCACCTGGCAGCGATTGGCCGTCAGGACCAGGGCGTAATCACCAAGAAGCATGTCCGTCCCGTCGAGCACCACACCGGCGTTCGTCCCATCGAGGGTCAGGTCGTCCTGGCTGATGGTTATGGGCGCCGTCAGCGAGATCACGGCGGGATCGGCCGGCGGAAAAACCGTCGGCGAAAACCCTACCGTGTCCGTCGGCCGGGCATAGTCCAGGGCAAAGCGCAGGGAGCCCATGTCCTGGCCGTCGTCCGCTGTAGAGGCCACCTCCCAACTATGCGGCCCGGCCGGCAGCAGGTAGATCGGGAGCGAGGCATCATTGTTCGCCTCGTCGCCCTCGGCGACGAACCCGCTGTGGTCCAGGATGACACCCAGGTAGGCCGGCCCGGCCGGCCAGCCGGCCGGCAGGCCCAGCTCGTCGGGCAGCGTGACCAGGACGTCCTCCTGCCCCGCGGCCAGGGGCGGGCCCTCCAGCAGGCCCAGGTCCAGCAGTGGGTCCTGCGGGGTGATCTCGACATCCGCCGAGACGTACAGGGCGATGGTATAGCCACCCGCCAGTTCGGCCGGCCCCAGGTTGCTCACCCGCAGCTCCAGCTGGCCCCCCAGCGGATCGTCCAGCAGGCCGGTCGCCCCGGCGTTGTGGAGGAAATCGGCCACGGCCAGGTCGGGACGCGAGGGAAGCGGCGGAACGATGCCCAGGTATTCGTAGGCGCCCACGTCACAGACGCTGCTGCCGCTGCCCCCGTCCACCGGCCGGGGTGCGCCCCGCTGGTCGGTGGGCGGACAGCCGGCGTGGGTCGCCATATCCACGGCCGGCCCCCCGCTGAGGGCATGGGTCGGGCTGGGCCCACCGTTGTCGGCCAGGGGTCCCAACAGGGGATCGGTGTTGTTCTGGTCGCTCGGCTGGAAAAACTGGCAGCTCGTGCCGCTGTCGATGTTATCGCCGTCCGAATAATAGCCGAAATCCTCGCAGTTGGCGTTGTCATTGTCCGAGACGATCGTGTTCTTGAAACGGGCCCCGGCCATCTCGGAGGCCAGCACGCCGCCGGCCCGCGCGCCGCCGGAGACGTGGTTGTAGGCGATGGTGCTGTTGGTCAGGCTGATATAGCCCTGATTATAGAGCGCCGCCACGTTCGAAACCCAGTTGCCGCTGAACGTATCGTTGCGCAGGAACATGGTCCCGCCGTTGTACAGCCCGCCGCCCGAATCCGCCGTATTGCTGACAATGGCCGAATTCTCAATGTAGGCCGTCCCCATGTTGTACAGACCTCCACCCCAGGAGGAAGCGCTGTTCCCCTGCACCAGGCTGTAGGTCATGCTCAGGGTCCCGCCGTTGTACAGCCCGCCGCCGCTGCCGCCATAGGCCGCGGAATTGCCCAAAATGAGGCCATAGTCCAGTTCGAGCGTCCCGCTGACGTAAATGCCCGCTCCCATCGAGGCGCTAAATCCGTTGGCAATCGTCAGGCGAGAGACGCGCGCGTGGACACCGGGCGGCACCTCCAGCACCCGCCCGCCCGCGCCGCCGTCGATCACCGTGGCGACCATGTCCAAGCCCTGCAGGGTAATGTCTTTGTCCAGCAGCAGGTTCTCCTCGTAGGTGCCGGCGGCGATCAGCAGGGTATCGCCGGACGCCGCCTTGGCCAGGGCGCCCTGGAGGGTCAAACAGGGCGAAGACGCGGCCAGGCAGTCGTTGCCATCGTCCCCAGCCGTAGAGACATACCAGGTCGTCGCCTGATCCGGGCCGGCGGTCGGCATGGCCATCGCGGTAGCCGAACCCGCAGCGAGCAGCACGATCAACGCAGCAAAACAAAGGCCTCGAAAACGCATCGTCAACCCCCTGAACCTAGAGCAAACCTTGCTCGATCGATTACAGCCAATCCTTCTTTGCTAACAAGCGTTTCACCAACTCGGGCAGTGCCGCCAGATCGCGCAGAGGGTGACTGATGTCGCTGCCCACCTCGACCAGCCGGCAGCCGACCTTGCCCTGCCCGTCCACCCAGCAGCGCAGGATGAAACTCGTGTACCGGGACGGTTTTACCTGTTCTTTGGAAACAGGCCTGTTTTCAGGCATAGGACTATACTCAAACGATTTTCGGCCTGGGGCACTCCCGCAGCGGTCTATGGCAAGGGAGGACCCCGGACCGATGGATTATTTAACGGCCAGCGGCAAAAAGACGGTGTACTGCATTTTCCCCCGCACCACCGTCAGCGCCCACTGCCCGCGCACCGCCACCCCGCAGGGATTGGTCGCCGTGACCGTGATCGTATAGAGCCCCGGCGTGGACCAACTGTAGACGGCGTTCTCCCCCACGCTGCCGTTGTCCCAATCCAAGCGCACCGGCGTCGAGGCCGTCGGCGGGCTAAAGCTGGCCGTGTACAGGCCCGCCGCCCCCACCGTCAGGCTCATAGGCCCCGCGATCGTCACTCCCTCCAACTCCTGGCAGGGCAGCACCACCGTCGTCCAATAATCCTGCACCTCGCTGCAGGGATTGGCCAGCGTCACCGTCACCCGGTAGGTCCCCGGCACCGTCCAACTATAGACCGCGCTCGAACCCACCGTGCCATTGTC
>JAFGKG010000035.1 GCA_016928715.1 Chloroflexia bacterium
TCTCCTGGGTGCGCAGTTCCCGGCCGGCGCGCAGCTCCTTCTCGTACGTCACATATTCCTCGACAACGCGCATGCCGGCCTTTTCGTAGAGCCGGGTCGCCCCGGTCAGGCTGCCCGCATCGACACCCAGGCCGGCCTTGGGAATACCCCGCCGGAAAAACTCGCCAAAACAATGCTGCAGCAGGGCCAACCCCAGACCCCGGCGGCGCCAGGGGCGCAGCACCCCCAACAGGCTGATCCAACCCAGACCGTCATCGTCGATGGTCCGCGGCGAGCAGACCGCAAAGGCGGCTACCTGGCCGGCCTCCTCGACGAAAAACCACAGCGAGGGCTCATAGTAGGGATCGGCCCGGGTATAGTCGTGCAGCCAGCGGGCCAAGCCCTCCTCAAAGGGCTCCTCGATATAGCCCCAGTGGTCCTGAAAGGCGGCCCGCCGGGCGCTATAGACGGCGCGCTCCTCCCCCGGCCGAACCGGGCGCACCTGGAACCCGGGCGGCCACTGCGGCGCCGCGGGCTCTTCCACCAGGTCGATCTGCATCTGCCAGTGGTAGCGCACCTCGTGCATACCCAGTTCGGCCAGGAGTTCCCGGCTGACGCCGTCCCGCCCGAACACGTGGGTCACCAGCACCACCCGGGCCCCTGGCGGGGCCTTGGCCAGATCCTGCCGGGCACGGGCCTCTACCCAGCGGTTGAGATAGGTCCCGATCCCCCGCCCGTGATGATCGGGAGCCACCCGCACCCAGGAGGTAAAACGCACCAAGCTGACGCTGCTCCCCCAGAGATCGCCGTAGCCGATCAGCCGGCCCTGGGGGTCGAACACGGCGATAGTGTCGCTTTCCAGGCAGAACCCAGGGGAACGCCAGTCCTCGCCGATCTCGTCCGCCGAATACTCCGGACGGCCGATCAACTCCAGCGAACAGGCGTTGAACAGGTCCACCACGGCCTCGAGATCCTCCATCGTCGCCGATCGGGTCGTGCCTTCGATCTCGGGCTCAACCATCCGCTGCCTCCTAAATGTAATCGTCCACCCAAATCGGTCATCGTAGGGGAGATCTTGTCCGCTACCTCCTGCTCGTTCAGCGAGGTCTGGAATGCAATCCGCCGGTAGGGAATGCCCGGCCACATAGATGTTCTCCTAAATCAAGACCTCCTCCGCCTCCAGCAGCGCGTCCGTCTTGACCACAATCTGTTCGTCGCGAAAGTGCAGCAGTTGGATCGCCTTGGCCGGGCACTCGCCGACGCAGGTACCGCAGCCCTGGCAGGCGGCCACGTTGATGTAGGCGGCACCCTGGATGGCCCCCGCGCCCACTCGCCCCGGATCAATGACCGGCACGCCAAAGGGGCAGACCCGCACACAGGTCAAACAGGCGGTGCACTTTTCCTCCTCCACCACGGCCACCACCCCGCCCACCAGCATGGTGGGCTTGGACAAGATGATGCTGGCCCGGGCGGCCGCCGCCTGGGCCTGGGCCACCGCCTCGGCGGCGAACTTGGGATAATGGGCCAGGCCGCAGAGAAAATAGCCCTCGCCGGGAAAGTCCACCGGGTTCAACTTGACGTGCTTTTCCATGAAAAAGCCCTGGTCGCTGCAGCCCAGCTTGAACATTTCGGCCATGGGGAACCAATCTTCCTGGGGCAAGATCGCCGTGCTCAACACCAACAGATCCGGCTCGAATTCCAGGGACTGGCGCAGCGCCGGCTCTTCCAGACTGACGCGCAGCTGCCCCTCCAAAAGCTCGACCTGGGGAGGCTGGTCCTCCTCAAAATGAACAAAGAGGACCCCGGCCTGGCGGGCGCGGGTATACTCTTCCTCCCAGAATCCATAGGTACGGATATCGCGATAGAGGATGTACACCTGCGTGCGGGGGTCGTTCTCTTTGAGCAGGCGGGCATTGCGCACGGCCTGGGTGCAGCAGACCCGGCTGCAGTAGTACTCCTGGTCCGGCGGCGTCACGCATTGGATCATGACCACCGTCCGCAGATCGTGCAGCCCCTCTACCTGCCAGGCCAGCGCCTCGGACAGGTCGCGCTGGGTAAGCACACGGGAATCATGCCCCAGGAGAGGTGTTTCCGAGAGACCTCCATCCCCGCGATACTCGCGCCCACCGGTGGCCAGGATGGTCACACCGTGTTCCACCTCGTAGACCTGGTCCTCGCCCAGGCGCAGCCGACTGTGGAAATTTCCCACAAAACCGCTCGTCTCGGCGACCACGGCCGGCATGCAGACCTCGATCAACTCGTGGGCCCGCACCCGCTCGATCGTCTCGTCCAGAAAGGCCCGCGGGCTGTGCCCATCGACGGCGTGGTGGAGATGCCAGGCATTGCCGCCCAAGCGCTCCTCCCGCTCCACCAGGGTCACGGGAAACCCCTCGTCGGCCAGTGATAGCGCCGCCGTCATCCCCGACAGCCCGCCGCCCACCACCAGCGCTCGTTGGGTCACCGGGATCTCGACCCGGTGCAGCGGTTCCAGAGTACACACCCGGGCCACGGCCATGCGGATCAGATCCTTGGCCTTGGCCGTAGCCGCCGCCGGGGCGTCCTGGTGCACCCAGGAACATTGGTTGCGGATATTGGCCAACTCGAAATAGTAGGGGTTCAGACCCACCTCGCGGATGGTATCCTGGAACAGCGGCTCGTGGGTCAGGGGTGTACAGGAGGCCACCACCACCCGATTGACGTCGTGTTCCTCCAGGGCCTCCTGGATGGCCCGCAGGCCATCCTCAGAGCAGGTGTAGAGCAGGTCCTCGGCGTGGATCACGCCGGGGAGGGAGCGGGCATAATCGACCGCGTCTTTTACGTCCACCACACCGGCGATGTTGGAGCCGCAGTGGCAGACAAAGACGCCCACCCGGGGATCCTCGGAAGCCACGTCCCGCTCCGGCGGATAGACCTTGGTACGGGTGCGGCTCCAGCGGGCCTCGCTCAACAAGGCCATGGCCTGGGCCGCCGCCGCACTGGCCTCGACCACCGACTCGGGAATATCCTTGGGCGAGGCAAAGGCCCCACAGACAAAAATGCCCGGACGGTTGGTCGAGGTCGGCGAAAAGGGCTCGGTCCAGGCAAAACCGTAATCGTTCAGCTCGATACCGGTGGCCTCGGCCAACTGGGCCACGCCCTCGGGCACCTCCATACCCACCGAGAGCACCACCATGTCGAAACGGTCGGTGCGGATTTTGCCCTGGTCGTCCACGTAGGTCAGGAGCAGATCCCGGCTGGCGGGGTCCTCGCGCACCGACGAGATGCGGCTGCGGATAAAGCGGACCCCGTAGCGGTCGCGGGCGCGGTAAAAGTACTCGCTGTAGCCCTTGCTGAAATCGCGCACGTCCATCATAAAGATGTGCGGCTGCAGGTTGGGGCTGTGTTCCTTGGCGATAATGGTCTGCTTGATGGCATACATACAGCAGACGGAGGAGCAGTAAGGGTGCGCCTGGTCGCGGGAGCCGACGCACTGCAGCCAGGCGATCCGCACGGGGTCCCGGCCATCGGAGGGCCGCCGGACGTGGCCGTGGGTGGGGCCGGAGGCCGAGAGAAGACGTTCGAACTGCAGCGAGGTCACCACGTTCGGGTAGCGATCCAGGCCATATTCCTCGTAGCCGGCCGGATCCGATATCTGGTAGCCCGGCGCCAGGATGAGCGCACCGACGTCCACCACCTCCTCCCAGGCCACGTCGTCGTGGATGATGGCATCGGCCTGGCATTCGTACCAGCAGGAAAGGCATTCGGAGCAGCGCCCGCACTGCAGGCAGCGGGCCGCCTCGGCCTGGGCCAGTTCATCGGTATAGCCGCGTTCTACCTCGACGAACTCGCCGCAGCTCTCGTCGCGACAAAAGCGCTGCTCCACCGGCAGCTCGGGCATGGGCACGCGACCGGCGCCATGGATCTCGCCGTGGGCGCGGCGCTCGGCCAGCTCCTCCTCGCTGATCTCGACTACGGGCAGCTCGGGCTTGGGCGGAACGATCAGGTCATCCCCCCGCAGGTAGCGGTGGATGGACTCGGCGGCGCGGTGGCCGGCAGCCACCGCCTCGATCACGTAGGCCGTGCCGGTGACGGCGTCGCCGGCGGCAAAGACGCCCTCGCGGGCCGTGGCCAGTGTAGTCTGGTCGGCGTCGATGGTATGCGCGCGGGTCACGCCGATGCGGCCGTCCTCGGGGATCATGGAAAGGCCGACCGCCTGGCCGATGGCGAAAATGACCCGGTCGGCCGGCAGCACCCGCTCGGAGGCAGGAATAACGTCCATATCGGGCCGGCCGCCGGGCAAAAAGCCTCGAAAGACGATGCGCGAGGCCCGCACGCCGCTGAGGTGGCCGTCCTCGCCCACAATCTCGTGCACGGTGTGGGCGGGCAGGACCTGCACGCCCTCTTCCTCGGCGCCGTGGATCTCGGCCGCCGAGGAGGGCATCTGTTCCCGGCTCTCCAGGCAGAGCACCTGCACCTGCTCGGCCCCCAGGCGCAGGGCGGTGCGGGCGGCGTCAAGCGCCACGTTGCCCCCACCGATGACGACGATCCGTTTCCCCAGTTCGGGGGGCTGGCCCAGACGAACGTCCCGCAGCAGGTGGATGGCCACCATGTTGCCCTCCAGGTCCGAACCGGGGATGCGCAGCTTGCGGCCCTCGTGGGCGCCCACCGCCAGGAAAACCGCGTCGTAGCCCTGGGCAAAGAGTTCTTCCAGGTCCTCCACGCGGTGATTCAGGCGCAGGTCCACACCCAGATCCACAATATCCTGCACCTCGCGGTTGACGATGGCCGCGGGCAGGCGGAACTCGGGCACGCCCACGCGCAGCATGCCGCCGGCCACGGGCAGGGCCTCGAAAACGGTAACGTCGTAGCCCATCTTGACCAGATCCTGGGCGCAGGTCAGGCCGGCCGGGCCGGCCCCGACAACGGCCACCCGCTCCTCCTGGGTGCGCGGCAACGCTTCGACCGGCTGGCGCGGCCCGGCATAGACCTTGTCGGTGACGAAACGCTTCAGGGCGGCGATGGCGATGGGTTCGTCCACCTTGCCCCGGTTGCAGGCGTCCTCGCAGCGGTGGTTGCAGATGCGGCCGCAAATGCCGGGGAAGGGATTGTCCTCCTTGATCACGCGCAGGGCATCCTCGTAGCGCCCCTCGCGGATGAGCGCGATATAGCCCTGGGCGCGCTGCCCGGCCGGGCAGGCGTCCCGACAGGGTGAGATGCCCAGCTTGTCGATGGCGTAGGTATTGGGCACCGCCTGGGGGTAGAGCTTGTAGGCCGCGTGGCGCTCGCCCAGGAGGGCGTTAAAGGGATCGGGCAGAATGATCGGGCAGACGTCGGCGCATTCCCCGCAGCCGGTGCACTTGTCCACATCGATGTAACGGGGGCGGTGGCGCAGCGTGGCCCGAAAGTGGCCGGCCCAGCCCTCCACGTTGAGCAGGTCGGCGTAGGTGATGATGTCGATGTTGAGGTGCCGGCCGGTCTCTACCAGCTTGGGCGAGACGATGCACATGGAGCAGTCGTTGGTGGGAAAGGTCTTGTCCAACTGGGCCATGTGCCCGCCGATGGCCGTCTCGCGCTCCAGCAGGTAGACGTGGAAGCCGGCCTCGGCCAGGTCCAGGGCGGCCTGCATGCCGGCGATGCCGGCCCCGACCACCAATACGGAGCCGATCGTCTCGCGGGGGGCTACGGGTGTGGGTACTTCTGTCACATCTGCCTCCTGTTGCCCATACGGCAATCTGGGAATCATTAAGGATCGGGCTCAATTTCGCTCTCGGATCTCCTCCAAGCGTCACCCTGGCGGGGAATAGGGGGACAGGCCGTCTTTTAACGACCGTACGGACAAACTCCAGTTTATAGTATACACAGGGAGGGGGAGAACGTCAAGTAAGGGCGCCTGGTGTTTACCCAAATTACAACACCGACGCGCAAGTCGACAATGCCGGAGCGTGAACGATCAGCGGGCCTGGCCCACCAACACTTCGTAAGGAGGGGGCTTAGTCATTTTGAACCCACGTTTCGAACAAAAAGTAGGTCTCGGCCGCCCGCGGTTTGTAGCCCTGTACGCGGGTATTGATGACCTCGAACGTAAAGGGCTCGTAGAGATAGATAAAGGGCGGATCCTCGTACATATAGGCCTGCAGCTCTCGATACAATTGAGCGCGTTTCTCCCGATCTACTGTAACCCTGATTTCGTCCAGCAGCCGGAGGATCTCCTCGTCGTGCCAGGCCGAGTACTTGGAATCCCATCCGCCCAAGGCGCCAATCAATCGGCGATAGGCTTCCCCACCCACGGCGGACCAACTGTCACCGAACAACGGTGGCAGTTGCTTTTCTGCTTCCATCTCCCAATAGGGACCGGAATCCATCGTCTCCAGGCTGACTTGGATGCCAACCTCGCCCAGATCCTCGACGATGGCCTCGCAGACTTGCTCAAAGTGCGTGTAGGCTCCGGCAGGGCAGGCCATCTCGATGGAAAACCCATCCGGATAACCCGCTTCGGTCAGCAGTTGACCGGCCAGGTTTGGATCGTAACCAAAGCTTTTCGTTGCATCATAGCCCAGCTCACTGCTGGCGACAAATCCAGCGGCCGCCTGTCCAAAGCCCTCCAGTACGGTGTCAATGATATCTTGTACGTCTACGGCATAGTTCATGGCTTGGCGAACTTGGGGGTTCATCGTTGGTTGGTCCAAGCCGGTGGTCACGTTGTTAAAGGCCACATAATAGATTCGGGTCACCGGATACTTGATGACCTCAACACCCTCTACCCCCAGCAGGCTAAGGGCTTCCTCTGCACTCAGCCGGGTCACAATGTCAACCTCGCCCTTTAGCAGAGCATCGACGCGATCGGCGGATTCGGGAATGGGGCGAAAGATCAGCGTCTCGATGCGGGGAACCCCCGGACGCCAGTAGTTGGGGTTGGCTTGCATCGTAATGTGATCCTCTGGAATCCATTCGACAAACATAAAGGGACCTGTACCCACAGGATGTGCGTCAAAGCCGTCCTGGCCCACCTGCGCAAAATAGCCTGGAGGGATGATGGCCCAAGCATCGGCAATGGTTCCTAAAAAGAGGGCATTTGGTTCGGCCGTAGTGATCCGAACCGTATAGTCATCGATTTTCTCTACCAGGTTGGCTTCCTGCCACTGGTGGCTGTACTCAAAATCATTGTCTTTGGCCCGTTCCCAGGAAAAGACGACCGCATCGGCAGAGAAGGCCTCTCCATTGTGAAAGGTAACATCTTGGCGCAGATAAAAAGTATATTCGGTGCCATTGTCCGAAACCTTCCAGCGCTCGGCCAGGGCCGGCACAATGTTGCCCTCGTCATCAAACCAGACCAGCGAATCGTAGAGCATCCAGGCAGTTGTGGCGGCCTGGCGCTCGGCGCACTGCGGTAAATCCAGCGAGTTGGGAAAAGTCGTGATCGCCCGGACCAGCGTGCCCTGTGGTTTGGGGAGTTCCGCGGTGGCCGTGGCCGGCGGGAGCGTGGGCTTGGCTGGCGCTGTTGTGGGGGAGGGGGTCTCTGTGGAGGGGGTTGTCCCACATTGGACAAGTATGGTACTCAGAAGGAAGAGGATACACAGAACCCTTGCCGTTCTTGCCTTCATCTTTTACCCTCCTTTGAGTGATTTAGAGCCGACAATGACCCGGCTCAGGGCATAGGCAATTCCGCTCTGTAGATCTGCTCGAGTAACCAGGCCGCTTAAATCCGTGCCCAAGGAAACCAAAGTATCCGCCACTTGGGGGCTAACGCCTACCAAAATCGCTTCCGTCCCCAACAACCCTGCCGCCTGGGCTGCCTGAAGTAAGGCCTGGGCAACGGTGGTGTCCACGACCGGAACACCGGTAATGTCCAGAATGACCATGCGGGCCCGACTTTTTTCGATCATTGCCAACAAGTTTTCCATAATGTCCAGTGCCCGGGACTGATCGATTATCCCCACCAAGGGCATAACCAGCACGCCGCGATAAACTGGCATCACGGGAGTCGACATTTCCCGGATAACCCCGAGGAGGTCTTTTTGCTTTTGGACCATGTCCTCGAGTTCACCAGTGCGTAGGACCACTTCTTGCTCTAATTGTTCTCCCCAGGATTGCAGTTGGGCCTGGGACTGTCGCAGGTGTTGGGCCATTTGGTTAAATGTAGCAGCCAATTCCTCAAACTCGTCGCGCGAGCGAATGGTGATGGTCGTTTCGAGAGCCCCTTCTCCAAAAGCCTGGGCCCCCTGGCGTAGATGGCGCAGGGGCCGGAGTACATAGGAGGACACATAAAAACCGGCCAGGGCGGCAAACAGCAACATGGCCACGCTAAATCCCAAAATCGTGATCAGGGCCGTGTTTACACTGTTGTTCACGGATTGCCAGGCGGCGACAAGTTCGGACTGTTCCACTAAACGGAGTTGGGCCAATACGTCCAACAGTTGTCCTTGGGCGATGTTAAAGGCCCGCAATTCCCATTCCGTGCGTTTGCCAAAGCTGCCTTCCTCGTCGTAGGTATCCAGGACCTCTAGGGCCCACTGCTGATACTGCGGCAGGACCTCTTTGACCTGGGCCAGTACGGCTTGTTCTTCTGCTGTTTCGACTCGCTGTCCCAACTGCCGAACCAGCTCCTCGGCGACCAGAAACTCGTCCTCCAACAAGGTGCGGACACGCCTCTTTTCGGCCGGATCTTGCCAGAGAAAATATTCTTGGACCAGGGAAGAGATGGCCAATGTTCTTCCTTCCAGGCGGGCGCTGACGTAGCGGACCTCCTCTCGAAAGAATTCTGTTTTATGGAACAACCGCTGCACAGTATGGAGCTGGCGGTAAGCAAACCCACCGATAAGCAGCGCCAAAAGGGTGGTCAATAGATACCCGCCTAACAAGCGATTTCGAATAGAACCCTGCCGTTGTCTGGAAGACATCGATTACCTCTTGGTGCCAAAAGCGTTATGGATTCAGAATATAGTCGGTAATGGGAACCCATTGCCCACTTTGGACCTGGAAAATCCGCAGCGCAGGATTTGTCCGATGTGATTCAGGGCCAAAAGAAATAGGGAGAAGCAGCCCCCCCGAGTCAAAGTTTTTTATGCTTTCCATCGCTTGGCGGAGCCCAGGCCCGGATAGGTCGTCCCCGGCCCGGCGAACGCCTTCCAACAGGACCATGGCCGTCGTCCAGCCCGCTACGTAGCGAATGGACAACTTGTCCAGAGGCCGCCCGATCTGCTCTGCGTAGGACAGGATCGCCTCCGTTCCCGGCATAACCTCATGGACAAAGACAAAAGGTGCTGTTCCCAAGAGGTTCTCGGCTGCATCTCCTGCCAACGCAATGGTCTTTTCATTGGTGGCCCAATCCAGGGCAATGAACTGGGTTTCGACGCGCATTCGGGATGCATCCCGCAGGATAGTGGCCATTGCCCGCGGTGTTTCCTGGACGATTGCATAATCCGCCTCGGACTGGACCAGTTCTCCCATCTGTGTGGAGGCATCCCGGGCCGCCAGTGGGACCATAATTTCAGCCACGATTTCGATATCGCGGCTGGCGGCATATTCGTGCCCATCTGCGAGGGGAGATTGGCCAAAGGGGGTGTCATTGTAGATAAAAGCTACCCGTGGCCGGCGGGTGGAATCTCGCCAGGTTTCGTGGATGTAGTGGAGTACAATCTTGATTTGGTCCGAGTGAGTTGCCCCGACGAAAAAAATATAGGAACTGTTCTCGGGGAGGACGAGTTGTTCTGAAAAGGACGTGGTAAAAAAGGGGACGTGGTCTCGGGCGCTGTCCTTTTGCAGCGCAGCGGTATCGGCTACATCCCAGCCCAGAAGGGCAATGACCTTTTCCTCTTTAACCAATCGTTGATACAGATTGGTAGCACGTGGAAGCTCATACACATAATCGTCATAGATCAACTCGACCTGCCGGCCATTGATTCCGCCCTGGGTGTTGATGTAATCGAAATAGTCGCGTACACCGCCAAGATACTGCTGCCCAATACCACTGGTTGGACCGGTGAGGTCGAGGATGCCTCCCACTTTGATGGTTGCAGATTCGTCCGCGCCACAGCCTAACAATGATAGGCTGATGAAAAATAGGGCCAGTAAGGAAACCTTTTTCATCTTGATCTCCCGTGATTGGATCAGCAGCTTGGTTTGAGAGATATATCTGTAACGGGGATCGTTCCCAGAACTCGATCTATTTACAAGGCCAAATGTCGATTATAACCCCGGTTAGATTGTACACTAAAATAGCCCAAATTTCAAGGGTTGTGCTGGGTTCCTACTTGTCCCCGGCGGCGGTCTATGCTAGAATAGGGGCCGGCATTTCACGAGGAGGAAACGATCATGCGCGCGTTTGCAAGCACACTCGGACTCTTCCTGCTGCTGTCCCAGGCCTCCTGCACGGAGCCCACCCTGACCCCGGCGCCGACCCTGGCACCCCAAGTGCCGTTGAGCATCGCCGCCGCGCCCACGGCCCTGGGCCCACTGCAGGACTGGATCGAAGTGTACCGGCTGGAGCACCCGGAGATCGAGTGGGACCTGCGAACCCTCGGACCGGGGCCGGCCCAACAACTGCTGGCCCAGGGCCAGGTCGACCTGGCCCTGCTGGACCAGGCCCCAGCCATTGAATACCAGGGCCTGCTCACGGCCACCGCCGTCGTCAGCGAGGCGGTGGTGCTGGTCGTCCACCCCGACAACCCGCTGCGCGACCTCTCCCGCCCGACCGTGCGGGAGCTGTTCAGCGGGCGCATCGCGGACTGGAGCCAGGTCGGCGGCCACCCCCAAAAACTCCAGATCTACCTGCCGCCGGACACGGCCGGCGAGGTGCGCGCCTTCCAGGCGCAGGCCCTGGCGGGGGGGCGGCTGCCGCCGCAGGCGCTGCTGCGGGCCTCTGCCGGATCGGTGGTGGGGGCCGTCGCCGGGGACCCGGCCGGCCTGGGCCTGGCGCCGGCCAATGCCGTGTCACCAAGCGTGGCTACTCTGACCATCGACGGAATCTCCTCCATTGACCCCGCTTATCCCTGGAATCTAACGCTGTACCTGGCCCACGGACCCGACGTCTCTGGCCCGGCCCTAGATTTTCTCGAGTTTGTCCTTGTGGACCAACAAGGAGGATAGCGATGCAGACGTTTTTGTCCGACATGCTGCAGTGCCCGGCTTGCCATGCCCCAATGGCCTGGCAGATCGCCTCAATGACCATAGAGTAGTGCGTGCTGGTATCGCATTAGTACCTTACCACCGAAATTCTTGCCCAAAAAAAACAAGGATTTCAACCACAAAGGACACAAAGGAAACGAAGGGAAAAATCTTTGTGTCCTTGGTGTCCTTTGTGGTTCTCTCCTTTTTGGTTCCGGCTCAGCCGGGTTAGGAGGAACACACTTGGATTTCCGCACCTACGACCCAGAAAAGGACCAGGAGGCCGTCCACCGCATCTGGCGCGAGACCGGCTGGCTCCAGGAGGACCAGGAAGAGATCATGGACCTGGAACTCGCAGCCGGCCGCACGCTGCTGGCCTGCCTGCGCGGCGAGCCCGAGTGCCTGGTCTCGACCATGCCCGGCCACCTCCGCTACCTGGAGGAGGACCTGCCCTTTGCCGCCGTCATCGCCGTGACGACCAGCCGGATCGCCCGCAGACGGGGCCTGGCCGGCCGGCTGACGGCGCAGGCCGTGGCCCTGGACGCCACCGAGGGAGCGCTGGTGGCCGGCCTGGGCATGTTTGAACAGGGCTATTACAACCAGCTCGGCTTTGGCACCGGCGGCTATGAACTCTGGGCCGGCTTTGATCCAGCACGAATCCGGACCCCCGTCAAGCCGCGGCTGCCGGAACGCATCGACCAGGACGACTGGGCCGAGGTGCACGCCTGCCGGCTCGCCCGCAGGCGTGGCCACGGGGCCTGCAACCTGCTGCCGCCGGCCTCCACCCGCGCCGAGATGCAGCGCTCTAAAAAAGGCTTTGGCCTGGGCTACCACAATGGCGCGGATGGCTCGCTCAGCCACTTTTTCTGGTGCGAACCCCGCGACGTCGAGCGGGGACCCTACAGCATCTATGCCCTCTCCTACCAGCGCGGGGAACAGTTCCTGGAACTACTGGCCCTACTGCGGAACCTGGGGGACCAGGTGCGCCTGGTGCGCATGCGCGAGCCGCCCGGCATCCAACTCCAGGACTTGATCGACAAGCCCTTCAAGCAGCGCCAGGTCAGCCAGGGCTCTAAATTCGAGAGCACCATGCGCGCCACGGCCTACTGGCAAATGCGCATCTGCGATCTGCCCGGCTGCCTGGCCCGAACGCACCTGCCGGGCGAACCGGTGCGCTTTAACCTGCAGCTCCATGACCCCATCGAGCGCTACCTGGGCGAGAGCGCCCCCTGGCGCGGCCAGAGTGGGGATTACGTGGTCACCCTGGGCCCCGCCTCGATCGCGGAAACGGGCACGGACCGCAGCCTGCCCCGGCTCAGGGCCTCCGTGGGCGCCTTTAGCCGGCTCTGGCTGGGCGTGCGGCCGGCCGACGGGCTGGCCATCACCGACGAATTGGCCGGACCGGTCGAACTGCTGCAAAAACTGGACCGACTGCTGCGATTGCCCCAACCCAAACCGGATTGGGATTTCTGAGGAGGACCCATGGGCTGGATCATTGGAGGAGTGGCGGCACTGGCCGTGCTGGTGCTGCTCTTTATCGTGGTCACCGACGGCCGCTACTTTGGCAAGGCCCTGACCTACTGGATCTATAACCGGCTGGGGCCGGCCCTGTTCGGCGCCCAGAGCGAGACCGAGCGCTGGGACGAACTGGCCGAGGCGCTGGGGCTGCGCGGCGACGAGACCATCCTGGACGTGGGCACAGCCGTGGGCGACCTGCCCCTGAGCATCGCCGGCCGGCCCGGCTTTCACGGGCAGGTCTATGGGCTCGATTGGTCCCCGCGCATGATCGCCCGGGCCCGCTCCGCGGCCGCCCGCCGGGGGCTCGAGCAGCGGGCCCACTTTCAGGTCGCCGACGCCCGCCAAAAGCTGCCCTTTGCCACCGGCCGCTTTGACGTGGTCATCTGCCTGGGGCTGCTGGAGGCCCTGCCCCAACCGGAAACAATTCTGCGGGAGCTGCACCGCCTGCTCCGCGACCGCGGCCAATTGGTGCTCAGCCTCTATCGCGGCGGGGCCGCCTGGCGGGTCGCCCTGAGCCTGGACTGGTACCGCCGGCACCTGCAGCCCCTGGGCCTGAGCGAGCTGCGTGTCCTCTCGCTGCGCCGGCACCACGACGTCGTCATCGCCCGCCGGCAGGACGTGCTCTAAGCAGTGGAGCAAGCCGATGACCCTACAGATTGTCTCCGCCATCCAGGACTTTCGACGGGCCCGCCGCCGGGCCGCCCTGCAAGAGATCGCCGCCCGCCTGAGCGGCAGGTCGGTCGAACTGCTCTCCTACGAAGAGGTGCGGCGGCAGATCCGCGCTCAGAGCGAGGGGGACCGCGGGCTGCGCGAAATCCCCCTCGAGGCCATCGTCGGCAGCGTGGGACGCTACGCCGACTTTAACCGCAGCTTTTTGCCCCTGCGCGACAGCGACGAGGACCGCTGGGTACGGGTCAAGGTGGCCACGGAGGACCTGGCCGGCCTGCCGCCCATCGAGGTCTACCAGATCGGGGCGGCCTATTTCGTGCGCGACGGCAACCACCGCGTCTCGGTGGCCCGCCAGATGGGCACCGGCCACATCCAGGCTTATGTCACCGAGGTGCAGAGCAAGGTGCCGCTCTCCCCGGACGTCCAGCCCGACGAACTGCTCGTCAAGGCCGAGTACGCCGCCTTTATCGAGGCCACCGGCATCGACGAACTGCAGCCGCAGGCCGATCTCGGTGTGACCGTGCCCGGTCAGTACGAGGTCCTGCTCGAACACATCGAGGTGCACCGCTATTTCATGGGCCTGGAACAGCAGCGCGAGATCCCCTACGAGGAGGCCGTGGACCATTGGTACGAGACGGTCTATGCGCCCATCGTCGAGGTGATCCGCGAAAAGGGCGTCCTCTGGGACTTTCCCCAACGAACCGAGTGCGACCTCTACCTCTGGCTGGCGGAGCACCGCGCCCACCTGGAGGAGGAGTTGGGCTGGCCGGTGCGCCCGGAGGCCGCCGCGAAGGATCTGGCCGATCGTTTCAGCCCCCAGCGCGCCCCGGCCCGGCTGGGAAAGACGCTTCTCAACCTGGTGCTGCCGGAGAGCTGGGAACCCACGCCGCCGCCCGGCCAGTGGCGCCAGGAGCGGCTGGCGCTGCTGCAGCGAGAGAACTGCCTCTTTGCCCATGTCCTGGTGGCGATCGACGGCCAGGCCGGCGGTTGGACCGCCCTGGAGCAGGCGCTGTCCTTGGCCCGGCGCGAGGGCGCCCAGCTCAAGGGCATCCACGTCGTCCCCTCCGACGAGGCCGCCGATGGGGAATTCACCCAATCCCTGCGGGAGCGCTTTGCCCGGCAGTGCGCTCAGGCCGGAATCCCTGGCAGCCTGGCCATCGAGGCCGGCGAGCCGGCTGCGATCCTCAGCCAGCGCGCGCGTTGGTGCGACCTGGTGGTCGCCCCCCTGAGCCACCCCCCCGGCAGCGGACCGCTCTCGCGCCTGGAAGCGGGCTTTCGCGGCCTGCTGCGGCGCTGCCCGCGGCCGGTGCTGGCCGTGCCCGAGGCCCGGACCGCGTCCCGGCGGGCGCTCCTGGCCTACGACGGCAGCCCCCAGGCGGAACAGGCCCTCTTTGTGGCCACCTACCTGACCGGCCAGTGGGACGTCGAATTGACCGTGCTGACCGTGCTGGAGAACCGGGGCGTGCCCCCCGAAACACAGGAGCGGGCCCGGCGATACCTGGAGGAATTTGACCTCCGCGCCGCCTACCTGCTGGAAAGCGGGTCCAGCGCGCAGGCCATCCTGCGGATCGCCGAGGAGCGGGACTGCGACCTGCTCCTGCTGGGCGGCTACAGCGCCGGCCCGGTGCTGCAGGTCGTGCTGGGCAGCAGCCTGGACGAGGTGCTGCGCACCTCCCGCCGGCCGGTGCTGGTCTGTCGATAATACAGCGTCATAACTCATCTTCGGGTTTGTCTGAGCGGAAAACTGTCCACCTAAGTAGACTCAGTAGATCGCAGATTCAGCGTCAGAGAGCTTACCTGCCAGGCATAAACCTGCGATCTACTGAGACTCAGTAGATCGCAGATTCAGCGTCAGAGAGCTTACCTGCCAGGCATAAACCTGCGATCTACTGAGACTACGGGTATTAGGAGGACACTGGGGTCTTGGCCCCCACAAGGGTTTGATAGGCTTGCCAATGTGATGTATAATGTGCTGTATAAAGAACGGATAAACGCGGAGGTGTTCCCTATGAGCCAAATGGTGCGCAAGCAAATCTACATCGAACCCCACCAGCAAGCCTTACTCAAACGGCTGGCGGAGACCTTGGGGGTCAGCGAGGCGGAATTGATCCGGCGGGCAATCGACGAGCACCTGGCTGGACGACAGAGCGTGTTTCCTCCTCCCGACACTGCCGCCTGGGAAAAAGCTCATCGCTTTATGCGGGCATTACACGACCGTGGGCCCATCGAGGGGAAATCCCGTGACTGGGATCGAGAGGATCTATACGAGGAGAGATTGAGCCGCTATGAGCACCATTCTGATTGATACGAACGTCCTGGTATATGCCCACGACCGGGAAGAATGGGACAAGCAAGCACAAGCCATAAAAGTCCTCCAACAAATTCACCTGAGCGCTCGTGGTCGCCTGAGCGTGCAATGCTTGGCCGAGTTTTTTCAAGCCGTCACGCGAGGAGACCGCCCTAAACTCAGTTTGAAAGAGGCCGCTCGACAGGCAGATAACTTGTCTCGCGCCTGGCCCGTTCTAGATATTACGGCCCAAATTGTCCTGGAAGCAACCCGCGGCGTGCTGGAATACCAGTTCAACTATTGGGATGCGCAGATCTGGGCGACAGCCCGTCTGAACCAAATCCCGATCATTCTCAGTGAAGATTTTGCCACAGGCTCGACTATCGAGGGGGTTCGCTTCGTCAACCCCTTCACCCCGGTCTTGCAGCTGGATGACTGGTTCATATAGCGTGCAACGCCCCACCTTGAGGGAACTGTGACGCCCTCGACCAGCTAAGCAGGCGAGTCCCAGCAGGAGGTTTTTATGGAGCAGGAACTGCGCCGCCGGCGCCGCATAAAACGCCTGGTGGACGCCGTGGGGATCGCCGCCAGCGTCGCCGGGGCCCTGGTAACCAATGCCTACCTCCTACTCAACAGCGGGGCTCAACTCACCAGGGAGACCATCCGCCAGACCAGCCAGGGCACCCTGATCAGCATCGCCATCTTGATCGCGATTGGCTTTGCCGTGGGCAGCCGGGCGGAATCCTCGCTCTGGGACTGGTACTTTGAGAGTGTGGACGACCCAAGCACCCGCCCCCCGGCCAAGATTCGCCAGCAGGCCCTGAACGTGCCCATCAACTCGGCCCTGCTCTCCCTGGGGATGTGGGGGCTGGCCGGCATCATCGCCGGGATCAGCATGAGCTATTCACTCGAGCAGCGCTTCGACTGGGCCGTATTCACCCAGATCTTTATGGGCATGACCGTCATCTCGGGCTCGATCGCCGCCATCCTGACCTATTTTGCCCTGGAACGGATCTGGCAGAACGAACTGCCCATTTTTTTCCCCGAGGGCGACCTGGCCCAAAGCGCCGGCTTTCGCGTCACCCTGCGCCTGCGCCTGCTGGTCCTCTTTTTCACCAGCAGCATCCCGCTCATCCTGCTGGCGATCACCTCTTACAATCAGGCCGTCTATGCCGCCGGCCAGCCCCTGCCCAACCTGTTGATCATCGAATGGCTGGTGGCGGGAAGCGGCCTGCTGCTGGCCATCATCCTGGCCCTGACCATGGGCGCCAACCTGGTCAACTCGGTGGAACGGCTGCGCCAGCACATGCTGGACGTGCGCCAGGGCAGCCTGGAGGTGCAACTGCCGGTCACGGCCAACGACGAGATGGGCGACCTGGCGGCCGGCTTTAACCTGATGGTCCAGGGCCTGCGCCAGGAGGAGGTCATCCGGCGTCTCTTTGGCCGCTACGTCAGCCCGGAGGTAGCCGAGCACGCCATCGCCCACGGCAGCGAACTGGGCGGGCAGCGCGTCGAGTGCACCGTGCTCTTTGCGGACATTCGCGGCTTTACCTCGCTGACCGAACGGATGGACCCCGACAGGCTCATCGCCATGCTCAACCGCTATTTCCAACACATGGCCGCCGCCGTCACCGCGCGGGGCGGACTGGTCAACAAGTTTGGCGGGGACAGCCTCCTGGCCGTGTTCGGCACGCCGGTAAACCCGGCCGCCGAGCACGCCCAACAGGCCGTCCAGGCGGCCCAGGACATGCTGGCCGCCCTGGAACGCTTTAACCAGGAGCAGGCCGGCCGCCAGGAGCCGGCCCTGCGCATCGGCATCGGCGTCGCCACCGGGAGCGTGCTGGCCGGCAACGTGGGCAGCGACGAACGCCTGGAGTACACCGTCATCGGCGACGCCGTGAACCTGGCCAGTCGCCTGGAAGGGATGACCAAGCAAATGCAAACGCCTGTCTTGATCAGCGCGGCCACCGTGGAAAAGTTGGGTCGGGAAACGGCGTTGGTGGAGGTGGGAGAGGTGGCCGTGCGCGGAAAACAAGCGCCGGTCAAGGTCTATCGCTTGGAAAGTCTGCAGGAGAGCATTCTAAAGTGAGGTGAAGTATGCCATCTCCATTGACCTGGCTGGCCAGCAAACTGGGCCGACGCTTATTCTTTTCCTCTCCCCCACTCTCGCTCGACGCCGAGAAAAAAGAGGCCTTTACAGAGACCTTCCGTCTGGCCCTACAGTGCCCTGGCGGGCAGATCTTGCCCTACGACATTCCCTACCCAAAGTGGCAGTTCCTGCGCTACCTGGTCGAGCAAGAGGACGTCGTACTGCACGGCTCTATCCGGGGGGACATTGAGGTATTGGAGCCCAGGAAACAGACGGATTACAGCGGGAAACAGGTCACTGCCGTCTTTGGTTCGCGAGATGCGATCTGGCCGCTGTTCTTTGCTACCGTCGACCTGACCGGCTACCGGGGCTCGCTGCGAAATGCCTGCTGGGTGATCGCGGACCCGGCCGGCCAGGAACAGCGCTTTTATTTTTTCTCGCTGAACCAGGATATGCTGCGGCACGATATCTGGATCCCCGGGACCATCTATATCCTGCCCGGAGCAAGCTTTGAGCCGACCGACCGCAGCCCGGTGCGCTTTGACGAGTGGACCAGCGAGCAGGCGATCCATCCCATCGCCCGGCTGCCCGTGGAGCCCCCGGATTTCCCCTTTCGGAACATGGTCAGCGGGCACCCGGAGGACGAATCCATATTGAAAACCTGGTGGAGATACAAGCGGCGGCTGGCCAAGAAGCAAGAGCGCCCGGTTGTGGACCGACCAGGCCAAAGGCCAGGAGAGTAGTCCGCATGCAGCGCGACCTGCCCCCCCTGCGCGGCCGCGTCCGCGTTCCCGGCGACAAGTCCATCTCCCACCGCGCCCTGCTGCTGGGCGCCCTGGCCGACGGCCCCGTCCGCGTCGAGGGCTTTTTGCCCGGCGGCGACTGCCGGGCCACGCTGGACTGCCTGCGGGCCCTGGGCGTCCAGATCGAGCAGCACGACGAAACAACCCTCACCGTGGGCGGCGCCGGGCTGCGCGGGCTGTGGGCCCCGGCCGGCCCGCTGGACTGCGGGCGCTCCGGCACCACCATGCGCCTGCTGGCCGGCATCCTGGCCGGCCAGGCCTTTGACAGCGTTCTCGACGGCGACGCGCAGCTCCTGCGCCGGCCGATGGAGCGGGTGGCCGCGCCCCTGCGCCGCATGGGAGCACAGGTCGAAACGAAAGACGGCCACGGCCCCCTGCACATCCAGGGCCGGCCGCTGCGGGGGTTGGAATACAGCCTGCCCGTGGCCAGCGCCCAGGTCAAGAGCGCCCTGCTGCTGGCCGGCCTCTATGCCGACGGGGCCACCACCGTGCACCAGCCCGGGCCGGCCCGCGACCACACCGAGCGCCTGCTGATCGCCATGGGCGCCCAGGTCCAAATCGACGGCCTCAGTGTGACCCTGCAGCCACCTCCGCAGCTCCGGGCGCGGACCATCCATGTCCCCGGCGACCTCTCCTCGGCCGCCTTTCTGATCGTCGCCGCCCTGCTGCGGCCCGGCTCCGAGATCACCATCGAACGGGTGGGCGTCAACCCCACCCGCACGGGCCTGCTGGACGTGCTGTCCCAGATGGGGGCCGACGTCGTCGTGCAGAACGTCTACCGCCTGGGGGAGGAGCCGGCCGTGGATCTGCGCGTGCGGGCCTCCGCCCTGCGCGGGGTCGAGGTCGGCGGGGAGACCGTGGTGCGCATGATCGACGAGTTCCCCGTGCTGGCCGTGGCCGCCACCCAGGCGCGGGGCCGCACCGTGGTGCGCGACGCCGCCGAGCTGCGGGTCAAGGAGAGCGACCGTATCGCCGTAACGGCCGGCGAACTGGCCAAACTGGGAGCGCGCATTGAGACGCGAGCGGACGGCTTTGTCGTGCACGGCCCCACGCCCCTGCGCGGCGGCGTCGTGGACGGCCGCGGAGACCACCGCATCGCCATGGCCCTGGCCGTGGCCGGCCTGCTGGCCGAGAGGGAGGTGGTAGTCAAGGGGATGGAGCGAGTGAAGGATTCGTTTCCGGGCTTTGAGGCGGTACTGGCCGGAATGGAGGCCAACCAATGATCGACGGAGAGACCCGCCTGGTCGGATTGATCGGCTGGCCGGTGGCGCACAGCCTCTCGCCGGCCCTGCACAACGCCGCCTTTGCCGCAGAGGCCCTGAACTGGCGCTACCTGCCGCTGCCGGTGCGGCCGGGGGAGGTAGCACCGGCCGTGCGCGGGCTGGCCGCGCTGGGTTTTCGCGGGGCCAACGTGACCGTGCCGCACAAGCGGGCCGTGCTGGAGGCACTGGACGTCCTGTCGCCCGAGGCGGCGGCACTGGGGGCGGTCAACACCATCGTGGTCGAGCACGAGACGGAGGGCCGACCCGTGCTGCAGGGCCACAACACCGATGTCCCGGGGTTCATCGAGGCCCTGCGGGCCGGCGGCTTTGAACCACAGGCCACCCGCGCCGTCGTCGTCGGTGCGGGCGGGGCCGCCCGGGCGGCCGTATATGGCCTGCTGCAGGCCGGCTGCCACCACGTCACCATCGTCAACCGCAGCTACGAGCGGGCCTACGACCTCATCGTGGACCTGGACGTGCCCGATCCGGCCGAGCTGGAAACGGAATCCTGCGGCCTGGACAACCTGGTCGAGGCCGCCTACCAGGCCGACCTGCTGGTCAACGCCACCCCGGTGGGCCTTTGGCCACAGGCGGAGGAGACGATCTGGCCCGCACAAACGCCCTTCCCCGCCCACCTGACCGTTCTGGACATGGTCTACCATCCAAACCAGACCCGGCTGCTGCAGCAGGCCCAGCGGGCCGGCGCCCGGGCTATCGGCGGGCTGGACATGCTGCTGCGGCAGGGGGCGCGGTCCTGGGAGCTGTGGACGGGCCGGCCGGCACCGCTGGAGGTCATGCGGGCGGCCTGTGAGCCAATAGAAAAGAGGAGGTAGAACATGCTGCGTTTTCTAACCGCCGGCGAATCCCACGGCCCCTGCCTGACGGCCATCATCGAGGGGCTGCCGGCCGGCCTGGAGATCAGCGTGGAGGTGATCGACTGCGAACTGGCCCGCCGCCAGGTCGGCTACGGCCGCGGCGAGCGGATGCAGATCGAAGAGGACCACGTCGAGATCCTGGGCGGACTGCTCTACGGCCGCACCACCGGCGCGCCACTGGCCCTGCGCATCGAGAACCGCGATTGGCCCAACTGGCGCCGGCGCTGGGAAAAGGGCGAACTGTACCCGCTGCGGGTCCCCCGTCCCGGCCACGCCGATTACGCCGGCATGCTCAAATACGGCCTGGACGACGCCCGGCTGGTGCTGGAGCGGGCCAGCGCCCGCGAGACGGCGGCGCGGGTGGCTGTAGGCGCGGTCGTGCGGCAGCTCCTGGGCGCCCTGAATGTGACCATCGGCAGCTATGTCGATTCGATCGGCCCGGTCGAGGCGGCGATCCCGGACCTGCCGCCGGAGCAGTTGTGGGCCCGGGCCGAGCCCAGCGACCTGCGCTGCCCCGACGAGGAGGCCGCGGCGCGCATGCACGCGGCCATCGACGACGCCCGCGGGGCCGGCGACTCGCTCGGCGGCACCTTTACCGTCATGGCCACCGGCGTACCGGCGGGCCTGGGCAGCTATGTGCATTGGGACCGCCGCCTGGACGGCCGGCTGGCGGCGGCGCTGCTGTCCATTCCGGCGATCAAGGGCGTCGAGATCGGGCCGGCCTTTGCCAATGCCCGCCGGCGGGGCACCCAGGTGCACGACGCACTCTACCCCGACCCGGCCGGCGGCGCCCAGCGCCGCACCAACCGGGCCGGCGGCGTCGAGGGCGGCGTGAGCAACGGCATGCCCCTGGTGGTACGGGCCGCTATGAAGCCGCTCCCCAGCACCGTCTCGCCGCTGCACTCGGTGGACCTGGAGACGGGCCGATCCGCCGAGACACAGTACCAGCGCGCCGACGTCTGCGCCGTGCCGGCGGCCTCCATCGTGGGCGAGGCCATGGTCGCCTGGGTCCTGGCCGAGGCGGTCTTGGAAAAATGGGGCGGGGATAGGATAGAACAGTTGACGGTTGACAGTTGACGGTTGACGGTTGACGCCTGACGGTTGACGCTTGACGCTTGACGCTTGACGCTTGACGGTTGACGGTTGACGCTTGACGCTTGACGCTTGACGGTTGACGCTTGACGGTTGACGCTTGACGCTTGACGCTTGACGGTTGACGGGCGTGCGGGCGGGATGGAGGAGGCAGCATCAAGCATGCAGGACACAGAAAAGCCCAACCTGGTATTGACCGGCTTTATGGGCTGCGGCAAGACGACGGTCGGGCGGGCGCTGGCCCAGCGGCTGGGCCGCCCCTTTGTCGACATGGACGCCGAGATCGAA
>JAFGKG010000036.1 GCA_016928715.1 Chloroflexia bacterium
AAGAACAAGAACCGGAAATCTCCTAGCCCCCTCCACCGGAGCCCCCCATGCCCGCCGTCCTCTTTGTCTGCACCGCCAACCAGTGCCGCTCCCCCATGGCCGAGGCCCTGTTCCGCCGCCAACTGGCCCAAGAACGGCCCGGCGAGGACTGGCGCGTCGCCAGCGCCGGCGTCTGGGCCCGCGAGGACATCCCCGCCCTGCCGGCAGCCCGGGCCGTCCTGCGGGAACGGGGGCTGGATCTCGGCGCGCACCGCTCCAGGCGCGTGGAGCAGGTGGACCTGGCCGCATTCGACCTGGTCCTGACCATGGAACAGGGCCAAAAGGAGGCCCTGCGCGCCGCCTTTCCCTCACTGGCCGGGCGCATCTATATGCTGAGCGAGATGTCCGGGCCGGCCCGCAACGTGGTCGACCCCGTGGGCGGTTCCACGCTCGACTTTAGCAGCACCGCCGGGGAGATCGAGCGGCTGCTGCAGGAGGGATTCGAGCGGATCGTGGAATTGGCTGCGGAGCCTTATATCCAACCCTAAACTACTACACTGTCAGACAAGTTTTGAATCACCTGTCATTCTGAGCGAGCCGCCGCAGGCGGCGAAGCGAAGAATCTCCTGGATAGAAAACCGGCACTTTTCTGTCATCAGGCAGATTCTTCGTCGTCGCAGTTGCTGCGCAACTGCTCCTCCTCAGAATGACAGAATTTATCTGACACTGTACTACCCCCTCCGGACCTCCCATGCCCCCTTCCCCACCACCCGACCCCCACAACGCCACCCGCCAATTCCTGCAGCTCTGCCTGCGCAGCCGCTGCGAGCCTGCGGCCCTGTCCGCGGCCCGGGAGCTGGCCGGCCGCGACCACCTGGACTGGACGGCCCTTGGGGAACTGCTGGGGCAGCAGCGGCTGGCGCCGCTGTTCTACGGCATCGCGCGGCGGCAGGAACTGGTGCCGGCGGCCCTGGAAGGGCAACTGCGCCAGGCCTATCTGGCCAACGCCGGCCGCAATATCCTCCTCTTTCACGAACTCGAGGGCCTGCTGCAGCAGCTACAGGCCGAGGGCATAGCGGTCCTCCTGCTCAAGGGCGCCGCCCTTGGCCCCGCCGTCTATGGCAACAGCGCCCTGCGGCCCCTCGGCGACGTCGACCTGCTCGTCCGCCGCGAACAGGTCGAAAGCGCCCGGCAGTTGCTGGTCGCGGCCGGCTATACGCCGCTCCTCAGCCAGGTCCGCGAGGGCAGCACCGTCGCCTATGAGAACGAGCTGATGCTGCAAAAAGCCGGCCAGGTCGATACCCTGCTGGAACTGCACTGGGGCCTGATCGACTCGCCCTACTACCAGCACCACCTGGACCTGGACTGGTTCTGGCAGACCGCCCACCCCCTGCCCATCGGCTCCGCCACGGCCCGGACGCTGGGGCCGGAGGCCCAATTGCTGCACCTCTGCGCCCACCTGATGCTGCACCACGGCAGCGGGGAACAGCTCAGCCTGCTCTGGCTGCACGACGTGGCCGAGACGATCTGCCGCTACCGGGAGGAAATCGACTGGGATCTCTTGTTGGACAGGGCCCGCAGCAATGACCTGGTGTTGTCCCTCCAGGCGATCCTGCCCCGCGTGGTCCAGGACTGGCAGGCCCCCGTGCCAGAGGCCGTGCGCAAAGAGATCCTGGCCCTCCGCGCCTCCCCCGAGGAGCAGCGCGTCTTTGGCTGGCTGACCGCCGCCCGGCGCCCGGTGCTGCAGCGTTTTTGGGCCGACCTGGCCAGCCTGCCCACCTGGGGCCGGCGCCTGGATTATGCCTGGAGCAACGTGTTCCCCTCCCCCTCCTATATGCGGGATCGCTATGGCGTTCCCCACCCCTGGCTCCTGCCCCTGTACTACCCCTACCGCTGGCTGCTGGGCCTGCTCGGCCTGCTCGGCGCCCGGCGGCGCTGAGTGCCCGCGCCGGCCCGCTCGCCCTCACGGTACCGACCCGCGGCGCCTGTTATTCCGTCATCCCCGCGCAGGCGGGGATCCAGCCCGGAATACCCACCTGCCACGTGAATCTCCGCACCAACGCCGGAACCCCCTCCGCCGCTATCCCGTCATCCCCGCGTAGGCGGGGATCCAGCCCGGAATACCCACCACCTCGGAACTCGACGCCGGATTGGGATAACCACCGCGGCCTCTATTCCGTCATCCCCATGCCAGCAGTAGAATCCCCGCCAACCTTGATTCCGTCATCCCCGCGCAAGCGGGGATCCAGGGAATACCTGCCCCATAGATCAACGCGCCGGCTGTAGATGTCACCGCCAACCTTGATTCCCTCATCCCCACGCCAGCAGTAAAATCCCCGCCAACCTTGATTCCCTCATCCCCACGCCAGCAGTAGAATCCCCGCCGGCCTTGATTCCCTCATCCCCACGCCAGCAAGGAGGTTTGCATGTTTGCCCCCAAATTCTGCCCCAGATATCCCCTCGCGTTCTTGCTGCTTCTGAGTCTGCTCCTTGCCCCTGCGGATCGCCCCAAACAATGTAAATTTAGGGGCGGTCCTTGTGGCCGCCCGCCTGTAGTAGTAGCCGCCCGCCCGGATGCATCGGCCGGGGCAACCACAAGGGTTGCCCCTACAATCATGGACATGACCCAACCGCCCTCTCCTCCCCCCCGCACCGCCTACAGCACTCGGATCACCCTGCACGACCGGGCCATCGGCAGCAGCCCGCCCTACATCGGGGCCACCGAGGCGGCCGGCTTTTGGATCGAGGATCTGGACGACCTGGGCGTCAACACCTACCGCCTCTGGACCAAAATGGCCGAATTGGAGTGGTGGGACGACGACGACGCCATGGACGGGCAGTGGGACGACAGCGAGTACGGCACACCCGACATCGCCACCATCCAGGCCGACGCCGGCAGCGGCTTTAGCAACACCATCCCCTGGGCCTGGTGGGATGCGCGCTTTGACGAGGTTCAAAGCTGGCGTTACGGACTGCAGACGCGCCGCGAGATCATCCAAGCCCTGGTGCAGAACGGCATCCAGCCCATCATGACCCTGCGCACCTACGACGACCAGGGCCAGCCGGAACAGCGCCCGGCTGCCGGGTGGGCCCCGCGCCCCCCGGTGGACCAGGCCTTTCTCAACGAGTGGTGGGAGCACTGCTTTGCCCTGGCCTATTGGCTCAACGTGCGCAATGACTATGGGGTCACCCACTTTGAGGTGCTCAACGAGCCCGACTATCCCGGGCAGGGTTGGCAAGAGTACGGCGGCACCGTCACGGACTATGTCAGCCTGACCCTGGCCGCCCACGATGCGATTCACTATGCCAACAGCTTTGCCGGCCTGCCCGTCTATATGCACGCACCTGTTGTAGCCAACTATGGCAGCGCCTACGTCGCCGGCGTCCTGGATGGGGCCGACCAGGCCGTGCAGGTAGTCGACTATCACGACTATGCGGACAATGTCCGGCCCGGCATCCTCAGCCTGCGCAGCACCATTGCCCGGCACAACCCCGACGGTATCCGGGAGCCCATCTGGAATTCCGAGTGGGGAGCGCTGTGGAGTTCGTACCATACGCTGCAGCGGGCCATGACGACGGCCGACCAGCTCCTGACCTTTGCCGAGGAAGGGGTGCAGGGGCTGACCATCTTTAACATGTACGATTGGTCCACCACGCCCGGACAGAACTATGGCCTGATCGACCTGCAGGACGACGGTATGGGCGGCGCGCTGCGCGTCCCCAGCGAAACCTACTATGCCTACCGCCTGCTGGTCCGCGGCCTGCGCGGCGCAAAAAGCCGCCTGGAACTCAGCGCCTGCAGCACCAGCACGGCCATGCGGATGATGGCCACCCGCGATCGGGACAATGTCTATCTCATCGTTGTACGGGACGCCGGCCTGGCCCCGGAGAACGTGCTGGTGGACCTGAGCGAGCTGGGTTTGAACAGCGGGCAAGCCTACCTCTATGAATACAGCGCGGCGTACAAAGACGAACTCGTTGCCATCCTGCCGATCAGCGCCGGACTGCTCACCTTCACGGCGCCGGCCCGCG
>JAFGKG010000037.1 GCA_016928715.1 Chloroflexia bacterium
AGCCGGATGACCCCGGGGGCGACAAGTTCGAGCAGCAGCACGGCCAGGGCCAGCGCGATCGCGGCCAGGTTGAAAAAGGTGCTGGCGATGGACCACAGTTCCGCGCGCCGCTCGCGCGGGGTGTATTCGCTGAAAACGGGGACGAGGGCGGCGCTGATGTGGCCGCCGATGAGCAGGTCGTACAGGCTTTGGGGGATCTGCCGGGCCAGGGCAAAGATGCTGGCCAGGCCGGTGGCGCCGAAAAAGTGGGTGATCGTGCTCTCGCGGGCCAGCCCCAGCACTCGGCTGAGCACGTTGCCCAGGGCCATGATGCCGGCGGCCCGGGCCACGGCGCCTCGATTGGAGGGGGGCGTCCGGCCGGCGGTTTCAGTCATCGGGGGCCCTATCTCCGCCCTTTTTTGCGCCGGGTCTCTTGCTTTCCGGCCTTGCTTTCTCCCAGGCTTGCTTTAGGGCGACCAGGCTCTCAAAGACGAAATCCGGCTGCACCTCCGACCCGGCAATGTCCTCACGCCCGTGCACGCCCGTCAGCACCATCAGCGTGACGAGTCCGAGGCGCTTTCCGCCCAGGATGTCCGTCTCCAGGCGGTCGCCCAGGACGGCGCAGTGCGGCGCTTCCGCCCCCAGCCGGCGCATGGCCTCCTCCATCATCCAGCGTTCGGGTTTGCCGATGATCGTGGGCCGGACGTCGGTGGCGGCCTCCAGGGCGGCCAGGTTGGCGCCGGCCCCGGGAATGATGCCCTCCGGGGTGGGGAAGGTGCGGTCGGGGTTGCTGCCGATAAAGCGGGCCCCGGCGCGGATGGCGAGGGTGGCCCGGCGCAGCTTGTCGTAGTTGAGCTGGTGGTCCATGCCGACCACGACGTAGGCGGGCCGGGTTTCCTCGACTTGAAAGTAGCCGTCCCCCAGCAGGGCCTGCCGCAGGCCGTCCTCCCCGATGAGGTAGAGGCCTGTGCACCGGGGGGCGGCCCGCTCCAGGTAGGCCCGCGTGGCCAGGGACGAGGTCAGGATCTGCTCCGCCCGGGCGGCGATGCCCAGGCCGGCTAGTTTTTGCACGTACTGCTGCGGGGTGCGGGTCGAGTTGTTGGTGATGTAGAGCAGGCCGATGCCCTGCTCTTCCAGCCAGCGCACCAGGTCGGCCGCGCCGGGCAGGGCCTGCTCCCCGCTGTAGATGACGCCGTCCATGTCGGCCAAAAGGTGGCGGATCTGCTGCAGTCTGTCGTTTTCCATCGCGGCCTCCTGTGGGGGCTATTATACCACAGGTTGGCGCGGTGGGAGTCTCACAGCCGTCCCCCCTCGACCAGCACATAGACCCAGGCCGAGCCGTCGTAGGAGCAGGAGACCAACAGCGAGCCGTCCGCGCTAAAGGCCAGGGCGGTGGCCCAATCGTTGTGCCGCTCCAGGATGCCCACATCCCAGCCGTACCAGGCGCTCCACAGCCGCACGATGCCGTTGGAGGCGGCCGCGGCCAGCAGCGAGCCGTCCGGGCTAAAGCCCAGGGCCGTGACCTGCTCCTCGTGCCCCTCAAAACGTCGGATGGGCTGGCCCTCGGCAATGTTCCAGAGGTGGACCAGGCAGTCCTCCCCGCCCGCGGCCAGCAGCGCGCCGTCGGGGCTAAGGGCGACGGCGTTCAGGGCGCTGTGTTCGACGGTCCAGCTCTGTACTTGCCGGCCGCTCTGCAGGTCCCACAGGGCGGCGCTGCAGTCCTCCGAGACGGAGGCGATCAGGCGGCCGTCAGGCGAGATGTCCAGGCCAAAGACGGGCCGGCTGTGGCCGGGCATGATACTGCGCACCAGCTCTCCGCTGCGCACGTCCCAGAGGTACACCAGTCCGTCGTCGCCGCCAAAGACCAGGTGTTGGCTGTCCGGCGTAAAGGCCAGGGCGTTGATGGGCTCCTGCTGTTGGGGCAGGCGCTCCTGCAGTTCCATAGTGTTGGCGTTCCAGAGGGCCACGGTGCCGTCCTCGGAGGCCGAGGCCAGCACCTGTCCGTCGGGCGAGAGGGCCAGCCCCCAGACGTCGCCTTGGTGGCCCTGCCAGCGCTGTTCCTGCTGCTGGTGCACGATCGAGTGGCGCCAGAGGTAGCCGGCCTCGCCGGCGGTAACCAGCCATTCCCCCGAGGGAGAGACGGCCAGGGCCAGGATGCCGGGCGCGTCGCCGCCGGGCAGTTGGTGGCGCACCTGATAGGTGGGGCGGATATCCAGCAGGGTGAGGCGTTGGCGCTCCTCCTCGCGGCCGCGCCGGGGCATTCGTTGGACCGGTGTGGCTGTCGGCAGAGTGCTCGATTGAATTCCGCGCAGATCGCTGTAAACCTGGCGCCAGGCCAGGGCGTAGAGGCAGCGCCAAGCGGTGGCGGCCTCGGCCCAGCGATGGGCGGCCTCGTGGGCGCGGGCCTCCTGCTCCAGGGCTGGCCAGTCGATTTCAGTCGGCGGTTCGGTGGGGCCGGGCTCGGTGGGTTCTGGAGAGGGGGTGGGGAGCGCGCTTTCGATAGCCTGGTGGATTTGTTCCAGCGCCGCGGTCGAGAGCTGTCCGGCGGCGGCGTCTCGTAGGAGCGTGGCCAGTTCGCCGGCGCTGTGGGGCCGTTGTGCGGCCGCGGGGGCCATGGCCCAACCCAGGACCAGGGCCACGCTCTCGGGCAGGTTCGGGCCGGGCTGGGCGAGTCCGCCCTCGGCCGGCCGGCCGGTCAGGGCCTGGTAGAGCAGGGCGCCGAGGCTATAGAGGTCGCCGGCCGGCGTCGCGGCCAGGGACTGGGCGCGCTCGGGGGCGCTGTAGTGGGGCTCGCCGCGGAACAGGGGCTGCAGTTCTGGGTTCGCCCGTTCCAGGGCCGGCACCAGTCCCAGGTTGCTCAGGAAGGGCCGGCCGTGCTGATCCAGCAAAATGTCCGTTGGCCGCAGATCGCCGTGGACAACCCCGCGATCGTGGGCATAGTCCAGGGCGGCGGCGATCTGCCGGAGGATGTCCAGGGCGTGGTCCAGGGCCAGCGGGCCGCTCTCCTCCAGTTGGGCGGCTAGGGTGTGTCCCTCGATGTAATCGCGGGCTATGTAGCACTGTGCTGCCTTCGGACCGATCGCGTGCAGGGTGACAATGTGGGGGTGATAGAGTCGGGTGAGGGGCTGCAGTTCCTCCAATAGCTGCTCGATGTGCTCGGGCGTCGGGGTCATGGACGCATCGAGCAGTTTAATGGCCACATAACGATCCAGTTGGGGGTTGTGCCCCCGGTAAACGCTGCCGACACTGCTGCGACCCAGTTCCTCCAGGATGTGATAGCTGCCCAGGGTTTTGCCGACCAGGCTCATGGCGCCCTCCTTGATCGTGGCCTGCCTGCCGGCAGGCGTCAGGATGATCTAGCCAGGACTAGATTGTTCGCTTTGATGTCCTGCATGAACATCATATCATAACTTGGGGGTGCCGGGCAAGTAGGGGTCTTGGCATAAAGCAAAATATCGGGTACAATGGCTTTGTTCATCCAAGTCGTTCTTTTCACTGGTATGCAGTCGGTCATGGCCGTTAGGCCACCACGAAGGACGAAAATGCCGCTGTAGGGGCGAGGCGCCCCTCGCCCTACAAAAAAATCATTTACGGAACAGGAGTAAGGTGATGCAAACGGGAGCGGTGCTTCAGCGGTGGTGGTATCGTTTGACCCATCCACGGGCAGCGGATCCAGATGTGGCCCGTCGGGAATACCTCACCAGGGTGATCCTGCTGGTTTTGGGCGCGATCGCGTTTGTCTTTGCGCTGATTTCCCTGGTCGGCTGGTGGATGGGGGTCATCCCACTGGATACGCTGTTGATCCTGGTCGTAATGAGCCTGTTACTAGGGGGTGGTTTGGCCTTGGCGCAGGCCGGGCATTGGAGACCGGCCGGCTATATCCCCCCCGCGCTTTTTTTGGCCATCGCGGCCTATGGCAATTATATCGGCGGCGTGGACGCCCCGGCGATGCTCCTCTATACCATCGTCATTGTACTGACCGCCATGCTGAAGGGTGGTTGGGACCAGTGGTTGAGTCTGTTGCTCTCCCTGGCTTTGTACCTGGGGTTTGCGGTGGCATACGCCTATGGCTACCTGGTCCCGCTCCGTTCGGCCAAGACGGCTCTGGGGAACCGTCTGACCATTGTGGTCGCCTGCCTGGTGGGGATCACGGCCCTGTTGTGGTTTCTTCAGGATCAACTCCAGCAGGCGCTGGCCAAATCGCGTAGCCATTTGCGGAAAGCCCGCGCCTTTGCCGACGAGCTGGCCATATTCCAGGCCCTGGCCGAGCACGCCGCGGACGCGATTTTGATGGGCGATACGGCCGGCCGGCTGGACTATGCGAATCGGGCCGCTTACGAGTTGTTGGGCTACGATAATGCCCGACAAGAGTTATTGGGACTGACCGTGGAGGGCCTGGTCTGCCCGCAGGACCGGCCGCAGTTGCAGCAGGTGGCCCAGGTCTGGACGGGTGAAAGCAGTTGGAACGGCGATCTCTGCCTGAGGTGTAGGGACGGTGCTCAAGTGGACGTCAACCTGACGGCCTTTTCGGTGGGCGGTTCCGGGGGCGAGATTTTGCGACAGGCCATGATCATTCGCGATATTACCGAACGCCAGCGGCTGGAGGTGCAGTTGCGCCAGGCCCAAAAGATGGAGGCCATCGGTACCCTGGCCGGCGGCGTTGCCCACGATTTTAATAACCTCCTGGTCGGCATTTTGGGATATGCCTCCCTGCTCAAGCTGGAACTGGACTTGCCCGCCGACAGCGACTCGGTCCGGGATCTGGATGCGATCGTGGCCTCGGCCTCTCGTGCTTCCGAGTTGACCAACCAGTTGCTCACCTTTGCCCAGGGCGGACCACAGACCGAGGCAAAAGCCGTCGATCTCGACCAAGTTATCGCCGACGTCATCCGCCTGTTGGAACGCACCCTCGACAAGTCCATCACCATCGAAACTCGACTGGATGCCGATTTGCAACCCGTGCTGGGCGATGTCAGTCAAATACACCAACTTTTGCTCAACCTCTGTCTCAATGCCCGCGATGCGATGCCCGATGGCGGCCGATTGCTTGTCGAGACGGCCGGTGTGGATGTGGAGGGAGCGGGTGACATTCCGGTGGACCTCGATCCCGGGCCATACGTGTGCATCGCTGTCCGCGACAGCGGCAGCGGGATCGAGGATGACATCCTGCCGCGTATTTTTGATCCCTTTTTCTCGACCAAGGATCAGGGCCGCGGTCTGGGGCTGGCGATTGTCTATGGGATCGTGCACGGACACGGGGGGACCATCCAAGTGGACAGCGAGCTCGGTCGAGGGACCCGTTTTAGCGTCTACCTGCCGGCCTGTCGGGAGGGAATCCCTCTCGCACCCACGGAGGAGGCTCTGCTGTTCAGCGGCAGCGAGACCATCCTGGTGGTCGACGACGAGCTGGCCGTACGCGCGGTGTTGCGGCGGATCCTCGAACGCAGTGGCTATACGGTGCTGGTGGCCGGGGATGGCCAGGAGGCCATCGGGATCTATGGCCGACGGGCGGAAGAGATAGACCTGGTAGTGTTGGACATGATCATGCCCCACCTGGGCGGTTGGGAGACTTTTAACCGGCTGCGCGAGTTGGACCCGCAGGTCCGGGTGCTGCTGTCCAGTGGCTACAGTGAAAATGGCCAGGCTGGCGAAATCCTGGCCGCGGGCGCCCGCGGCTTTTTGCCCAAACCGTATACTTTAGAGAACGTGCTACAAGAGGTGCGTCGGGTTCTGGATAGCTAAGGAGGCGGCAAGGAATAACTTGCCGGTTTTGACCGGCTAAAGCCTCGACTCCGGTCCGGGAATTTGAGATCTTTTACGGGTCCTTTTGGAGTCGAGGCTTTAGCCGGTG
>JAFGKG010000038.1 GCA_016928715.1 Chloroflexia bacterium
ACGGCAGCCTGGTCGATCCCGAACTGCAGGGCTTTATGACCCAGGTCGAGGGCTACGAGCAAGAGATCGGCGCCCACCAGGCCGCCATCGCCGAAAAAGAGGCCGCCATCGAGACCATCAAGGCCGAGGCCGAGGCGGAAAAAGAGGCCGAAAAACAGGCCCGCGCGGCCGCCCAACCCGAGGCCGCCAAGGCCCCCGAGACCGCCGGCGCGGCCTGCCCCCAGTGCGGCCAACCCGTGCCCGAGGGCGCCGCCTTTTGCGCGAACTGTGGGGCCAAGATCGCCTAGCACAGTGTCCGCCGGCCCAGCAGGTATGACCTCACCCCCCCCCCCGCTGGACGCCGCGTTCTAACGAACGCGACGTCCAGCTCCCCCCTCCCCTCTCCACGATGTGGAGAGGGGAGGGGGGAGGTGAAAAACAGCCACCCACGGAGCCCTTATGTCTCCCCCACGACCCGCACCCATCCAGCGCATCCTGGACCTCCTGGAGCAGGAACAGGGCGCCGTCCACAAGGATTGGGGCGGGCGCATTCCCCTGGCCCTGGTCTTTGCCAACCACTACCACGTGGCCATGGCCAACCTGGGCTACCAGGCACTCTATGGACTGCTCAACGCCCCGGAGGACCTGGTCTGCGAACGGGTCACATGGGAAGGCTGGGGCCAAGCACCCCTCTCAATGGAATCCCAACGCCCCCTGGCCGATTTCCCCGTCTGGGCCATCTCGATGCCCTTTGAGCTGGACTATATCCACCTGGTGGACCTGATCCGGCAGAGCGGAACGCCCCTCTGGGCCCAAGAACGCGAGGACGGCGACCCCCTGCTGCTGGGCGGCGGGGTGGCCCCCTCGGCCAACCCCGAGCCGGTGGCGCCCTTTCTGGACGCCATCGTCGTGGGGGAGGCCGAGGAGGTGCTGGACGAGATCCTGGGCGTGCTGCGGGCCTCCTCGGGGGTCCCCCGGCCCCAGATCCTGGCCGCGCTGGCCGGGATCGCGGGGGTCTATGTGCCCACCCTGCACGACGGGAGCCCCATCCGGCGGCGCTGGGTGCGGGACCTCTCGACCTTTGCCACCACCTCGGTCGTGCTGACCCCGCAGAGCGAGTTCGGCGATGTCTATTTGATCGAGATCGCCCGCGGCTGCCGTTGGGGCTGCCGCTTCTGCCTGGCCGGCCACCTGACCCGGCCGCCCCGCTTTCGCTCCCTGGAGCAACTGCGCCCCCAGATCGAGGAGGGCCTGCGCTACCGCGAGCGCGTCGGCCTGGTCGGCGCGGCGGTCTCGGACCACCCCCAACTGGACGAAATGGTGCGGGCCATCCGCGATCTCGGCGGCGGCTTTAGCGTGGCCTCGCTGCGCGCCGACCAGTTGAGCCCGGTCCTGCTGGAGGGCCTGCGCCAGAGCGGCACCCGCACCCTGACCCTGGCCCCAGAGGTGGGCTCGGCCGGCCTGGCCCGCTCCATCAACAAGGGCTTTGGCCGGGAGGAACTGCTGCGGGCCGTGGACATGGCCGTGCGGGCCGGCCTGCACCGGCTCAAGCTCTATTTCATGATCGGCCTGCCCGGTGAGACGGACGAGGACATCCGCGCCATCGCCGCCCTGGTCCGAGAAGTCCGCGAACGACAGGGCGGCGGCAGCCTCTCGCTCAGCGTGACGCCCTTTGTGCCCAAGGCCCACACCCCCCTGCAGTGGGCCCCCATGGCCCCGGCCGAGGCGCTGGAGCGGCGCCGGCAGTGGCTGGGGGGAGAACTGCGCCCGCTGCGGATCGCGGTCGAGGGGGAGAGCGTGGACTGGTCGCGGGTGCAGGGCGTGCTGGCCCGGGGCGACCGCCGCCTGGCCGGCGTGCTGGCCGCCATGAAAAAGCGCAGCCTGGGGCAGTGGCGCCGGGCGCTGCGGCAGGCCGGCCTGAGCGAGGAGGAATACCTGCGGCAGCGGGAGCCGCAGGAAGCCTTTCCCTGGGAGATCATCGAGCCCGGCGTCGGCCGCGACTATTTGTGGCGGGAATGGCAGCGCGCCCGGCAGGGCCGGCCCAGCCCGCCCTGTGACCCGGAGGCCGGCTGCAGCCGCTGCGCGCTGGGCCCCAGTTGCACCGGGTCCCCCCCTGCGTTATAATGTCCCCAAATGCTAAAGAGTTGCGGCTAAATCACTTGCCGGTTTTGACCGGCTAAAGCCTCAACTCCTGTCAGGAAAGCGAGCCCTTTTACGGGTCCTTTTCGGAGTCGAGGCTTTAGCCGGTGACGGTAAACTGGCAGCAAAACCGGCAAGTGATTGAATGGCCATTCCTACCAGCAGACCGCGAAACCGCGGGAGGAACCGATGCGCCTTGCAGACCTTGAACAGGCCGGCCGGAAAATCGTCCAGGCCGTCGTCCAACGGACCCTGGCCCGCCTGCCCCTGTCCGCCACCACCCTGACCGTCAGCGGCACCCTGCTCAACCTGGTCGTGGCCGCCCTGCTGGCCCACGGCGACCTGCGCTGGGGCGCGGCGGCGCTGCTGCTGGCGGGCAGCTTTGACATGTTTGACGGCGCCCTGGCCCGCTGCAAGGGCCAGGCCAGCGAGTTGGGCGCCTTTTTGGACGCCACCCTGGACCGCTGCTCCGAAATCCTGGTCGGACTGGGCCTGTGGCTGCACCTGCTGCAGCGCGGCTCCTGGGTGGACCAACTCTTGCTCTACCTCTTTATCAGCGGTTCGCTGCTCTTTAGCTACACCCGTGCCCGCGCCGAGGCCCAGGGCCTGCGCACCCCGCACGCCGTCTTTGACCGGCCGGTCCGCCTGCTCCTGCTGGCCCTGGGACTGTTGTTGGGCCAACTGCGCCCGGCCCTCTGGCTGTTGGCCCCGGGCGTCTGGGCCGGCGCGCTCTACCGCCTGCTCAACGTCTACCTGCAGGCCCGGCCCCAACCCACGACCAAGCACCCCTCCTCCTGGCGCCGGCACGTTTCCAACCTGGCCGAGAGATTCCCGCTCAAGAGATAGTATCCCACAGGCAAATTGTCCCTAGCCCTGGCCCACCCGCAGATCGGGCGAGTCCGGGGTGAGTGACCGCCAAATTCCAAGTGGAGGTATGCCGTGAAAGCCCTCAGCACTGTCATTGTCCTGATCCTGGCCCTGGCCGTCATCCTGCCCCTGAGCGCCGGCCCGCTGGCCCCCAAGTCCCCCCAGGCCGACATTGTCCTCGACGGCCTGCTGGACGGCGAGTACGTCCTGCTGGCCCAGGACCCGGCCGGCGACCAGGACATCCCCGGCTCGCCCGACACCGCCTGGACCGACCTGACCGAGCTGTACACCGCCGAGGACGGCAGCAATCTCTACGTCTATGTCATACTGCCCGGCTATGCCCTCTCGACCTCCTCCGGCGAGATCGGCCTGGCCCTCGACACCAGCGGCGACGTCCCCGACTCGGGCGGCGAGGGCGATCCCTGGGGCCGGGCCATCAGCTACAACTATCGCTCCATCTATTACAACGCCGGCAGCACGCCGATCTCGACCACCTACACCGTGCTGCCCGACGCCGTCATTCGCGGCAATATCCCCGGCATCGGCGGGCACCCCTTTGACGACAACAACGGTTGGACCGAGCTGCTCACCTGGAACGGCACGGCCTGGACCGGCTTTGGCAGTAACTGGGGCGGACTGGGGCCGGGCCAGCAGATCGGCATCCACATCGCCTACGCCGACGGCCAGGGAGTCGAACTGGCCATCCCCTACGCCGACCTGGGCATCTCGCCCGGCAGCACGGTGCACCTGGAATTCTACAGCACCCAAAAGAGCATGGCCAAGGGCGCCTACGACACCGTCCCCAGCGACGACCAGTCCGCCGGCTGGGACGACCCCACCACCCAGTTCCACCTGGCCAGCCACGGCTCGGCCGGCCCGCCGCCCACGGCCACGGCCGGCCCCAGCCCCACGCCCACCAACACCCCCACGCCCACGCCGACGCCCAGCCCCGGCCCCAGCCCCACGCCCACCCCCACGCCCACCCCGGGCCAGGGGCCCTGCAGCGGCGCCGGCCCCGGCGACGGGGCCATCGTCACCGCCGAGATCTATCACAACAGCCGCAAATTGGCCTGGCGCGACCCCTTTGGGCCCATCCCCCAGGACGGCGCGGCCACGCTCTGGCTGCAGGTCTGCCAGGGCGACGTCGAGGCGGTCGAGGCGCTGGTCTGGGAGACCGGCGACCCCCTCAACGACCCCTCGCACACCTACGGCGCCGCCGTCAGCGGCTACGATCCCAGCGGGCCCTACGACATCTGGGAGGTGCAGGTCCCCGGGCCGGCGGCGCTCGTCGACCAGTGGTACCAGTTCCGCATCAGCGACGGCGGCTACAGCGGCTACTATCACGTCCTGCCCGACAGCGGCAACAGCGGCCCCGGCGATTGGAGCGACAGCCTCATCGACCGCTCCTGGCGGCTGGGCACCTACCTGGCCGGCTTTGAGAACGCCGGCTGGATCGAGGACGCCGTCATCTACCAGATCTTTCCCGACCGCTTTCGCAACGGCAACCCGGCCAACGACCCCGTGGAGGGCACCACCGTCTATGGCCCCCACACCTGCGACGGCGGGCCCTGCGTCGTCGACCTGCACGACACCTGGACCGAACTGCCCACCAACCCGCCCTTTGGCGTCGACTTTTTCGGGGGCGATCTGGAGGGCGTCGTCGAAAAGCTGCCCTACCTGGACGAACTGGGCATCAACCTGATCTATTTCAACCCCGTGTTCGCCGCATCGTCCAACCACGGCTACGACGCCAACGACTATTACGCCATCCGCGACGATTTCGGCGGGGATGCCGCCTTTGAACAGCTCGTCGCGGCCGCCGAGCCCTACGGCATCCGCGTCATCCTGGACGGCTGTTTTAACCACACCGGCTCGGACAGCCGCTACATGGACGCCTACGGCGCCGACCGCTGGCCGCCGCCCGACGGCGCCTGCGAGTCGGCCGGCTCGCCCTTCCGGGAGTGGTACACCGAGGGCAGCTCGGGGCAGGACGTCTGCGACGGCGGCTGGGGCTGGTACGGCTGGTGGGGCTTTGAGACCATCCCCGAGCTGCAAGAGATCGACCCGGTCAAGGACTTTATCTACCGCGGCGGCAGCCCCTACAGCCCCGATGGCGTGGCCGTCTCGCAGTACTGGGTGGAGCAGGGCAGCGCCGGCTGGCGCTTTGACGTGGCCCAGGACATCAGCCACGACTGGTGGGCCGAGATGCGCCCTTACGTCAAGGGCCACTCCAGCCAGACCCTCATGCTGGGAGAGGTCACCGCCGGCTGCATGGACTGGAGCAGCTACCTGCGCGGCGACCAGTTGGACGCCGTCATGAACTACTGTTTTCGCGATTGGGCCATCTCCTGGGCCAACGGCAACCCCCCCAGCGCCTTTGACAGCGCCTTTACCGCCTTTCGCGCCCAATACCCCCGGCCGGCCGTCTATTCCATGATGAACCTGCTGGACAGCCACGACACCGCCCGCGCTCTCAACCTGCTGGGCGAGGACAAGGCCCGCCTCAAGCTGGCCGCGCTCCTGCAGATGACCCTCCCCGGTGCGCCCTCCGTCTATTACGGCGACGATGTCGGCGTCAGCGGTGGGCGCGACCCCGACTGCCGCCGCACCTACCCCTGGGCCGACCAGGACGGCAGCCCCGACCTGGACCTGCTGGCCCACTACCAGACCGTGATCGGCATCCGCAACGCCCACAGCGCCCTGCGCGGCGGCGAGATGGAGACGCTCCTGGTCGATGACGGCAGCCACCTCTACAGCTTTATCCGCTGGGACGAGGGCGAGCGCGTGGTGGTCGTGCTGAACAACGGCAGCGGCAGCCAGGCGGCGGCCATTCCGGTGGGGGACTATTTGGAGGACGGCAGCGTGCTCACCGACACGCTCAACGGCGGCAGCCATAGCGTGCAGGCGGGAACCTTGAGCCTGGACGTGGCCGGGCAGTGGGGGGCCATCCTGGTGACAGGCGCGGCCGCCCCGCGGCCGGACCTGTCCAACTCGGCCAAGGGGGCCCCGGCCACGGCGCTGGCCGGCGACACGATTACCTATACCCTCACCCTGCGCAACAGCGGCGGGGCCCCTGCAGCCGCCTCCCTCACCGACACCCTGCCCCTGAGCGTGACGGTGCTCACCGCCAGCCTGCCGGCCGGCATGAGCTACGACGGCGGCGCCCTCCGTTGGAGCGGGGACGTCGCCCCCGGAGCGGAGGTCTCCCTGCCCTTCCAGGCGGTCATTGACCCCAACGTGCCCGGGGAGACCCAACTGCTCAACCGGGTCGAGATCGACGACGGCGCCGGCGGCGCCTGGACCCGCCAGGCCGGCACCCGGGTCCTGGCCGGCCCCCAGCCCGACCTGGGCGGTTCGGACAAGGAGGCGCCCGAGAGCGCCCTGGCCGGCGACACCCTCCCCTACACGATCACCCTGCGCAACGGAGGATGGGTCAGCGCCAGCGTGCAGCTCACCGACAGCCTGCCGCCCAGTCTGACCGTGGTGACGGCGAGCCTGCCGGCCGGCATGGCCCACGCCGGGGGACAGCTCACCTGGAGCGGGACGGTCGAGGTGGGCCTGGACGTGGTGTTGGGCTTCCAGGCCGTCATCGATCCGGGCGCGGCGCCGGACACGCTCCTGCTGAACGTCGTCGAGATCAACGACGGCGCCGGCGGGGTGCTGAGCCGCCAGGCCGGCACGCGGGTGCTGGCCGGACCGCTGCCCGACCTGGGCGCCTCGCGCAAGGCGGCGCCGGCCACGGCGCCGGCCGGCCAGACCATCCCCTACACGATCACCCTGCACAACGGCGGACTGGTCAGCGCCGGCGTCCGGCTCACCGACAGCCTGCCGGCCGGCCTGACCGTGGTCACGGCGAGCCTGCCGGCCGGCATGGCCCACGCCGGGGGACAGCTCACCTGGAGCGGGACGGTCGAGGTGGGATTGGACGTCGTGCTGGGCTTCCAGGCGGTCATTGAGGCGGGGGTCGCGCCCGGCACCACGCTGCTCAACACCGTCGAGATCGACGACGGCGCCGGCGGGCGCCTGGTGCGGGTGGCCGGCACGCTGGTGGAGCGCGAGGAGCCGCCGTACCGGGTCTATCTGCCGTCGTTAATGCGGGGGGCGCCTGATTTGCATGTACGCTGATTTTGGGTTAAACTGTGGTCAGTGCAGTCCGATCCGTTTTTACTGAAACCTACGCTGGCTTAACCGGACTCAAAAAGGAAAGAACCACAAAGTACACGAAGGACACAAAAATGTTTTCCCTTTCTTACTTTGTGTCCCTTCGACAGGCTCAGGACAAGCCTTTGTGGTTGAAATCCTTGTTCAATGTGCAAGAATTTCACTCTTGAGATACTAACAGGCCTACCAGATCCTGATTTGATATGACTACGATACTCACCGGCCGCAACCTGAGCAAATCCTACGGCATCGTCGAGGTATTCGGCGGGCTGACCGTCCACGTCATGGACGGCCAGCGCATCGCCCTGGTCGGGCGGAACGGGGCCGGCAAGACCACCCTGCTGCGCCTGCTGGCCGGCGTCGAGGAGGCCGACGAGGGCGAGTTAATCCAGGCCCGCGGCCTGCGCAAGACCTACCTGAGCCAGGAGAGCGAGCTGGAGCTGAGCGGGCCGCTGGAGCGGGTCGCCCGGGAGGCCTTTCCGCAGATCCTGGCCATGGAGGAAAAGCTCCAGGCCCTGGAGGCGGCCATGGCCGCGGCCAACCCGGCGGGCGAGGATTGGACCGAGATCACCGGCCGCTACGCCGAGCTGCAGCAGCGTTTCGAGCTGGCCGGCGGCTACGATTACGAACGGCGCATCCACGAAACCCTGATGGGCCTGGGCTTTGCCGAGGAGGAATTCGGCCAGGAGGCCCAGACCCTCAGCGGCGGCCAGCGCACCCGCCTGGCCCTGGCCCTGGCCCTGTTGGGCGCGCCCGACCTGCTGCTGCTGGACGAGCCCACCAACCACCTGGACATCTATGCCATCGAGTGGCTGGAGGGCTTTTTGCAGCGTTGGGCGGGCAGCCTGGTGGTCATTTCGCACGACCGCCGTTTTTTGGACAACGTGGCCACCGACACCTGGGACCTGGACTTTGGCAGCCTGGAGAGCTATCCGGGCAATTACAGCCGCTTTCTGCAGCTCAAGGAGGAGCGGCTGGCCCGCCGCCAGGCCGAGTACGAGGCCCAGCAGGCCCACATTGCCAAGGAGGAGGACTTTATCCGGCGCTACAAGGCCGGCCAGCGCTCCAAAGAGGCCCGCGGCCGCGAGAAGAGACTGGCCCGCGTGGAACGGCTGAACCGGATCCGCCAGCACAAGGAGCTGAATTTCAGCCTGCAGACCGGCCTGCGCAGCGGGGACGTCGTCCTGGCCACGGAGGGACTGGAAATCGCCCATCCCCAGGGCAGCGGCGTCCTCTTTAGCTGTCCGGACGTCGAGGTCCAACGGGGCGAATGCGTGGCCCTGGTCGGCCCCAACGGCTGCGGCAAGACCAGCTTGCTGCGCACCCTGCTGGGCGAGCTGCCCCCCTACCGGGGGGGACTATTGCTGGGGCACGGCGTCTCCCTGGGCTACTTTGCCCAGACCCACGAGTGGATGGACCTGGAGCAGACCGTGCTGCAGGCCATTTGGGAGATGCGGCCGGGCATGACCGAGGGGCGGGCCCGCGGCATCCTGGGGCGCTTTTTATTCTCCGGGGACGAGGTGTTCAAGACCTTGGGGCAGTTGAGCGGGGGGGAGCGCAGCCGAGTGGCCCTGGCCCGGCTGACCCTGACCGCGGCCAATTTTTTGCTGCTGGACGAGCCCACCAACCACCTGGACATCCCCGCCCGCGAGGCGTTGGAGGAGGTGCTGGACTCTTATGGGGGGACCATCCTGCTGGTCTCGCACGACCGCGCCCTGATCGACAGCCTGGCCACGCAGGTCTGGGTCGTCCACGGTCAGCGGGTGCACCGCTCCCTGGGCAACTATAGCGACTACCAGCGGGTCCGCGAGCAGGAGCGGGCGGAGGCGGAGCAGCAGCAGGGCAAGAGAGACCAGCGCCGCCGGAAAAAACCGCGGCAGGACACCGAGGAGCGCCGCCGGCGCGAGCTGCAGCAACGGATGCATTCATTGGAGCAAGAGATCGCCGGCCTGGAGGAACGGGGCCGGGGATTGGAGCAGGACATGGCCCGGGCCAGCCACCAGCGCCAGGTCGGCCGGCTGATGGAACTGAGCCGGGAGCACGAGGCCCTGCAGCAGCGCTTGGGCGAAAAGTACCGGGAATGGGACCGCGTCGGACAGGAACTGGAGGGCTGAGACCGATTAGCCCGCCTCTTCGGCCGCCGGCTCCTCCAGCCCCACCAGCCGGCGGTAGGTCAAGGTCCAGGTGGCCGAGGTAAAGACCTGTACTACGCTGCCGACCAGCGCGCCCAGGAGGCCCAGCACGAGGCCGCCCAGGATGAGCGCCGGCCAGGGAAAAGAGCCCGGACCGCTGTCCCCAAAGACGACGGCAAAGGGGGCAAAAAATATGCCGCCCAGGCCGCCCACCACCATGAGCACGAGCAGGCCGATGGCCAAAAAGATCAGCCAAAGGACCAGGGTCGGGGCCAGGTTTTCCCGCAGCACCTGCCAGGCCCGCTGCACGGCGTCGATCCAACCGCGGCCCTCCAGGACCACGGCGTTCTCGGCATAGATGCGCAGTTGGTTCAGCACAGCGACCAACAGGAGCATACCGCAGACGCAAAAGGGCACCGCACAGGCCCCGGGCGCCAAAAAGGGTAGCAAGGACTCGATGTCTCCGCTTCTCAGGGCGGCCACGCCAACGACCCCAAAGATAAAAAATAGGGCCAGGCCGGCCAAGAGCAGACCGAGCATCAGCAGGGGCAAAAAGGTCAGCACCGCCACGCCCAACAGCGACCAGAAGCAGTCCCGGCCGGCCCGCCAGGCCCGTCCCAGGGAGGTGCTGCCCTCCTCCTCCACCTGCACCACGCCCCCGATCAAACCGCCGCGGGCAATGATCGAGAGCGCCCAGAGGGCCAGGCCGAGCAGGAGCCCGAAAAAGCCGAGCACGATCGCCCAGCCGATGGTCTGGGGAGAGGGCTCCCACGACCAACCCTGGAACCAACCGGGCATCTCTTCCGCACTGTCCACCTGGTAATTAAAGTTGCTGCCTCCCCGCCCCCCATTGCCCAGAACGGCCAGGAAGCCCAGCAGCCACAGAATCTTCCAGCGCCAGGTGATCTCCCAGGCGCGGTGGAGAATACGGCCATAGTCCATGTGGACACCTCCCGTTGTACTTATACCCCAGCTTTTTCTCGCAACTGCTCCCAGTTATAGTCCACTTCCTCCTGGATCAGGCCGATCTGTTCCTCGGACAGGTGGCGGAAGCGGCCCTGCAGCCGGAGGTAGTCGCGCACCGGCAGTTCGGGCTCTGGCAGGACGCTGATGTTGTAGTGGCGTCCCTCCTCGACCTCGTAGAGGGGGAATATGTTGGTCTGTACGGCCAGGCGGGTCAGGCGGATGGTATCGGAGGCCTCGGACTTCCAGCCGGGCGGGCAGGGCGAAAGCAGGTGGATGAACTTGGCCCCCCGGATGGACTTGGCCCGGCGGATCTTGGCCACCATATCCTCGGGGTAGCCCACGGTGGCCGTGGCGGCGTAAGGAATGCGGTGCGAGGCCATAATGCCAATGATGTCCTTCTTGGGCCGGGCCTTGGGCGTGGCCACCGGCGTCGTCGTCGTCCAGGCCAGCCAGGGGGTGGCCGAGGAACGCTGGATGCCGGTGTTCATATAGGCCTCGTTATCGTAGCAGATATAGATAAAGTCCTCGTTGCGCTCCATGGCCCCAGAGAGGGCCTGGAGGCCGATGTCAAAGGTACCGCCGTCGCCGGCCCAGCCGATCACGGTCACGTCCTCTTTGCCCTGGGCCTTGAGCGCCGCGCTGATGCCCGAGGCCACCGCGCCGGTGGTCTCGAAAGCCGTGTGGTAGATCGGGACCTCCAGGGAGGAATAGGGAAAGGGCCCGGCGATAATCGACCAGCAGCAGGCCGGGATGACGACGATCGTATTCGGGCCCAGGGCCTTGAGGGCGTAGCGCATCGAGAGAGAAGCCCCACAGCCCGGGCAGGCCACGTGCCCCTGCAGCAGCAGTTCCTGTTCCGGAAGAACATAGTTTGGCCGGTGTCCTACGATTTTCTGTTCGCTCATGCTCTCACCCCCATCCAGATCAGGTCCTGGGCAGGCTCGTCGTGCTCCAGGGTATAGTCGGCAATCTCGCGGATGAGCGCCGGGGTCACGTCCCGGCCGCCCAGGCCGAGGATAAAGTTGAATATGGGCGGCCGCACGGCCGTGCTGTACAGGGCCGCCTTGATCTCCTCGGCAAAAATGCCGCCAAAGCCAAAGGAGAGGTTGCGATCCAACACGGCCACCTTTTTCACGCCCCGCAGCGCCTCCTCCACGTCGCGGGCCGGGAAGGGCCGGAACATGCGCATCTTGACCAGGCCGATGGGGATGCCCTCGGCGCGCATCTGGTCGATCACCTCCCGGGCGGTGCTGGTGATGGTGCTGGTAGTGACCAGGCCCACCTCGGCGCCCTCCATGTGGTAGGACTCGACCAGGTGCCAGCGCCGGCCAAAGAGTTCTTCCCACTCCTCGTCGGCCCGGCGGGCCACCTCGACGGCGTCCTCCATGGCCTTTTGGATCTTGTAGCGCAGTTCAAAAAAGTCATTGGGCGTGACCAGGCCGCCAAAGGCGTGCGGGTCGTCCACGTCCAGCTTGAGCTGCGGCTGGTAGGGCGGCAGGTACTGGTCGACCAGGGCCTGGTCGGGAATGTCCACCACCTCGGAGGTATGGGAGAGGACAAAGGCATCCAGGATGACCATGGCCGGCAGAGAGACCGTCTCGGCGATCTTGAAAGCCTGGACGACCGTGTCCACCACCTCCTGGTTGCTCTCGCAGTAGAACTGCATCCAGCCGGTCTCGCGTTGGGAGAGGGTATCGCTCTGCTCGGTCCAGACGGACCAGCCCGGGGCAATGCCCCGGTTCACCGCGCCCATCACGATGGGCAGGCGCGCCCCGGCGGCCCAGTGCAGCATCTCGTGCATCAACAGCAGCCCCTGGCCGGAGCTGGCGGTAAAGGCACGGGCCCCGGTGGCCGAGGCCCCCACGCAGGCGGCCATGGCCGAGTGCTCGGATTCGACCTTGACAAAGACCGCGTCCAGCTCCCCATCGGCGCAGAAAGAGGCGATCTTTTCGATAATCGAGGTCTGCGGGGTGATGGGATAGGCCGAGATCACCTGCGCCCGGGCCAGTTTGGCCCCGTAAGAGACCGCATAATTGCCGCTAATTACTTTTTCCATAGCAGCTCCTCCTCCATCGTAATCGCTTTGCGGGGGCACTCGGCAGCACAGATGCCACAGCCCTTGCAGTAGTCATAGTCCACTTCAAAGTAGGGATAGGCGGGAACCCCCTCGTTCCAATCGCCGCGGCGGCGGATGCTGATATCGGGGCAAAAGATGAGGCAGTTATCGCAGCGGTTGCAGGTGCCGCAGCTAAAGCAGCGCAGCCCCTCGTTGACGATGGTCTTTTCCTGCAGCCCCAGGTTGACCTCGATCTGGTCCTGCAGGCGCTGCTTGACGGGGGCATAACGATCGGCCGGCCGGTCCTCCGGCTCGAGGTAGGCCTGGTTCAACTGCTCAAAGGTGACCACCTCGGGCGAAACGTCGCGCGGGGCCACCCGCACATTGCGGTGCAGCTCGGGGAACTCGCCCAGTGCCTGGCCCTGCAAAAAGCGGCCGATGGCGATGGCGGCGCGCTTGCCCGAACCGACGGCGTGGGTCACCGTGCCGTGCCCGGTGGCCACGTCGCCGCCGGCAAAGACGCCCTGGCGGCTGGTCAGGCCGCTCGGCTCAATCTGGATATAGCCCCACTGCTGGGCCACGTCGTCGGGCAGGCCGCTCAGGTCGGCCACCTGGCCCAGGGCCGGGATGACCGTGTCCACCTGCAGCTCGAAATCGGAACCCTCGACGGGGATAGGGCGGCGCCGGCCGCTCTCGTCCGGGGCGCCCAATTCCATGCGCAGGCAGCGGATGGCCCGCACCCGCCCCCGCTCGCCCAGGATCTCGACCGGGGTAGCCAAAAAGTGGAAAGCAACGCCCTCTTCCTCGGCCTCGTGCACCTCCTCGGCGATGGCGGGCATCTCGGCGCGGGAGCGGCGATAGACCACCGTCACCTCCGCGCCCTGGCGGCGGGCCGAGCGGGCGGCGTCCATGGCCGTATTGCCGCCGCCGATCACGGCGACGCGCCGGCCCAGCTCGACGGAGCGGCCCGCATTCTGTCCCTCCAGGTAGTCGATACCGTGCAGCACGCCGGCGGACTCTTCGCCGGGGACGTCCAACTCGCGGCTGCGCTGCTGGCCCAGGGCCAGGAAAACGGCCGCATAGCCGGCCAGATCGTCCCAGGCCAGGTCCCCACCCAGGCGGACGCCGGTCTCGATGCGCACGCCCAGGGCCTCGATGCCGGCGATCTCCCAATCCAAGACCTCTCGGGGCAGGCGGTAGGCCGGAATGCCCAGGCGCAGCATGCCGCCGGGCTGGTCGTAGGCCTCGTATACCGTCACCGGGTAGCCCTGGCGGGCCAATTGGTAGGCGCAGGAGAGGCCGGCCGGCCCGGCGCCAATCACGGCGACCTTTTGCTCGCGGCTTGGCTCCTGCTGCGGCCAAGCGATGCCCTGGGCCATGGCCCAGTCGGCCAAAAAGCGCTCCACGTAGTGGATGGCGATCGCGCCGCCCAGGCGCTCGCGGTTGCACTGGCCCTCGCAGGGGTGGGGGCAGACCCGCCCGCAGACGCCGGGGAAGGGGTTCTCCTGGCGCAGGGTCTCCCAGGCCTCGCGATAGCGCCCGTCGGCGACCAGGCCCAGGTAGGCCACAATGTCCTCGCCGGCCGGGCAGGCGTCGTTGCAGGGAGCGGTGCGCTCCCGATAGACGGGCCGCATGTAGCGCCAGGAGCCAGTCTTGTTATAGAGGGTGGTGGCGACAGAGGCCGGCATCAGCGGCATGTCGTTGGCGGATTCAAAGGTGATCACCTTGGCTTCGTGTTTAGCCATAGCTTCCTCCAGCGTCTCGGTTATGCCAACAGCACAGCCGACTCGTAGGCCTCGCGGACGGCCTGGACGTTCTCCTTGTGGCGGACCGGCACAGCATCGTGCACAGCCTGGCAGAGGGGTTCTAGGCCGACCAGGCCGGTAAAGCGGGCAAAAGCCCCCAGGATCGAGGTATTGACAATGGGGGCATTGCGCGGCCCCAGGCGGTATTTGAAAGCGATGTGGTTGGCGTCCACCGTACCCACCCGAAAGCGGTCGTGCAGGCCAAAAGAGTCGGGCGGATCGGCGCTGTTGAGGACGACCCAACCACCCTCCTTGAGGCCGGCGGTCACGTCCAGCACATCGAGCAGAGTGGGGTCGAGGATCACAATGTGATCCGGCTCGTAAATCTGGCAGCGGAGGCGGATAGGGCGCTCATCCATGCGGGTAAAGGCCATCACCGGGGCGCCCCGCCGCTCCACGCCAAAGGCCGGAAACGACTGCACCCTTTTGCCCTCGCGAAAGGCCGTATCGGCCAACACCTCCGAGGCAATGACCACGCCCTGACCACCGCGTCCATGGAAACGGATCTCGATCATACCGGACCTCCTCATTCATCAACGGATGGGCTGTTTTGGCAAAAGCACTAGACCGGGCGCTTGGTCGACATCAGCACGCCCAGCACGATGGACATCATCTTGGCCTCGTGGGTATCGGCGCGCGAGGGCAGGATCAGCGGCATGCGCGCCCCCACGACCACACCGGCCATGTCACTGTGGGCGAAATAGATGATGGCCTTGGCCAGGGCGTTGCCCGCCTCCAGGTCCGGGGCGATCAGAATGTCGGCCCGGCCGGCGACCTGCCCTTGAATGCCCTTGATGCGCGCCGCCTCGACCGAGATGGCATTGTCCAGGGCCAGGGGGCCGTCGACAACGCCGCCATAGATCTGGCCGCGGTCCGCCATTTTGGACAGGCTGGCCGCGTCCATCGTCGAGGGAATCTTGGGGTTGACCATCTCGGCCGCGGCCAGGACGGCGACGCGGGGGGTCTCTACCCCCAGGCGGCTGGCCACGTCGATGGCATTCTGCACAATGTGCACCTTTTGCTCCAGGGTGGGGGCCACCAGCACGCCGGCATCGCTGAGCAGGATGAGCTTGTCAAAACCGGGAATATCAAAGACGGCCACGTGCGTGAGCAGCTTGGCCGTGCGCAGTCCCACGGCGGGGTTCAGCGCGGCCTTGAGAAAATCGGCGGTAAAGATCTTGCCCTTCATCGCGCAGTGGGCCTTTTCCTCAGAGACCAACTCCATCGCCTTGTGTGCGGCCAACTGCCGGTCGGGCTCGTCAAATATGGCCATACTGCTGATATCCACCTCGTAGGAGGCGGCCACCTCCTCAATGGCCGCCTGGTCCCCCACCAGGATAAAGTTGGCCAGGCCGCGCCGTTCGGCGTCGGAGGCGGCCAGCAGGGCCTCGTGATCCTGGGCGGCGGCAATGACCACCGTTCGCGGGCCGGCCTCTTTGGCCTGCTCGCGCAGTTGGGCGAAATTACGAATTTGCATAGCGTTCTCCTCCGTGGAAAGCACAATCAGGACGCTTTCCCTGCTGCACCTTATCTACCCCCCGGCCTGGCGCGACACATAGTCCTTGGCTCTCTCCTGCCCCTGGAGCACCCGCAGGGCGCCCTGAGCCAGGGCCAGCATCTCCACCTCGCCCGGATAGACCATGACGGGCGCGATAAAAGAAACCCGCTGCTCGATCCAGTCGAGCAGATCCTGCCAGTGGGCCACGCCGCCCGTGATGACAATGGCATCCACATCTCCCTGGAGAACGGTAGCCATCGCTCCAATCTCTTTGGCGATGTTATAGGCCATCGCCTGGGCCACCAACAGGGTCTGCTGGTCGCCGGCGGCGATACGCCGCTCCACCTCCAGGGCAGAGTTGGTGCCCAGATGCGAGACCAATCCGCCGCGGCCGATGAGATGCTTTTTCAACTCGGGCTTTTCAAAGCGGCCCGAGTAGCACAACTCGATCAAGTCGGTCAGGGGCAGCGTGCCGCAGCGCTCTGGGGAAAAGGGGCCGGCGTCCAGGGCATTGTTGACATCCACCATGCGTCCGCGACGGTGGGCCGTGACCGAGATGCCGCCGCCCAGGTGGGCCACGACCAGGTTCAAGTCTGGGTAGCACTGGCCCATCGCGGCGGCGGCCCGCCGGGCGACGGCCTTGATGTTGAGCGCGTGGGACAGGCTCTTGCGCTCGATCTCGGCCAGGCCGGAGAGGCGGGCGACCGGCGGGAACTCGTCCACCGAGACCGGGTCCACGGTAAAGGCCGGCGCGTCGGCGCGGCCGGCGATCTCGTGGGCGATGAGCACCCCCAGGTTGGAGGCGTGCTCCCGGGAGACGGGATGGCGCATTTCCTCCAGCATGGCCTCGTTGACCCGATAGGTGCCGCTCTCCAGGGGGCCAAAGAGTCCCCCGCGGCCGACGACAGCATTCAGGTCGGACACCTTGACCTCCAGTCCCTGCAGCCACTGCAGCACGCTGTCGCGCCGAAAGGCGTACTGGTCGGCGATGCGCGGAAAGGGCGCCAGTTCGGCCGCGTCGTAACGCAGCGTCTCCTTGTGCAGGAGTGCTTCGTCTTGAAACAAGGCCACTTTGGTAGACGTGGAACCGGGGTTAATGACCAAAATGTGGTAGGACTGCTCTGTGGGCACCGAACACTCCTCGTCGAGCGACTCAATCCGATCGGGAACTGCGCTCCTCCTTGAGCGGCTCCGTTGAAAGTTTACCACAATCCAGGTGAAAACGCAAACGTTCGCCGGGGCCGCGGGGCTTGTCCAGGCCCACTCGATATGCTAAAATAGAAGCGGCCGCGCCCAGGAGTCGAGGCTTTAGCCGGTAAAAAAGGATCACGACCATGCCCATTCATCACCCACCGCACGTCTATCTCGACGATAGCTGGCACATCCTCTCTGCCAGCACGATCAACCACGCCCGTTACCTGAACAGTACAGAGGTCAAGTCTCTGGTTCGCGACAAAATGGTCGACCTGGTGCAAAAGTTCAGCATGAGCCTGCGGGCCTGGGTCATCCTGGACAACCACTACCCTCTCCTTCTAAAGACCCGAAGCGGCCATGATCTGAGCGCTTTCTTTAGCCAACTGCATGGCGGCACATCGTACCAACTCAACCGAAGGGATCGGGCAACCGGCCGGCAACTCTGGCATAACTACTGGGACACGTGTATCCACGACGAGCATGGGATATGGACGCGGTTCAACTATATCCACTACAATCCTGTCAAACACGGTTACGTCCAGGATCCGGCTGAATGGCCTTTTTCAAGCTACCATTACTATCTCAGAACCGAAGGCCGGGAATGGTTAGACGAGTGTCTGTCCCGCTATCCACTGATTGCCCACCTGGAGTGCGATGACTGGGGACACTCTGAGCCGGCTAAAGCCTCGACTCCGGGGTAACGCCGGTGGGACCCGAAAGAGCCGGCTAAAGCCTCGACTCCGGGGTAACGCCGGTGGGACCCGAAAGAGCCGGCTAAAGCCGACTCCGGGAAAACAGAGGGCTTGCGCCGGAAAACAATGAAAAGGAGGACGTCATGATGGAATGGTTACGCCTGGCGCGATGGTCCCCCTACGCAGTGGGGATTGGTATTGGAGTACTCAGTTGGCTGGCCTTTTTGCTCTCGGACAGCACGATTGGCTGTTCGACGGCCTACAGCCGCACGGCCGGCATGATCGAGCGGCTTTTCCGCGGGGACAAGGTACTGCAGCGCCCCTATTATCAAAAGACGCCGCCCAAGGTCGAATGGGGCTGGATGCTGGTCCTGGGAATCGTCATCGGCGCGCTGACTGCGGCCCTGCTGTCGGGGATCTTTGCCTGGCAGTGGGTGCCGGATCGCTGGGCGGCGCAGTTTGGAGCGGCCCCACTGCCCCGGCTGCTGGTCGCCTTTGGCGGCGGCATCCTGATGGGCCTGGGCGCGCGCTGGGCCGGCGGCTGCACCAGCGGCCACGGCATCAGCGGCGCACTGCAGTTGGTAATCGGCAGTTGGCTGGCGACGATCTGTTTTTTCATCGGGGGCATCGCCGCGGCCATGCTCATATTCTAGGGGGTTCCCATGTTGCACCGTCTGCGGAACAATCCAAGACTCCAACTGCTCCTGGGACTCCTGCTGGGTGTCGCCTTTGGCTTCCTACTGCAAAAGAGCGGGATCTGCACATACGACGTCATCCTGGGCCAACTGCTGCTGGAGGATTTCACCGTGGTCAAGGTCATGTTCAGCGCCGTCATCACCGGCATGTTGGGCGTGTACCTGATGCGCAGTCTGGGCTGGGTGCGGCTGATCCCTAAATCCGGCTCCCTGGGCAGTTCGGTCGTCGGGGGCCTGATCTTTGGGGTCAGCTTTGCCATCCTGGGCTACTGTCCCGGCACCCTCGCCGGCGCGGTGGGGCAAGGCGCCCTGGACGCCCTGGTCGGCGGCCTGGGCGGGATCGTCCTCGGCGCCGGCCTCTTTGCCGTCCTCTACCCCCGGCTGCAAAAGCCGGTCCTGAACAAGGGCAACCTGGGCACCACCACCCTGCCCGAACTGCTCCAGGTCAACCCCTGGGCCGTGGTCCTACCGGCAGCGGCCTTGTTGGGCCTGCTGCTGTGGGCCTTGGAAGTGGCGGGACTGTAACGCTCACCTCGCAGGGGCGCCCGCTATTTTTACAGGGCGAGGCATTTCCCACTGCCAACCGATCATCACGGGGAGAAAATGCCCAGGAATAGATGCGGACCATTGTCACCGATCCCTGGCGGAAATGCCTCGCCTCCCCGCCTACGCGGCGACAGGCTCTACCAGGGCATCTACAAAAATGGCGCGCGCCTGGCAGTTTCAATTTGCGCCATGCTAGCATTTGTGGTATACTGCGCGGGAGGTGCGATGCCCCCTTGGGGTTCCCCTGTAGGGGGCATTTTCAGACATTGACTTGGCAGGACCATTCCAACAAGGAGGAGGCATGCGCGATTACCTCTTAATCGGCCTCATGCTCGTCGCCTCGACCGTGTTTGGCGCCCTGATCATCTTTGCCGCCTACCTGATCCGCCCCAAGAGATCCTACCCCCTAAAAAAGTCTACTTATGAATGTGGGCTAGAGACCATCGGACCCACCTGGGTGCGCTTTCGTATCCAATTCTACCTCTATGCGCTGGTCTTTGTCATCTTTGACATCGAGACCGTCTTTCTCTATCCCTGGGCGGTAGCACTGGATCAACTCTCCACCTTTGCCCTGGTCGAGATGGCGATCTTTATCCTCATCCTGGTTGTCGGCCTGGCCTATGCCTGGAATACCCGGGCGCTGGACTGGGTATAGCCGCACCGAGATCCGGGAAAAGGCCTACAGAGCACTGCGAGGAACCTGTCTATGAGCGAATCAGAGATCTCTATGGAACAGCTTGCACTGGAACAGTACGGGGTCAAGCTGACCACCATCGAGGGCCTGTACAACTGGGGCCGGCGCAGCTCCCTTTGGCCCATGATGTTCGGCCTGGCCTGCTGCGCCTTTGAGATGATCGGCGCGGGCGCCCCCCGTTTCGACATGGCCCGCTTTGGCTCGGAGCTCTTTCGGGCCTCGCCCCGCCAGGCCGACGTCATGATCGTGGCCGGCACGGTGAGCAAAAAGATGGCGCCCCAGGTCGTCCGGCTGTACAACCAGATGCCCGAACCGCGCTACGTTCTGGCCATGGGCGCCTGCGCGGTATCGGGCGGACCCTTCCGGGGCAGCTATAACACCGTCAATGGGGTGGACACCTACCTGCCCGTCGACGTGTACGTGCCCGGCTGCCCGCCCCGACCCGAGGCACTGCTCTATGGCTGGATGACACTACAGCGGCTCATCGACCAACAGCGCCTGAAAGAGGTCCCCTGGTACGGTAAGGAGGGCCCCACCCGCCAACGACCCATCCCCCAATACGGACCCAACGGACTGCTGCTGCCGGAGGGGAACGCCGAGGGATAAGGCCGGGCAGGTGAGGCCAGTACTTTTTTTGGCTGCGCCAGTTTCATTGATCTCAGCATGGGTTCCCAAAGCTAGAGCGCACGAATAAACAGAAAAACATGCTATGCTTACTTCGGTCATGCAGAGGTCAGTAGGAGGAGAGGCCCATGACAGTTGCGGAACTTGCACTGCGCGAACGAATCGAGTCCGCCTTGCCCCCCGGGACCATCCAGCAGGTGCAGGAGAACGGCGATCTGCAGATCGACCCGGAGCGCCTGCTGGAACTCGGGCACTATCTGCGGGAGCAGGAAGGCCTGGACTATCTCTCCAGCATCAGCGGGGTGGACTGGCCCGAGCAGGGCGAGATGGAGGTCGTCTACCACCTCTTTGCCATGCGCCGCGGCGCCCGATTGGCAGCGGGAGGCGAGCCCGCCGGCCTGCTGGGCCCGATCGTGCTCAAGGTGCGCGTCCCCCGCGACGAGCCCGTCGTCCCCTCCCTGGTGGAGGTCTGGAAGGGCGCGCTCTGGCAGGAGCGCGAGACCTACGACATGCTGGGCCTCCGCTTTGCCGGCCACCCCGACCTGCGGCGCATCTACCTGTGGGACGAGTTCGCCTACCACCCACTGCGCAAGGACTATGAACCCGAGGAGGCCCAGGGTGAGTGAGGAAACCGCCGTACACAAGATCCCCATGCAAGTGGACGAGCTCGATACGGAAGCGATCACGCTGAACATTGGGCCGCAGCACCCCAGCACCCACGGCGTCTTTCGCATGAAGGTCCAACTCCAGGGCGAGACCCTGGTGGACGTCGAGCCGATCCTGGGCTACCTGCACCGCTGCCAGGAGAAACTGGCCGAAAGGCACTCCTACCTGCAGTCCATCCCCTACACCGACCGCCTTGACTATGTCTGCTCCATGACCAACAACCACGCCTACGTCCTGGCGGTGGAAAAACTGGCCGGCCTGGAGGTGCCCCGCCGGGCCGAGTGCATCCGCGTCATCATGGACGAACTGACCCGGGTGATGAACCACAGCCTGGCCGTTGGCTTTTTGCTCAACGACATGGGCGCCTGGTTGACCCCGGTGCAGTACGCCCTGCGCGAGCGGGAAAAGATCCTGGACCTGTTCGAGATGGCCTCGGGCTCGCGCATGATGTGCAACTATATGCGCTTTGGCGGCGTGGTCCGCGACCTGCCCGCGCACTTTGTGACCTATCTGCGCAAGCTCGTGGCCGAATATCCCGCCTTTGTCGACGAGTACGAACGACTGCTGACCACCAACGAAGTCCTGATGTCCCGCTGCAAGTACGTGGGCATCCTGCCGCCGGACGATGCCATCGCCTACGGCGTCACCGGGCCCGTCCTGCGCGCCTCCGGCGTGCCCTACGACGTGCGCAAGGTGGACCGATACTCCCTCTATGACGAGCTGGACTTTGAGGTGCCGGTGGGCACAATCGGCGACACCTACGATCGCTACCTGGTGCGCGTCTACGAGATGCGCCAGAGCCTGCGCATCCTGGAGCAGATCATCCCGATGCTGGAAGAAACCGAGCCCGGCGACGTCCAGAGCAAGGTGCCCAGGACGCTCAGGCCGCCGGCCGGCGACGCCTACGGGCGCATCGAGGGCCCCAAGGGCGAGTTGGGCTTTTACCTGGTCAGCGACGGCAGCGACACCCCCTATCGCTGGCGGGTGCGGGCACCCTCCTTTATCAACCTGATGCCCCTGGCCGAGATGTGCCGCGGCCACAAAGTCGCCGACGCGGTGGTCATCTTGGGCAGCATCGATATCACAATGGCGGAGGTGGACCGGTGACCCTGCAAGTCCCTCGTCACGACGAATTCCAATTCCCCGGGCTGGGCCTGCTCAAAGGGCTGCTGGTGACGGCGCACCACTTTGTCCGCTCCTACGGCAAAAAGCGCAACTGGCACCGACGAGACGAGGCCTTTTTCCCCGGCGATCGCTTTGGCATCTTTACGGTGGAATATCCCGAACAAAGCCCCCCCCTCCCCGATCACTACCGGGGCTTTCCCATCCTGCTCTACGACGACGAGAGCGGCGCCGAGCTCTGCACGGCCTGCGGGAGCTGCGTGCGGGCCTGTCCCGTGGGCATCATCCACCTGGAGGAAACGCGCAACGAGGAGGGCAAACGGATCCCCTACGCCAGCCGCTACAGCATCGAATACGACGTCTGCATCAACTGCGGGTTGTGCGCGGACTCGTGCCTCTTTGGCGCCCTGGTGATGGACCACAAGCTCGAGATGGCCCAGACCCAGCGCTCAAGACTGTTGATGGGCAAAGAGCAACTGCTGCACCCCCTCTCGTACTACCAAAAGCTCTCGCCGGCCGGCTGGGCCGAAATCGAGCAAAACGCGAAAAAGAGCCTGCCCCGGACCATCGAGCGGCGCCCCGAGGGTGTCGGCATCGTATCGAAATAGCACAGCGAGGAAGGCGATGGAACTCTTGATCGACGGCCTAAACAACCTGGTCAACTGGCCCGAATGGCTGATCGTGCTGGTGGCCATGTTGATCGTGATCACCTTTATCCTGCTCTTTGGCCCCCTGGTCTTTATGTTGATGACCTGGCTGCTGCGGCGGGGCATCGCCCGTTTCGCCGACCGCCTCGGCCCCAACCGGGTGGGCCTGGGCCGCTTTAACCAGGAGCGCACGCGCCAAAAGTTCCCCCTCTGGGGCCTGCTGCAGCCGGTCGCCGACGGCGTCAAAATGTTCACCAAGGAGGACATTATCCCCCAGGGCGCCGACGTCTGGCTGCACCGCATCGCCCCGGTGGCCGCCCTGGTGCCCTCGTTCATGATGTTCGCCGTCATCCCCTTTGGCAAGGACCTGGTCGGGGCGGACCTGGACACGGGCTTGGTCTACCTGCTGGCCGTCTCCTCACTGATGACGCTGGTGCTGCTGGTGGCCGGCTGGGCCAGCAACAACAAGTACTCCCTGCTGGGCGGCATGCGCACGGCGGCGCAGATGATCAGCTACGAGATCCCCATGGTGCTCTCGCTGGTGGTGCCGATCATCCTGGTCAACTCGATCTCGCTGGACGACATTATCATCCACCAGGGCGCCTGGCTGGGCCTGCGCTGGCACATCCTCTGGCCGATGGGCCTGGTGGCCTTTATCACCTACTTTACGGCCGCCCTAGCCGAGGTCAACCACACGCCCTTTGACCTGCCCGAGGCCGACTCGGAGTTGGTGGCCGGCTATCACACCGAATACAGCGGGATGAAGTTCGCCCTGTTCTTTATGGGCGAGTTTATCAACCAGTTCCTCATCTGCGCCATCGCCACCATCGTCTTTTTGGGCGGCTGGCAGGGACCCGGCGTGCAGTTGGGGGGCGTCTGGGGCTACCTCTTTTCCGTCTTTTGGTTCTTTGCCAAGACCTTTGCCCTGTACGCCGTCCTGATCTGGATTCGGGGGACCTGGCCGCGCCTGCGCATCGACCAACTGATGGACTTTGCCTGGAAACGGCTGGTGCCCATCTCGCTGGGAAATATTTTGATCACCGGAGTGGTCGTGATCGTCTACAACACCTTTTTCGGATAAACGCTCGCACATCGTACAAGGAGGGCCGATGGAAGCAAATCCTGCCATGTACATAGCCTTCTTTGCCCTGACCGGCCTGACGCTGCTCGGGGCGCTGGCCGTGGTCACGCTAAAGAACCTGCTGCACAGCGCCCTGTCCCTGATGATCACCTTTATCGGGGTGGCGGGGTTTTACTTTTTGCTGCAGGCCGAGTTTATCGCCGTCGTACAGATACTGATCTACATCGGCGCGGTGCTGGTCCTGACGCTCTTTGCCATCATGCTCACCGAGCGGTTGATGGAGAAAAACCTGCGCCAGTTCACCGGCAAGTGGTGGCTGGCCGCGCCCCTGGCCGGCCTGCTCTTTGTGGCCCTGATCGTCCCGGCGGTCTGGATGACCCCGTGGCCGGAGAGTTCCGCCGACCCCCCGGCCCAGGCCGTCGAGGCCCTGGGCCGCCAGCTGATGACCACCTACGTGCTGCCCTTTGAGATCGCCTCGCTGCTGCTGCTGGTGGCCCTGGTCGGCGCGATCGTCATCGCCTGGCCGATACGCGACCGGCTCCCGGCAGAGGAAGAGCTGGACGCCAAGGTGGTCCAGGCCAAGGCCGGCTGGGACAGCCCCGATCCAGAGGACGAGGAACAAGCGACCTAGCCCTGGAGCGTTCAAACGTTTTATGGAGGCCTGGATATGCCCATCCCGCTGACGTGGTACCTGCTGGTTGCCGGCGCACTCTTCTGCATCGGACTCTACGGCGCCCTGGCCCGGCGCAACGCCATCGGCATCCTGATGGCCATCGAGCTGATGCTCAACGCCGTCAACATCAACCTGATCGCCTTCTGGCGCT
>JAFGKG010000039.1 GCA_016928715.1 Chloroflexia bacterium
AGACATGTTTTTGACCCTCCACGTGCTCTACATTATACCTGATTTTCACACCTTAGCACGTGGTCCAGTTTTTGGGGCCAATTACAGGAAGGTTAGAACGTTCAAACGTTTGAATGTTCTGACGTGCTAACGCTATACTGTGCCCGACCGAATTCGAACCGACCAGGCAATCCCCAAATGAGCACGAACACGTGATTATTTACTGCCTCAAGGATGATCCTGCCCCTTGAACTGACTCGTATACAAATTGTAAGAGAACCCCCGCTCGACCAGCAGTTCCTCGTGCATTCCTTGCTCGATGATCTCCCCCTGGTCGATCACCAGGATCACATCCGCCTCGCGGATGGTACTCAAACGATGAGCGATGACAAAAGCGGACATGCCTTACACATGAACCAGGAAATAATCAAAGAATATCCTCCCCACGTCAAACGAGGGCCCGCTGGTTATCATTTCGTCAACGTTGTATTGGTGTCTTGCCAGCAGTTCTCTATCCTCGAGAAAGAGTTTGTCCCCCATCTCTTTGTCAAATTCGGGGTGGAACTGTGTGCCCAATATCCTTTGTTCGAGATTAACGTAGGCCTGGATCTCGGTATGCACATTCGTTGCGAAAAGCTGCGAACCCTCCGGTATCTCGACAACTTGATCGAAATGCGACTGCCAAACGACCTCTCTACCCCCAATCCCGAGAGCGTCCTGGGCATATCTGGTGAATGTCACGCTACGCCAGCCCGCTTCAAGCCCATTGGGAGAAGATCGGACCGCACGTTCTCCAAGCAGCGCCAGGCAGACAAGTTGATGCCCATAACAGATACCAAATTGCGAAACCCCTTGATCCCTGGCGCTCCGTATGTAGGCAATAGCTTTCGAGGTAAAGGGCGCGGTTTCCAGGATTGAAAGGGCAGACCCGGAATGGATCACGTGGCTAAAGCCGCGGCTGGTCAAATCATTGGGAAAGGATTCCTCGGTATCAATATACAATACGGAGACTTTTGCCTCCGCTGGCAGCCAGCGCCTGATGGCCGGCGCCTCAACTTGGGTCACGGAATAATCAAGGATCAGTACTTTTTGGGGACACATTTCGATCATCCTTTACTCGGCCCCGGGCTGGCGTCCTATAAACACCGCCACAGTATAACAATATCCGCAGCGTTCGTCAAACAATGCTGTTCACTGGGCGGCACAAACGTTTGAACGTTTTGGGGATGGCAAGCAAACACTTGGATTTTGCTGTTGGATATAGTATAATGGAGCCAATCCAAGAAATGCCCTGTTACCATCAAACTGTTGCCCTCTGGGCCAGATAAGTCGGATTACGTACCTTGGCCCAGGCATTGGCACTTGATGCTGGCGAATTGGCGGCATTGGCCCTGATGCGCCAACATCCCGGTGCAATCCTGTTGACAGACGATACAGCCGCCAGATTAGCCGCCGAGCAATTAGGAATGTCCGCTCATGGAACAATTGGTATCCTGCTGCGTGCCATCCGGCGCAATCTGCGAACTCCCCAGGAAGTGCTTGCTCTGCTACAAGCATTACCCATCAAATCCTCACTACATATCCGCCCCACTCTGTTGGGCACAATCATCGAGCAGGTACAGCAGGAGTTTGACCTCTAAGCCCGTCTTGTCCAGCAAAGTGGCTCAAAAGGCTATGCGAATCGGCCGGACATAAAAGATACCATCCTTGGCATGATCCTACTGGACAAGGTCGAGCAGATCGGCGACAGCAAGTACATCTCTCTGTTAGAGGCCTGGGCCGAGATCGACTACAAAAAGGTCAGGCGCAGGATCCACCAGGTCATTGGCAGGTTGAAGCAAAGCACAATCGTCCTGCGGGCAGATCTAGAGTTGGAGCAACGAAACGATGGTGGCTACTGGCTTTGTGCGCGTAATCGCCAACCTGGAATACGGGGATCACCTGTGCTGTTTCTATGATACCAGCGAGGAGCATCGCGCGGTGCTCACCCCCTTTTTGCGCCGCGGTTTGGAGCAGGGGGACAGGGTGCTGGGCATCCTGGCGCAAGAAAACAGGGAGATACTCCGCGCCTATTTGCTGGCCGAGGGGCTCCAGGTTGAAGCCTATCTGACCAGTGGCCAACTAGATTTTCTCTCGGCCGCGGACACTTGTACGGAGGAAGGGCACTTCAACCCCGATCGCCTGATCGCCTTGTTCGAGCGGCAAACGGAACGAGCTATGGCCGAGGGCTATACTGCTCTGCGTATTTACGGCGAGATGGGCTGGATCCTGCGAGGGCTGACCGCCTCCAGGCGGCTCGTCGAATTCAAGGACAAGCTGCACCATTTCCTTCAGGATCGCCGCTGCCTGGCCCTCTTTCAATACGACCGCCGGCAGTTCGACCCGACCGTGCTCCTGGACGTACTGCGTACCCATCCCGTGACGATCGTGGGCACCCTGGTCCACGAAAATCTCTACAGCATTCCGCCGGCCGAGTTCCTGGCCGGCGACATGGCGGAGGAGTCGTCGATTGCGGCGCTGGCCCTGGAAAACACGCGCCTCTACGCCCAGGCCAAGCGCCGCATGCAGGAGCTAGAGGCGCTCTACCGCGCGGACCAAGAGATCCATCGTTGTTGGCACGTTGATCAGGTGCTGCAGTCCTTGGTCGATGTCGCCGTGGATATCTTTCAGGCGGACAAAAGCTCCCTCATGGTCTGGGATCCGCAAGAGGAGAGTCTGGTCCTGCGGGCCGCGCGCGGTTTTCGCTCCGAGACGATGGCGCAGATCCCTTTTGGATGGGGGGAAGGCATCGCCAACCGGGTGGTTGCAAGTGGGGAGCCGATTCTCGTAGAGAATGCGTGTAATGATGATCGGCTAGCCACAAAGATTACCGAGGCCGAGGGCATCCGCTCGTTCATGCACCTGCCCATCAAGATTGGCGACAGTATCTTTGGCGTTTTCAATGTCAATTATACTCAAGCCCATGCGTTCAGCAAGCACGACCAGCGACTCTTTATGTCCCTGGCCCAACGGGCGGCCACAGCGATCGAGAACGCCCACCTGTGCGACCAAGCGGAAGAGTTGGTCAGCCTGCGGGAGCGGCAGCGTATTGCCGAAGCCCTGCACGATACTGTAGCCCAGGTACTCTTTAGCATCGGTCTCGAGGCCCGATGGTGCATGGAGCACCTGGCCCTGGAGGAGGAAACCCAAAAGCGCCTCCGGGCGATCCGCCGGCTGGCCGCACAGGGCAGCGAGGAGCTGCGCAGCACGATCTTTGCCCTGCACAGCCCCCACCTGGCTGGAAGCGACGGCCTGACCGATCTGCTCAACAAACAGGTGGCCGAGTTCCAGGCCCAAACTGGCATCGCGGCCACTTTTATCGCCCCGGCCCAGATTCCCAGTCTCCCACGGGAGGTCCGGGAAGCGATCTATCGTATCGTCCGCGAATCCCTCTCCAACGTGCACAAACACGCTCAGGCTTCGGCCGTCGTCGTCAGCCTGCACTGCGACCAAGACGAGCTGACGGTGACGGTCCAGGATGACGGCGGGGGATTGAGCGATCCGGAAGCACTGAAGCGGGGTGAGCGAACCCTGCACTTTGGCGTGGCCACGATGCGGCAGGCCGCGGAACAGGCGCAGGGCTCTTTGCTCATCGCCAACAACGAGGACCGGGGGGTCGGGGTCAAGGCCCACTTCCCGCTGGGGGGAGGACCGACGCCGTGAAACCCGTGCGGGTAGTGTTGGTAGACGACCACTGCATCGTGCGCCAGGGGCTGCGCTCAATTCTGGAGCCCGATCCCCGTTTCGCCGTGGTGGGTGAGGCGGCCAATGGGGAGGAAGCCCTGCGTATCGTGGAGGAGCAGCGGCCCGACATCGTGCTGCTCGACATCAAGCTGCCCGACATCGGCGGCAGCGAGGTCTGCCGGCGCATCGTAGAGGCCCACCCGCAGACGGCGGTATTGGTCCTGACCGCCTTTCTCGACGATCGTCTCGTGGATAGCTGCCTGCGGGCCGGGGCCCAAGGCTACCTCGTAAAAGACGCCGAGCATCTGCACCTGCCCGAGCGCTTGTTAGCCGTCATGGACGGCCACACGGCGTTGGACGTGCGCGCCGCCGACATCCTCGCCGATACGCTCCGCCAGCAGGCCACTCCGTCCCCTACGCTCAACCCGCGCGAGGTCGAGATCCTGCGCCTGATCGCCCAGGGATTGACGACCAAAGAGATCGCGCGCAAGATTCGCCTCAGCCAGCATACCGTCAAGGGCTATGTAAAAGAGATCCTGTCCAAAATGGACGCCCGCAACCGCGTCGAGGCCGTCGTCTCGGCCAAGGACCGCGGCCTGCTTTAATCCGCTCCAGCGGATACCCCCCTTTCGGGGGGTATCGAAAGCCCCCCTTGGGGGCTTTATTTTCCCCTTGAACCGCAGTAGAATGAGACTAGTCCGCCGGTTTTACGGCGGCCGGTTCCAATGCCCGTCCCTGAGCAAGCGGCCACAAGGGCCAGGCGTGAGGGACCGCGTTGGATTAGATTTGGAGGTGCCGGTGATGAAACCGGTGCGGGTTGTGCTGGTGGACGATCATTGCATGGTCCGGCAGAGCTTGCGCTCCATCCTGGAAGCCGACCCCCGTTTCAAAGTCGTAGGCGAGGCCGCCGATGGGGCCGAAGCCCTGCGTGTCGTAGCCGCGCAGCATCCCACGGTCGTGCTGCTCGACCTCAAACTGCCCGACATGAGCGGTATCGAGGTTTGCCGGCGCATCGTCCAGTGCGAGCCTAAAGCGGCGGTATTGATCCTGACCGCCTTTATCGAACGGGAACTGGTCAACGACTGCCTGCGTGCAGGGGCCAGCGGCTACCTCTTGAAGGATGCCGAGGACCTGCACCTGCCCGACCAACTGCTCGCCGCCGCGGAAGGCCACACCGTGCTGGATCCCCGCGCGGCCCAGGTGTTGGCGGACGGCCGCTATGAGCATGTAGCGGAGGAGCTCGACCAACGCGAGATCGAGATCCTGCGCCTCATCGCCCAGGGACTGAACAGCCAAGAGATCGGCGCCCGGATTGGCCTGGACCCACAGACGATCAAACGCTACATCCAACAGCTCTTGGCTAAAATGGGCGCTTCTCATCGCATCGAGGCCGTGCTTTTGGCCAAGGAGCAGGGTCTGATCTGAACCTTTCAGGTGACGAAAAGGAGGCAAGTTTAGAGATGAAGGAACAATCTATCCCAGAAAGCAATACCGGAGCCCTATTCCAAGCGCTGTGGATTGCCGACCTGAGGTTGCCCAATCGCGTCATGATGACGACAATCAAGCTGGGCTATGGCACACCCCAAGGCGAGGTCACGGATCGCCATATTGCCTTTTACGTGCGGCGGGCGGAGGGGGGCGTGGCCCTGATCGCCAGCGAACCCCTCTACATCCACCCCAACGGACGGGAGATTCCCACTCAACTGGGCGCGCACCAGGACCGCCTGCTGGACGGCCTGCGCCGCCTGAGCGACGCCGTCCACGCCGCCGGGGGACGGATGATGGCGCACATCAATCACGCCGGGCGGGCCGCCAATCCTAAACTGGTACCGGAAGGGGAGCGGGTCTCTGCATCCGCCGTCCTCTGCCCGGCCAACCAGGTTGTCCCCCGAGCGCTGACCCTGGAAGAGATCCCGATCTACGTACGTTACTTTGCCCAGGCCGCCGGCCGGATTCGGGAGGCCGGATTCGACGCCGTCGAGGTGCCCTTTAGCCACGGCTACCTGATTCACCAGTTCCTCTCCCCGCGCAGCAACCGCCGCGACGATGCCTACGGGGGCTCCTTTGAGAAGCGGCTGCGCTTTGGGCGCGAGGTCATTGCCGCCGTGCGCGCGGCGGTCGGCGCCGGGTTCCCCATCGTCGTGCGCATGAATGCCCAGGACTATGCCGAGGGAGGGCTGACCATCGAGGACGCGGAGGCGCTCGCACCCGTTCTGGAGGACATGGGGGTGGACGCCCTCAGCGTCACCTCCGGCACAATGTGTGAATCGGTGCCCTACTGTCTCTACCCGATCGGCACGCCCCAGGCACACCTGCTGCCCATGTCCGCCCGCATCCGCCAGCGCGTCTCGATCCCGGTGGCCGTGGCCGGGCGCATCCGCACGCCCAACGTAGCCCGCGAAGCGCTGGCCTTGGGGCAGGCGGACTGGATCGGGCTGGGGCGTCCCTTCCTGGCCGACCCGGACTGGGTACGCAAGACCGAGGCCGGCGACGAGGTCGCTATCCTGCGCTGCGCGGCCTGCCACCAGGGCTGCCTGACCGAACTGCGCAAGGGGCGCGGCACATCGTGCCTGTTCAACCCGCTCACCGGGCGCGAGGCCGAGGTGCCGATCACGCCGGCAGAGCAGCCGCGACGGGTGATGGTCGTCGGCGGCGGGCCGGCGGGCATGGAAGCCGCCATCATCGCCGCTCAACGGGGACACCAGGTCACCCTGTACGAACAGGACGACCAGCTCGGCGGGCGTTTCCGCGAGGCGGCCCAGGTCCCTTACAAGGAAGAATTCCAAGACCTGATCCGCTACCAGCAGGTACAACTGCAGCGCACGGGGGTGACGGTACACCTGAACACAACCGTCACAGCCGAGCGGATCGAGGCCGAGGACCCGGACGCCGTCGTGCTGGCAACCGGCGCGCAGCCCATCGTGCCCCCCTTTCCGGGGCTGGAGGAGACCCGCTGGATGACGGCCTACGATCTATTGGACGGGCGGGCCGAGATCTCGACCGCAACCGCCTTTATCGTGGGTGCCGGGACGACAGGGATAGAGACGGCCGAGTACCTGGCCAGGCGTGGGGTCCGATCCATTGTAGTCAAACGCAAGCCCGAGATCGGCGGAAAGCTGGACCCGCTGGCGCGATCGCTCCTTCTGCGCCGGATGGAGGGTCTGGGGGTGAAAGTACGCACCGGCATAGAAGTGGTGCGCTTTGAACGCGACGCCGAGGGACAGACCACCATCGTCGCGCGGCCCTGGCCCCACGAGGAACAAGCACCCGAACTGCGCTTCCCGGCCGAGACGGTGATCATCGCCATGGGGCTGCGCGCCGATCACGCGCTGGCCAAGGCCCTGGCCGGCCGCACCGATGTCTATCCGGTTGGTGACTGCGTGGAGCCGCGCGAGGCGCTGGAGGCCATCCTGGAGGGGTTCGAGGTCGGGCGGACGTTGTAAGGAGGGTAAGGAAATAGCATTTCTGACGGTCGAGATCGATACACTAAGCATCATAGGGCTCATTATCGTCCTGGCCTACCTGGGCAGCAAAGGAGTACAGCGCATCGGAATCCCCCAGGTGGTCGGCTTTATCCTGGTCGGCGTGCTGCTGGGTTCGTCGTTCCTGAACATTGTGCCCATTTCCTTGGTGCGCGAGTTGGATTTCATCAGCGAGATCGCGCTGGGCCTGATCGGTTTCGATATGGGCTCCCATCTGCGCTTTGATGAGCTGCGCCGCCTGGGGCGAAGCATCATCCTGATCCTGCTCGGCAATTCCTTTGGCGCCTTTCTGCTGGTGGCGGGCGGCGTCTACTTGGTCACCCGTTCCATCCCCATGGCCCTCATCTTGGGCGCGCTGGCCACCGCTACTGCCCCTGCCGCGACCGTGGATGTGTTGGCCGAATACCGGGCCAAGGGGCCCTTGACAACGACCTTGTTAGCCGTGGTTGGGCTGGATGACGCCCTTTCGCTGCTTTTGTTCAGCTTTGCCGTTGTGATTGCGGAATCCCTGCTGCTACACGCCGGGGGGCTGCCCCTAGCGCAAATGATCGGATTGCCGCTCCTAGAGATCGGCGGGGCCTTGTTGCTGGGAATCTTGGTCGGAGCGCCATTCCAGTGGATGTTGAATCGGCTCAAGGAACGCCATGCCGTCTGCGCGTTCATCGTCGGCACGGTGCTCTTTGTGGCCGGCCTGGCCGAGACCTTTAACGTTTCCCTGATCTTGGCCACGATGACCATGGGCGTTGTCGTGGCCAACCTCAAGAGCAACAACAGCCAGTATGCGCACTGTATGATCGAGCGGGTCGGCCCGTTGGCCTATATCCTGTTCTTTGTGTTGGTGGGGGCGCGGCTGCAGATCTCGCTGCTGCCGCAGATGGGGATCTTGGGGCTGGCCTACCTCCTACTGCGCGCGGTGGGCAAATTCGGCGGGGCTTGGATCGGCGCTTGGGCCGGGGGGGCTGCCCCCTCCGTGCGGAACAACTTGGGATTTGGCTTACTATCACAGGCCGGTGTGGCCGTCGGGCTAGCGCTTTCCTGCACCAACCGCTTCCAAGGGTATGGGGAAGCAGGCGTGCAGTTGGCCAATGCTACGATCAACGTGATCACGGCCACGACCTTTGTGGTGCAGATCATTGGGCCGATCATGGTCAAGTTTGCGGTCACGCGGGCCGGCGAGGTTGGCCTGGGCTGTACAGCGGAAGAACCCCTGCCGGCCGAGGAACGCAGTGCGTTGGAAAGCGAGGTGTGCTATGACTAGCGAACAAGTCGCGGAATTGAAAAGACAGATCGCCGAGCTGCAGGCGCGATGGCCGGCCCATTCGGTGCCGCCGGCCATGCTGCAGCAATTGGAAGAACTGGAGGAAGCATTGGAAAGAGCACGGCAGCAAGCAAAGAGACAGGAACCCCCAAATCCACTGGAGGAGAACGTACAATGACCGAGACGCGCAAGCCCACATTCGAGAACCGCTGCATCATCTCCTGTGGCATTCTGCACCCAGAAATCAACCATCTGATCGAGACCGGATTTCTGAATTCGCCGCACGTGTTGTTTACCCCGCCAGGGCTGCATGCCCTCCCGGAACGATTGGAGAAACACTTGATCAAGCGACTGGATCAGGCCCGGGCCTGGTGTCCCAACCACGAGATCATTGTGGTCTATGGGAAAAAGTGCCACATCAGCACAGAGGAGCCGCACAAACGGGTGGACACGATCCTGCAGGATCAGGGGGAGGGGATCGTCCGGGTGCAGGGGGAATATGGCTACGACATGTTGGCCGGAGTAGAAGAACGGCAGCGCATCAGCGGGGGCCGGGAGGACAAAACCCTGTGGTTCACGCTGGGCTGGCTCAAGAGTTGGAAGACGATCTTTCAGCACTATTTCGGCTGGGACAAGGCCGACGCCAACGCCAACTTTCCCGGATTCTACGACGGGATTATCGTCCTGGACACCCTGGACATAGCCGACACATACATGGCCGAGCGCGCCGAGGAGATCCTGGACCTGTTCGACTGGACCGGCCTGGAGGTGCAATTTTACCCCATCACGCTGGACCGTTTTCAAGGCCTGTTGCTGGACACCTTGTCGCCCCAGGGCGGACAAGGGGTTTGAGAGGGGCGAGACGAACTGTCGGGTCCGCCGGCGCGGGCCACCGGGCCCTTCCCGGCGGGGTCTGACCTCACCCCTCCCCCCCCTCTCCTCTCCAAATCGTGGCTATGCATTACCCATAAAGTAGCGCTATTTTTTCTAGAAAGTTTCTGCAACCCGGTGCCTATTGGGGGGCCTTTTTCTCTCTCCC
>JAFGKG010000040.1 GCA_016928715.1 Chloroflexia bacterium
ATGGCTCCTCCTTTCTTCTTGCAGAGATTAGAGTGCCATGATACAAGTCTGTCCCTTATTTTTCAAGATCTGCGATCTACTGAGACTTTATAATCACGCTTTTTCATTTTTCTTGCCAACCCTTTCAATCTGACGCTGCCCAGTATAACGGTACGTCGTCGGGGTTGTGCCGGAGGTGCAGCGGTCCTCGGCCTGCAGGGTGGTCTCCGGCGACCACTCCAGATTGAGGATGATGACGTGGTTGGCGCCATTGACCGTCACTCCCCGGCGCCGGAGCAAGAAATCGTTTATCGCCCACTTGGTCGAGCCAGGAGCCCGGCAAATTCATGCCAGGAGCCCCAGAGATTCGTGCCGAGAGCCCTACAAATTCATGCCAGGAGCCCCTACTTTTGTCCCTACATCCCGGATGTTAAAAGGCTACATCCGGGATGTAGGATTCGAACATCCCGGATGTAGGGTTTGTACATCCAGGATGTAAGGTTCGAACATCCCGGATGTAGGGTTTGTACATCCAGGATGCAAGGTTCGTAGGTCCCGGATGTACACTTTGCTGCGGAAGCGAGCGGTCCAGAAAAGGCGGGCCGATCACCCACTGCAGGATGTTTTTAACGTGCTTGCGCGCGTTGGCCAATGCGAGAAACCGGGCAAGCCCCTACAAAGTGTAAAGCTGACCGGCCTCCGATCCCCCGGTGGGTTCAGGACGGCAGCAGTTTAGGAGTTGAGGCTAAATAACTTTCCGGTTTTGACCGGCTAAAGCCTCGACTCCGAAAGGACCCGTAAAAGGTCTCCAATTCCCGGACCGGAGTAGAGGCTTTAGCTGGTGACGGAGGACAGGCAGCAAAACCGGAAAGTTATTTAATTGCCATTCCTTACACAGCGGGACGCACATTGGCCGATTCATATAAGACGCCGACCGGCCGAAAATCGTTTCATACCCCACTCTTTGTTGGTGCTGGTCAGGAGACCAGCGCTGGCGGGAGTTACCCCTACATAGAATCCCGCCGAACAGGAGCCAGATCCAGCACGGTTAGTGTTTCCCTGAGCACCTGCCGGCCGCAGGCGTTGGCCGCGGCCAGGGTGACGGTATAGGTGCCTCTGGCGGCATGGCTGTGGATCACCACCGCGCCGGTGGCGGTCACGCCGTCGCCCAGCGCCCAGGTGAAGGGGATCGGCTCCGTGCCGCCGGCACGGGCGGTAAAGGTCACCCCCTGGCCGGCGGTGGGGCTAGAAAGTTGTCGCTTCCCAACTTTTGCCCAAAGCCCCAGGCTGTGCTATAATCGCCCCGGATTGCAATTCTTCCCCCATCGAACGGCCGGCGAGGAAACGATGCGTCCAAAGTGGATCCAAATTGCCGCGCTGCTGCTTTTGCTCCTGGGTGGGCTGCTGCTGGACCTGCACCTGCAGGGCCGGCCGGCGGCCGAACTCGACGTGGGCGGGCGGGACCTGGGCTTTGTGCGGGGCTTTTCCAGCAAGGAATGGGGCGACGTGCTGCCCGGGCCCCACGGCCCCGAGACCGAGACCTACCGTTGGATGGGTCCGCACGGTATTTTGCACATAGGCACGGTGCGGGGCGGGCCGCCCCTGCTGCTGCACCTGCGCCTGCTCAGCGGCCGGCCGGCTGAGACCCCCCCACCCCAGGCTACCCTGCGCGTCAACGACCAAGTCGTCGCCGCATTCGCCCTCTCCCCACTGCTGAACGAGTACGCCTTCATCCTGCCCCCCACCGTCCTGCAGGGCGGCGCGCTGCAGGTCGAACTGGAGGTCGAGACCTTCCAGGCGCAGGGCGACGACCGCGAACTCGGCCTGATCATGGAACGGGCCCGGCTGGAGACACTGGGGGGAACGAGCGGCGGCAGCCTGGTGGATCGCCTGGCCCAACTGCGGCCGGCCTACACCCTGATCGGCCTGCTGGCAGCCCTGACCGCCCTGGCCCTGGAACTGGCCTTTGGCCCGGCTTGGGGCTGCGGGGCCGGCCTACTGGCCCTGGCCGGGCTGGCCGCGGCCTGGAAGCCGGAAAGCGCGCTGCGCGCCGGCCCCACCCTGCTGGCCCTGCTGCTGCTCGGCACGGCCATCGCCGGCGGGCTGCGCCTGCTGAGCCCACACTGGCGGCGTTGGGCGCGCTGGCTGGGCCGGCGCGCCGAGTGGGTGCTGCTGGTCCTCTTTCTGCTCGGCCTGCCGCTGGCCTTTGCCCCTCACATCGAGGCCGACGGGGTCGAGTATTACGCCTACCTGCGCTCGCTGGCCTTTGACGGGGACCTGCACTTTGCCAACGAACTCTCCCTGGAGGTGCCCTTTGCCCACGTCCCCTACGGACTGGGGGCCAAAAAGACGGCCACCGGATACGAGCCGAACTATGCCTCGGTCGGGCCGGCCATCGCCTGGGCGCCCTTGCTGCCGGCGGGCCACCTCACCGCCCTGGCCGGCCACGCGCTGGGCCTGGACTGGACGCTGGATGGCTACAGCGAGCCCTACGTGGTCTGGATCTGCTTTGGCAGCACCCTATCGGCATTGGCCAGCCTGCTGCTGGGCTACGACCTGCTGCGGCGGCTCTATGGCAGCGCCCTCGGCCTGCTCTCCACCCTGGCCACTTTTTTCGGGGCCGGCCTGTTCTACTATGCCTTTTACAAGCCCGATTTCGCCCACGCCCTGGCCGCCTGCGCGGCGACCGTATTTGTCTACCTCTGGCACCGCTCGCGGGAGGTCCCGGACGCCGCCGCCCCCTCCGTGCTGCACCGAAGCACCCGGCAGTGGTTTTGGCTGGGACTGGCCGCCGGCTTTATGTCAACCCTCTACTGGATCGATGCCCTGCTGGTGCTGCTGCCGGCCGCCGAGGTCGCCTGGGAGGGGCTGGCCCTCCTGCGCGAGCGGCACTGGCGCGGGCTGCGCAACCTGTCGATCGGCGGCGGCCTCTTTGCGCTGGCCTTTACGATCGGCTTTTTTCCGCAGATGCTGGCCTGGAAGATCCTCTTTGGACAGTGGTTCACCGTGCCGCAGGAGGGTTTCGCCACCCCGCAGGGGCTGGCCGTATTGGAACTGCTGCTCTCGCCCCTGCACGGGCTGCTGCCCTGGACGCCCATCGCCGCGCTGGGCCTGCTGGGACTGCTGCTGCTGGCCTGGGAGCATCGGCCCTGGGGCAGCTACGTCCTGCTGGCCATGGGAGCCTATTTCCTCTATAACGCCACCCTGCCCAGTTGGCACGGCGGGGGCACGTTTGGCCTGCGCCGATTGGTCAACGCCTATCCGCTGTTCCTGCTGGGGGTCGGGGCCTTGCTGCAGCGACTGCGCCGCTGGCGGCCGGCCGCCGCCGCGCTGGCCGCCTTTTTGCCCACGCTGTGGGGACTGGTGATCCTACTGCGCTACCTGGCCTACACCATCCCCCACTATCCCTCCGAACTGGAAAACCTCTCCCTGGGCGAGTTCCTGCTCGCCCCGGATCATTTCCCCCTGGACCGCCTCCCCGCAGCGCTGGAACTGGCCTGGTTCTGGCAGTGGGGCCGGCGCCTGCTCAACGACTGGAGCTGGCCCTACCTGCTCTACGGCCTGGTATCACTGGGATTGTTCGTGGTGATCTCGTGGGGGGTGTGGAAAGCACTGCGGCGGAGGCGACCAAGTCGGTCCTCCGCACCTCTCGCTCGCCCGGAATGACGAAATCTATGCGCCCGGCACCAGCATGAACTTGCCCTGGCCCTGGGCCAGGATCCGCTCCTGCTCGTCGCGCACCTCGGCCTCGGCCCAGACCAGCCGGCCCCGCCGGCCGGTCACCCTTCCCCGCACCAGCACCGGGGCCCCGATGGGCACCCCCTGCCCGCGCATACGCACCTTGAGCTCACCGGTCACGGCCAGGCCCTCGGCGTGGAGCACGGCGTGGGCCATGGCCTCGTCCAACAGGGTGGCGACCAGACCGCCGTGCATCAGGCCCGGATAGCCCTGGTAGACCTCAGTGGGCACAAAACGGGCCCGCACGCCCCGCTCCAAGCGCTCAAATTCCAACTGGAGGCCGATGGGGTTCTGCTTGCCGCAGGCAAAACAGTAGGCTTCGTAGGGCATGATCAACTTCCTCACCCGGTTGAACCGGAACCAAAAAGAACCACAAAGGACACAAAGGAAACGAAGGGGAAAAAACCTTGTGTCCCTCGTGTCCTTTGTGGTTGAAATCCTTGTTATTTGGGCAAGAATTTCAATGGTAAGGTAAAGGATCTAGGGCAGCGGGGTGGGCGTGGGCAGCGCCTCGGGCGTAGGGGTAGGCGTCGCCGCCCCCTGCGGCAGGGGCCGGCCCAACAGGTAGGCCGCCGCCGCGTCCAACTGCGGGTCGCGCTCGGCCTCAAAATCCTCCGGGGTCAGCGGCACGACCAGATCCGGGGTCAGGCCGACGTCCTGGATGCGGCGCTCATTGGGGGTCAGCCAGTGGGCCACCGTAACCCGCAGCGAAGAGCCATCCTCCAGGTCAAAGACGTGCTGGATGGAGCCCTTGCCAAAACTCTGCTCGCCGACCAGGGTTGCCCGTCCGAAATCCTGGAGCGCCCCGGCCACGATCTCGGAGGCGCTGGCCGAACCGCCGTTGATGAGGACGACCATGGGCAGATCAAAGGCCTCGGCATCCCCGCCGATCACGGGGTGGGGCAGCAGGTTGTCCTCACGATCGGACTGGTAGGTGGCCACCCCGTCCTCCACAAAGCGGCCCAGGACCTCCTGTGCGGCCCGCAGGTAGCCGCCGCCGTTGTTGCGCAGATCCAGAATCAAGCCGGTGGGGTTCTGTCGGAGCAGTTCCTTCAATCTCTCGTCGAGTTCCTCGGAGGTGGCCTCGCCAAAAACGGAGAGTTGGACGTAGGCCAGGCCGTCCTCGCGCAGTTCCCCCTCCACGCTGAGGATTTCGATGCGCGCCCGGGTGATGGTCACCTCAAAGGGGGCCTGGCCCTCGCGCAGGATGGTCAGGACGACGTCGGTGCCGGCCGGCCCCTTGATGTAGGCAATGACCTCCTCCAGGGGCATGCCCTCCACGTCCATGCCGTCCACCGCCAGCACCACATCGCCCTGGCGCAGGCCGGCCTCGGCCGCCGGGGTCTCGTCGTTGACCGGGCCCAGGATAACCGGAAAATTATCCTCGTAGTCGATGTAGGCGCCGATGCCCTCATAATCGCGCTGCAAATGGGTCCGCGAGACGTCGGCCTGGGCCGGCGTAGAGAACAGTGTATAACGGTCCCCCAGCGAATCCACCATGCCCCGGATCGCACCATAGACCATGCCTCGGGAATCGATCTCGGTCGGGTCGTAAAAGTTTCCCTCCAGCAGAGACCAGACCTGCCAAAAGAGCTCAAACTGCTCCTGCAGCTCCTCCGGAACGGTCCCCTCCGCCAGATAGGTGTCCGGGGTCTCGGCCGGTTCGGGCGTGCCGACAAAGGGCAGCTGGATGCCCTGGGAACTGCCATAGAGAAAGCCCGTAATTCCCCCGGCGACAAAAGAGATGCCCACCAAAAACACCACGGCCAGGCTCAACAACAAAATACGACCACTTGAATTCATCAAATTCCCCCTAAAACGGCAGAGACGGACCCCCAAAAAGAACCACAAAGGGCACAAAGAATACAAAGGAAAAATTCATGAGCTTTGTGGTTGAAAGCCTTGTTCAATACGCAAAAAACTCACCGATAAGCTGCTAAAATATTCCGGGAGCATTCATCGCGCCTCGAGACCCATCATACCGCAAAAAACCGTTTTGTCAACCCAAATAGGGCTGGAGAAAGCGACCGGTATGGCTCTGGGTCACCCGCACGATCTCCTCCGGTGCACCCTGGGCGACGACGCGCCCGCCGCCCTCGCCCCCCTCCGGGCCTAGATCGATAACCCAATCGGCCGACTTGATCACATCCAGATTGTGCTCAATGATCACCACCGTGTTGCCGGCATCCACCAGGCGATTCAGGACCTCCAACAAGCGATCGATGTCGGCAAAGTGCAGGCCGGTGGTGGGCTCGTCCAGGACATAGAGCGTCCGGCCCGTATCGCGCCGGCCCAATTCTGCGGCCAGCTTGACGCGCTGGGCTTCGCCACCGGAAAGGGAGGGGGCCGGCTGCCCCAGCTTGAGATAGCCCAGGCCCACGTCATACAGCGCCTGCAGTCGATTGCGCACACTCGGCACCCGCGAGAAAAAGCGGATGGCCTCCTTTACGGTCAGATCCAACACCTCCGCGATATTCAAACCCTTGTAACGGATCTCTAGGGTCTCGCGGTTGTAGCGCAGGCCCTGGCATTCCTCGCAGGGCACATAGACGTCCGGCAGGAACTGCATCTCGATCTGCAGGATACCGGCCCCCTCGCAGGCCTCGCAGCGGCCTCCCTTGACATTAAAGCTAAAGCGAGCCGGGCCATAGCCCCGAACGCGCGACTCGGGAACGCGGGAAAAGAGCCGGCGAATGGGGCCAAAGAGGCCCGTATAAGTCGCCGCGTTCGAACGGGGCGTCCGACCGATCGCCGATTGGTCGATGGCAATGACCTTGTCCAGGTGTTCAAAACCCTGCAGGCTGTCGTGGGCGCCGGCCGGTTCCTTGGCCCGGTGCAGCAACTGGGCCAGGCGGCGATAGAGCGTATCAATCACCAGGCTGCTTTTGCCCGAACCGGAAACGCCCGTCACGCAGATCAGGCAGCCCAGGGGAAACGACAGCTCCAACTGCTTCAGATTGTGCTCGCGGGCCCCGGACAGGAGCAGGCGCTTGCCGTTCCCCGGCCGCCGCCGCGCCGGCAGGGCAATCTTGCGCCGGCCGCTGAGATACTGCCCGGTCAGGGAATGCTTGTGCTGCAAAATCTCCGCCGGCGGCCCACTGGCCACCACCTGGCCGCCCTGCTCCCCCGCGCCCGGCCCCATGTCGACCACCCAATCGGCGCTGCGGATCATGGCCGCGTCGTGCTCGACGACCAGGATGGTATTCCCCTGGTCGCGCAACTGCTGTAGGGTCTGAATGAGATTGTCATTGTCCCGGGCGTGCAGTCCCACGGAAGGCTCGTCCAGGACATAGATACAGCCCATCAAGGTCGCCCCGAGCTGCGTGGCCAAGCGAATGCGCTGCGCCTCCCCGCCGGCCAGGGTCGCCGTGGATCGATCCATCGTCAGGTAGTCCAGGCCCACGTCCTGCAAAAAGCCCAGGCGGGCGACAAGCTCGCGCAGGATCGGCGCGGCAATTTGGCGCTCTCGTTCCCCCAAGGGGCTGTCCGCCGCCGTTAACTCGTGTACCCAGGCGTAGACCTCGCCTACCGACATGGCCACAATCCGGTCAATAGAGCGGCCGGCCACCTTGACCGCCAGGCTCTCCCGACGCAGCCGCGCACCCCGACAGCGGGGACAGATGCGCGGCGCCATGTAGCGCTCGATCCGAGAACGCACCCGGGCGGAACTCGTCTCGCGATAGCGGCGGCGGAGCTGGGGGATCACCCCCTCAAAGGTCGTCTCCACCTCCTTTTCCTCCCCATCGCTGCCCCGGTAACGCATCGGCACGACCTCGCCGTTGCTGCCATAGAGGACGATGCCCATGTGCTCGGGAGCCAGGTCCCCCACGGGCTCGCCCGTCGAGAAAGCATAGTGTTGGGCCAGGGACCGCAGCAGGGCCTGATAGTAGGCCTTGCTCTGCCGGCCCAGGTCCTCCCAGGGCGCGATAGCGCCCCTTTCCAGGGACAGCGCAGCGTCGGGCACGATCAAGTCGGGGTCCAACTCGAGCACCGTACCCAAACCGGTGCACTCGGGGCAGGCCCCGTGGGGATTGTTAAAGGAGAAATGGCGTGGTTCCGGTGTCTCCATCGAAATGCCACAGTGGGCGCAGGCCAGGTGCTCGGAGAAGAGCAGATCCTCGCCGCCGTCCACCTGCACCAGCAGGACCCCTCCGCCCAAGCGCAGGGCCGTTTCAACCGAATCGGCCAGGCGGCCCCGCTCCGGCGAAACGACCCGCCCCTCTTCATCCCGGCGTATCACCAGGCGGTCCACCACCAGTTCGATACTGTGGGGGCGATAACGGTCCAGTTCGATCTCCTCATCCAGGGCATAGACCGTACCATCCACGCGCACCCGGACAAAACCGGCCTTGCGGGCGTCCTCCAGGACCTTTTGCTGGCTGCCCTTGCGCTCCCGCACCAGGGGGGCCAGCAACTGCAAGCGCGCCCCCTGGGGCAGCTCGAGGATGCGGTCCACGATCTGCGAGGGAGTCTGCCGGCTGATCTCCCGGCCGCAGCCGGGACAGTGCGGCCGGCCGACGCGGGCAAAAAGCAAGCGCAGGTAATCATAGATCTCGGTCAGCGTGCCCACGGTGGAACGGGGATTGCGGCTGATGCCTCGCTGGTCGATGGCCACGGTTGGTGACAGGCCCTCTATCGCGTCCGCATCCGGCCGGTCGAGCTGTCCCAAAAACTGCCGGGCGTAGGCCGAGAGGCTCTCCACGTAGCGACGGCGCCCCTCGGCATAGATGGTGTCAAAAGCCAGCGAGGATTTCCCCGATCCGGACAGCCCGGTGATGACAACCAGGCGATCGCGGGGAATCTCCAGGTCGACATCCTTCAGATTATGCTGGCGCGCGCCACGGACAACGATCGAGTCCTGCGACATACACATGCCCCCAAAATAGGCCTGACCGCCAAGTTCGAAAAACGACCACTACACCTCATCACAGCCGGCGGGCACAAACAATCCATATCTGGACATTGTACTATATCTGGACAAGGGACGCAAGTTTTGTAGAATATGACCGGGTCTTTTCCTGCTGATACTTGGCATTTTAGCCAGAAGCGCTTATAATTGTCTAAGGAGGCGGCAAGTTATTCTTTTACAGATCCTAAAGCCGCGCACTATACAAAACCGAACCAGAAGCCCTTTCATTGAAGCTTGAATAGAATAACAAGGAACGGATCATGCCCCTACGATTTGCCTTGTTGGTACTCCGGGACCATCCCTACGGAAGAGAGATGCTGCGAATTCTGCTGGAGCGGGGGTTCCGTCCTGCTTTGGTATTGGAAGAGGCCTCTCCCCTCGCCGACGAGGAGCGGGCGAAATTCCTCGCCCGCATTGCCGGCCAGCCCATACCACCGACGATCGCCGAACTGGTGGATGACCGGATTCCCCGCCAGGAGGTGGGCAACCACAATGCCCCCTCCTGCAAGGAGGTCCTGGAAACAATTGGGCCCAAGATCCTCGTCCTCGGCGGCACCCGCATCATCCGTTCCCAAATCCTCGATATCCCCCAAGCGGGCACCGTCAACGCCCACCCCGGACTACTCCCCGGGCTCAGAGGATCCTCTTCGGTGGCCTGGGCCCTGTACAAAGACCTGCCCATCGGCTCCACGGTCCATTACGTCAACTCGGAAATCGACGCCGGCCCGATCATCCTGCAGCGGCCGCTCCCCGTGCATCGGGGGGAGACCTATGAACGGCTTGTCCGGCGCATGCTGACCCTGTCTGGGGAATTGATGGCCGAGACACTCGCCCTTTTCGCAGAGGGCAGGGCCCAGGGAATCCCCCAGGATTCGTCCATTGGCGAGACGCTGCGGGTAATCCCAGCAGGGCTTCTGGCCCAGGCCAAAGCCCGTCTGAAGGAGGGCCGCTACAGCCATTTTGTCGATTAAAAGGACCGCGACTACTGCCGCGAATCGTTGACCTACCAGGAGGAGGCCCCTATGGATGAAAGCAGCTTCAAGGCCGATCGGGAATTCGCCCGACAGTTGGACCGCACCGACAAACTGGCCAACCTTCGCCAGGCCTTTGTCTTTGCCGAGGCCGAACTGATCTATGTGGATGGCAACTCCCTGGGCCGGCTGCCCCGGCGGACAGTGGAACGCATGCGTGCCGTGGTGGAGGAGGAATGGGGTCGTCACCTCATCCAAAGCTGGAACAGGGGTTGGTACGAGGCCCCGGCGCGGGTGGGCGAAAAGCTGGCCCAACTGCTGGGAGCAGCGCCAGGCCAGGTCATCCTCAGCGATTCCACCTCGGTGAATCTCTTCAAGCTAGTGCTGGCTGCCTTGAGGCTGCGGCCGAGCCGCAGCCACATCGTCAGCGACGTACTGAACTTTCCCACCGACCTCTACGTGGTCCAGGGATGTATCCACCTGCTGGGCCAGGGCCACGAACTGGAACTCATCCCCTCTCCAGACGGGATCGCCGTGGACCCACAGCTTCTACTCCATACCATCGACGAGCAGACCGCCCTGGTCACTCTCTCCCACGTCACTTTCAAGAGCAGTTTTCTTTACGATGCCGCTGCGGTGACCGAGCGCGCTCACCAGGTGGGCGCGTTGGTCCTGTGGGACTTGAGCCATTCAGCCGGCGCGGTGCCCATCGAGCTGGACCGTTGGGGTGTAGACCTGGCGGTAGGATGCAGCTACAAGTACCTCAACGGAGGTCCGGGGGCGCCGGCCTTTCTCTACGTCCGTCGCGACCTACAGAAGAAAATCGAATCCCCCATTTGGGGCTGGTTCGGGCAGCGAGACCCCTTTGCCTTTGACCTGGAGTACGACCCGGTCGAGGGCGTGGGACGTTTTCTGGTGGGCACACCACCGATCCTCTCCCTCCTGGCCCTGGAGCCGGCCTTGGACCTGATCCTGGAGGCCGGCATCGAAGCACTGCGCCAAAAGTCGGTGCAATTGACCTCCTACCTGGTCTATTTGGCGGATACTATCCTGGCCCCGCTGGGCTTTAGCCTGGGCTCTCCTCGGGATCCAGGCCGGCGTGGCTCCCACGTCAGCATTCGCCACCCCGAGGGTTACCGTATCAACCGCGCCCTGATCGAGGAAATGCAGGTCATTCCCGACTTTCGCCCACCGGACAACATGCGTCTGGGATTGTCCCCACTGTACACCTCTTTCGCTGACGTGTGGGAGACGGTGGATCGTATCCGGCGGGTTATAGAGCAAGAACGCTATTTCGGTTATCCCCAAGACCCACTACCCGTGACGTAGACAAGCTCCCCTTGAAATCCGGGGGAAATTTGTGTATAATGAAACTGAGAATAGAATACCCGGGTCTCCGAGTCACGGTTGCTAAAGGATCTCCCATGCGCCGGGGCCGGCAGGGTACGGTGGGAAACTACCGCGCCTCCCAGTACGGAAAGGAGACCACCGGTCACTCCCCAAGGAGGGCCAGGTGGTCTCTTGCTTTTTCGGGAAAAAAACTGTTCGGCATACTCACTGCCAGGCTGCAAAAGGAGGTGAACCGCATCCTAAAACGGCCGTTGGGCGCCAAGTTCGAGTTTCGGCGCAAAGCTGTGCCGAGCACGTTGGAAGAAACGCCGAGGTCGTTGGACCTGGGCTGAGCAGAAACAAGGAGACAGAAAATGAGCAAAATCCTACGCGTCAACATGGAAAACCGGACCGCAGAGTTTCAGGAGGTCCCCGATCAGTACGCCTTGATGGGCGGGCGCTGGCTGACGACCTCGATCGTCTGTGACGAGGTCGAACCGACCTGCCATCCCCTGGGGCCCAAGAACAAGATCGTAGTTGCCCCAGGGATCGTAACCGGGACCGCCGCGCCCACCAGCGCGCGCATCTCGGTGGGCGGCAAAGCCCCTCTGACCGGCACCATTAAGGAGGCCAATGCCGGATCGATCTTTCCCTACCGCATGGCCCAAATGGGCCTCAAGGCCATCATCATCGAGGGGCAGCCCGAGGATCCGGAGCAGTTCTGGCTGCTAGAGGTGTCGAAGGACGGCGCGACCTTTCAGCCGGCCGACGAGTACTGCGGCCAGATGCTCTCCGAATCCTTCCAGGCCCTCTATGAGCGCTACGGCGACAAGACCCCGATCATGGGCATCGGCACCTCAGGAGAGATGCGCATGTCCATGGCCGGCATCTGCTTCAACGATCAGGATGGCCGGGCCACCCGCTACGCCGGCCGCGGCGGGCTGGGAGCGGTACTGGGTTCCAAGGGCCTCAAGTTTATCGTGCTCGATTACAGCGACGCCCCCGGCGTGGAAATCGCCGACAAGGAACTATTCGACACGGGCCGCAGAAAACTGCGCGATGCGCTGCGCGAGCACCCGGTCACCAAGCCCGGCGGCGCCCTGAACAGCTATGGCACGGCCGTGCTGATCAATATTCTGAACGAGGCCGGCGGCCTGCCCACGCGCAACTTTTCCCGCGGCACCTTTGAGGGCGCGGCCAAGATCGCCGGCGAGGCCATCAACGCCGCCTGCCAGGAGCGCGGCGGCGCCGGAATGACCGGGCACGGCTGCAGCCCTACCTGCATCATCCAGTGCTCCAACGTCTGGCCGGACGAGGACGGCAACGAGGTCGTCTCCTGCATCGAGTACGAGTCCGACTGGGCCTTGGGCGCCAACTGCGAGATCGACGACCTGGACGCCATCGCCAAAATGGTCAAGCTCTGCAACGAGTACGGCCTGGACACCATCGAGGCCGGCGTGACCATCGGCGTGGCCATGGAGGCCGGCCTGGCCGAGTTCGGCGACGCCAAAAAGGCCATCAAGCTACTGAAAAAGATCGGCAAGGGCAAGGGCATCGGCCGCATCCTGGGCCAGGGTGCCGCCTTCACCGGCCGGGCCTACGGCCTGACCCGCGTTCCCACCGTCAAAGGCCAGGCCATGCCGGCCTACGAGCCCCGCGCGGTCAAGGGCATCGGCGTCACCTACGCCACCAGCACCATGGGCGCCGACCACACCTCCGGCTATACCATCGCCCCCGAGATCCTGGCCGTGGGCGGTGACTTGGACGCCCTGGAGATCCAGGGCAAGGCCGAGACCTCGCGCAACCTGCAGGTGGCCACCGCCTTCCTGGACGCTACCGGGCACTGTCTCTTTATCGCCTTTGCCATCCTGGATATCGCCGAGGGCTTTCAGGGTATGATCGAAGAGTGCAACGGCGTACTGGGCACGAACTGGACGGCCGACGACGTCACCGCTATCGGCAAGGAAATCCTCAAAAAGGAGCGGGGCTTTAACGAGGCGGCCGGCTTTGGTCCCATGGACGATCGCATTCCCGAGTTCATGCACCTGGAGAAACTGCCGCCGCACAATGTGACCTGGGACGTTCCCGACGAGATGCTGGACAGCGTGTACGACTTTTAGCCAAGACGTGGCCGGCGGGGGGTGAGATTATCCCCCGCCGGGTAGTCCGTTCTGGCGAACGCATTGCCCGGCTGCCCTCCTCCCCTCTCGGGCCAGATTTGGCCTTTGAGAGGGGAGGAGGATGTCAAACCGGGGGGATCAAGTTAGATGGTCTATTTACGGAATAGCCAACTTGTAACCTCCGGACAGCCATGGTACAATACGCTCAGAGCACGTGAGGTTAGACATGACCGAGAGCAAAACGTTGGACGTTTATCTTTATGGCAAGCTGCGCCGTTTCAGCGACAGCCAGCGCCCCGACGCCCTCTCCCTGGTCCAGGTCCAGGTGGGCGCCGGCGACACCATCCGCGACGTCCTGCAGCGGCTGGGCGTACCCCTGGAGCAAGTCGGCGCCAACGTCTTTTACAACTGGAAATACTCTGCCCTGAGCCGCGAGGTCGCAGAGGGGGGGAGACTGGCCGTCTTTCCCGACGACATGCAACTGCTCTACAAGTGGTATTTTGAAAAAGAGGAATAAAAGGAGTACAGTATGGGCATCCTCAGTTGGATCATCTTTGGGGCCATCGCCGGCTGGATCGCCAGCCTGATCGCCGGCAGCCGCGACCGCCAGGGCTGCCTGCTCAACATCATCGTGGGCGTCGTCGGGGCCTTTATCGGGGGCTTTATCGTCGAATTCCTCACCGACCGACCCTTTGAGTATGGCTTTAATCTAAACAGCTTTGTCGTCGCCGTGCTGGGCGCACTGGCTTTTTTGTTAGTCACGGGCATGGCCCGCCGGCGCCGGCGCTAACCTTTGAACGTACAGGAAGAAACGGATGCAAGTCCAGGTCCGCCTCTATGCGACCCTGCGCCAATACGCCCCCCACACCCAAATTGGCGAACCGGTGCCCTGGCAACTGCCCCCGGGCAGCAGCGTCGCCGAGTTGATCGCACAACTACCGGTCCCGGACCAAGAGGTCAAACGCATATTTGTCAACCACCGCGCGGTCAAACCGGACCACCTACTGCAGGACGGCGACCGCGTCAGCCTCTTCCCCCTGGTGGCCGGCGGATAGGACCGGAGCGCTAGGGGAAAATTTTGCCCAGATTCAGCATGCCGTTCGGGTCAAAGGCCCGCTTGATCCACCGCATCACCGCCGCCTGACCGCCCTATCTCCAGGTACAGCCGCCGGCCGGCTCCGAGGCCATGTTCTCCAATGATCCCCCCAGCGACAGGCTAAGGAGCGGCAAGGAATACCTTGCCGGTTTTGACCGGCTAAAGCCTCGACTCCAAAAGGACCCGTAAAAGGTCCCCAATTCCCGGACCGGAGTTGAGGCTTTAGCCGGTGACGGTAAACAGGCAGCCAAAGTTGTTCTTTTACAGGTGCCAAACGGGTCAGGCGCGAAAGACATCTAGTTACAAACCGGCTATTGACAAAATGAGAATAGTGTGATATAATTCTTATGCAGGAGGAAAGAACGATGCCAGGACCGCACCGATGGCGACGAGGACAATCCCGACGGCTGGCGCGCATGCTGGAACCAGCGCTGCTTTTGCTACTACACAATGGCCCAGCCCACGGCTACACCCTACTGGAGCAACTGGCCTACTTTGGCCTGGGCGAACTGCACCCCAGCGCTGTATACAGGGCGCTGCGGGACATGGAGCAGCAGGGCTGGCTCGCATCGAGCTGGGAGGAAGAACAGACGCAGGGGCCGCCGCGCCGGGTGTACCAGCTTACGGCCATGGGCGATGAGATCTTGGCCCATTGGGTCAACGACCTGGAGGAAACCCAGGGTTTGATTGCCCGCCTGCTGTCGTCCTACCGCCGTCATATGGAGGAGGGCGAGGGCCGATTTCATTGAGGCCATCCCGACCCGCCCACAGCCAGAACAAGGCCAAGGCGGGGGCGGTTTCAAAGCAGCCCCATCGCCAGGCGAGACTGGAAAAAAATAACCTGCAAGGAGGTGAATCGTATGCCAGGATTTGACAGAACCGGACCGAGAGGCGAAGGACCGCTGAGCGGCTGGGGACGCGGGGGATGTGCTCCCTCCGACCCGGCTGCCGGCGGACGGAACTATCCAACACCCTCTGCGGGCCCCGCTCCCGTTTATCGCGGACGGGCACCCCTCTTTGGCTTTGGCCGCCCCCGCTGGGGCTTGGGCCGCGCCTTCCGAGGGCGTGGTCGGCCAAGAGGCCGGGGGCGCGGACGGTGGTAATCAGCTAAAAACCGGCCAGCGCTTTGGCCCCATATGTTGAACGAATTGTAAAGTCAAGAGAAAAAGGAGGTAAACGACATGCCAGGTGGAGATCGCACAGGACCCCGAGGAATGGGACCCATGACTGGACGCCGGGCCGGCTACTGCGCCGGTTATGACGCCCCCGGTTTTGCCAACCCGGTTCCCGGCCCCGGCTTTGGTATGGGCCGCGGTTGGGGTGGGGGCTGGGGCGGGGGTGGTGGAGGCTGGGGCCGTGGTCGCGGTTGGCGACACGGTTACTATGCCACCGGGATGCCCGGATGGGCTCGCTATGGGTACGGAACTGAATGGGGTTACGGCCCCCCGGTCCCCCCACCCTCCCCACAGGAGGAGGCCGGTTTTCTCAAGCAGCAGGCGCAGCAACTACAACAGCAACTGGACGCCATTAGCCAGCGGCTTGACGAACTGGAAGGGGAAAGCCAAACCGGTTAGGGCCTAACTGCTAAAATCCTTGTACACCGTGCAGGGATTTGGGCTGTGGAACAGTCCTTTTCTGTTCTAGCTACACCAGGTTAGGTATTCAGCCTGAAATAGGGTAGACCCCTGGGGCGGGTCGTGGCGCTGGCAGCGCCGCGACCCGCCTCGGTGGGCCGGCCTCTATAGGGCCGCGCCCTTGAATTTGACTTTTTCCCCAAAGCCCTATATGATGTACTTTCTCAAAAACGCCCTGGAGCGACAAGCGCAACAGGAGGTCTTGGTGGGTAACGATTTTGATCGCGCTATGGAGGAACTGCAGCAACAAGTCTTGCAGGAAGCCTTGGCCTACTATTCGGCCAAGGTGGTGCAAGAGTTCTACAATCCCCAGAACCTGGGTCTCATGCTCGAAGCGGATGGTTACGGCCGAGTCCTGGGCTCCTGCGGCGACACAATGGAGATGTACCTGCGACTGGACGGGGGAAAAATCGTCAAAGCCGCCTTCATGACCGATGGCTGTGGGGCAACCATCGCTTGTGGCAGCATGCTGACCCAGATGGTCGAGGGCAAGTCTGTAAAAGAGGCCGCCGCCGTCACGCCGGAGGAGTTGACCGAGGCCCTGGACGGGCTGCCCCCGGACCATGCCCACTGTGCTATACTGGCCGTCGACACCCTCCGAGCCGCCCTGGAGCAACGCCCCCCAGGAGACGACAGCATCGAGATGTCCCAGAATTGAGACCCGTACAAAGCAGTCCGCCATGCCCATCCTCGGCTCCGCCGAGGCGGGCACCCCAAAGGACGAAAATATCTGTGTAGGGCAAGGCATGCCTCGCCCCTACGGGAAGGTCTATTTACGAAGCAGGAGGGTTTTTTTGAATACAGCAGACCCAAGATCCGACGACAAAGGCCCTGACGAAAGCACCGGCATGCTCGCCTTTGGGCCGGTCCCGTCCAGACGCCTGGGGCAGAGCCTGGGGGTGAATCACATCCCCCCCAAGACCTGCACCTACTCCTGCGTCTACTGCCAATTGGGCCGCCTGGGCAAAATACAGGTCGAGCGCCAGGCATTCTACGAGCCGGAACAGATCCTGCGTGCAGTACAGGAAAAGATCGAAAAGGCACGGCAGGCCGGCGAACGCATCGACTATGTCACCTTTGTGCCCGACGGCGAGCCCACGCTGGACATCAACCTGGGCCGGACGATCGCTCTACTGCGGCCCTTGGGCCTCCCCATCGCCGTGATCAGCAATGGATCGCTCATCGGGCGGGAGGACGTACGCCAGGACCTGGCCCAGGCGGACTGGGTCTCGCTCAAGGTCGACGCGGCCGAGGAGGAGGTCTGGCGACGGGTCAATCGGGGCCACCGAAAACTGCAATTGTCCACGATCCAGGAGGAAGCGATCGAGTTCTCGCGCCATTTCCAGGGGGAGCTGGTCACCGAAACCATGCTGATCGCGGGGGTCAATGATGGCGAGCAGCAGGTACAGGCCGTGGCCAACTTTTTAGCCCAACTGCGGCCGGCAGTGGCCTACCTGGCCATACCCACCCGCCCGCCGGCAGAGCCGTGGGTCAAGGCCCCCGATGAGCAGGTCGTCATCCGGGCCTGGCAGGTTTTGGCTGGACAGGTCGAACAGGTGGAATATCTCATCGGCTACGAGGGCAACGCCTTTGCCTGCACCGGCAATGTGGAGGAGGACCTGTTGAGCATCACGGCCGTCCATCCCATGCGCCAGGAGGCGGTGGAGGATCTGCTGGAGAGGGCCGGGGCCAACTGGAGCGCGGTGCGCACTCTCATCGAACAAGACCAGCTCTTTGAGAGCAGCTACCAGGGACACCAGTTTTATATGCGCAAGCTGCGTTAGCCATCCACGTAATGCTGGCGCACCGAAGTAAAATTGGGTTATTCCAACAGGCCCGCCCGTCGCAGTGCGCCCCACAGCCGCTCCTGCCAAAGCGAGCCGTGCAGCAGATCGCGCATTTTTGCGGCCTGCTGCAGCCGTTCCCAGTGGGTGACGATAAAGGCAAAGCGCTTCCAGCGGCCGCAGCGGATGGGCGGCGTGAGGCGCTGCAGGGGGCCTAGGCTGACCTTGTAGTAGAGCACGTCGGCGCGGGGATGCCCGGCTTCGGCCGGCAGCAGCTCCCGGCGGGGCAGCATCTCCCAGTCCCGTACCTCGGCCAGGTAGCGTACCACGCCCCCCTCCGAGCCAAAGACGCCGGCCGGCTGGTAGAAGGCGATGTAACGGGCCGTGGAGGCCCGGGGCGGCAGTTTGGCCACCGGAATGCGGTACCAGGCCTCCTTTTGGGCCCGCCGCAGGTCCTGGGCGCTCTTTAGTACGGCAATCAGAACGGTATCGTATGGATCTGTGTGCATCGTTTCCCTCCCCCAATCTATGCACTTACAGATTCATACTAGCACAAACATGGGCCTTTGTCAAGACGATTCGGAGCAGGTGTCCTCCTCCTCCAGCTCTTGCAGCCAGCCGTTCTCCAGGCCGGCCCGTTCAAAGGCCTCTATCGCAGCATCGTATTCCTCCCAGTTCAGCTTGCGCCCCAGCAGCGGGTCGCCCAAAGCCCGGTGGGCCGGAAAGTACTGTGCCAGCAGACTGACGTGCACGGTGGGGGAAATCTCCCGGGCGATCCAGCGCAGCACCTGGGGGGTGCCGGCAAGACCGCCGGGCAGCACCAGGTGGCGGATGATGAGGCCGCGCACGGCCAGGCCCTGCTCATCCAACTCTAACTCGCCGACCTGGCGGTACATCTCTTTCAAGGCGGCCCGATTGATCTCGACATAACGGGAAAAACCCGAGAACTCGCGCGCCGGTCCATCCTGCCCATACTTGGCATCGGGCAGGTAAATGTCCACGATCCCCTCCAGCAGGCGCAGGGTCTCTAATTCCTCGTAGCCGCTGCTGTTATAGACGAGGGGCAGGCGGAGCCCCTCCGCCACGGCCAAGGACAGTGCGGCCAGGAACTGGGGCACAAAATGGGCCGCCGTGACCAGATTGATATTGTGGCAGCCGCGCTGCTGCAATTCCAGCATCATGCCGGCCAGATCCGTCAGCTCGACCTCCTGGCCCACCCCCAACTGGCTAATGGGATAATTCTGGCAGAACTTGCAGCGGCCGCTGCAGTAAGTAAAAAAGATCGTGCCCGAGCCGCGGCTTCCGCTGATGGGGGGTTCCTCCCCAACATGGGCATTCCAACTAGCGACCATGGGGCGAAAGCCGGCCTGGCAGAAACCCCGCTCCCCCTCCAGCCGGTCCACACCGCAATGGCGGGGGCAGATACAGCAATGGCCCAGTCGGGCCAGGGCCTCGTCGGCCCGGCGCTGGAGTTCGCCGGCCGGCAATCGCAGGTAGCCAGGCCGCATTTACTCCCTCCCGGGGATATTGAGCAGCCAGACCACCGGCTTGCCCTCAAAGGGCTCACCGTTGACCGAGGCGACCATGGTAATCGCGTCCGGGCTGACTGGCCGGGGTACCACGCAAAATCCCTCCACGCGCTCTTTGGGCCAGGCCACCAGGACCCGTTGGGGAAGGGACAGTTCGGGATCCACCCGATACTCATTCCCCACATTGTCCCGAACCGAGATATTGACATCGTCCAGGGGCAATCGCACCGAGCGCGTACCCCGGTTGACCAGGGCCCAGTAAAAGGTAATCCGCGAGGGCAAGAACTCGACCCGGCGCAGGGTCACCTCGACCTCGCCATTGGCAAAGGCGCTCTCCCGGGTCACCGATTGGTCTACGTAATACACCAGCGGGACCGGCGTCTGATCGCCCGCCGGCGGGATAGTCGGCAGCACAATCGGGGTCGGTGACAGCGTCGGAGTGGGGGTGGGCGTCGGCTGCAGGCCGGCCCAAATTCGTTCCCACGTCCCCGAAAAAAAGCCCGCCACCACTCCGACAAGCAGCAACACCGCCAGCAGCAGAGCGGTACGGCGCATCCAGATGGCCCAAGGGCGGGGGGCCGGCCGGGGAAGGGCCCCCGCCTCCGGTGTTTCCTCCGCAGCAGGCTGCGGTATCTCCTCCTCCTCCGCAATCAAGGCGGCCTCTTCCGGAGTAGGCCAGCCCTCCTCGACCAGGCCGCCCTCACCGACCAGCAGATTGACATCGTGCCAGGGCTCGCAGCGCAGCAGTTGCGGAATCCCCAAAAGCTCGTCCTCAGTCAGCGAGATCTCGGAACTGGTCGCCGTCACCAAGTAGGTTGGCAGTTCATCCAAGCCCTTCAGATCGACCTTCCAGTCGAGGATGACCTCGGAGTCGGGGTGGATAGAGGGGGAGATCACCACTAAGCGTTTGCTAGTGCGAAAATCCACGCTCGCCGCCCGATGGCGCGAGAAGAGGTTCCGGCGGTGCTGATTGAGGAAATTGCTGAGGCGGTAAAAATACGAGATGACCTGGTTATAGGGATTGCGCCGGTCCGGGTTGATCAAGTGCTCCTCCCCATTGGCGTCGATCACGCGCCAGCGGCCATTGACCCCACCGATTACACGGCCGTCACAATGCTTCAACTCGATCACAAAGCCGCCGTTCGGCTTGAAAATGGCCAGATCGACCGCTTGTCCCCCCACCGTAAAGCTGGCCAAAATCAGGTAGAGCTCATCCAGCCGGGCCAAGCCCCGGGCCAGGGCAACAATGGCTTCCCGCTCTTGGGGATGTTCTGGGATTTCACCAACCCAAACCTGTACGGTCATAATAGAAAGAGTAAAACGTAATGAGTAAAGCGTAATTAGCGGCCCCGCAGGCGCGCCTCCACGGGGTCATCCTCCAACAGGGCCTTGAGTTCAAAGAGTTGGTCCCGCAGCAGCGCGGCCTTTTCAAACTCTAGGTTGCGGGCGGCCTCCCGCATCTGGCGCTCCAAATCCTCGATTAGCCGGCGCGCCTCTTCCTTGGGAATGCTGGGCACACGGTAATCGGCAGTCTCCTCGGCCACCTTGCGCACGCGGTCGGTCAGATCGCGAATCCCCTTGACGATCGTCTGGGGCACAATGCCGTGCTCCTCGTTATAGTCGATCTGTTTTTGACGACGGCGGTCCGTCTCGGCAATGGCCTCGGCCATAGCGGGCGTGACCTTGTCAGCGTACATGATCACCGTGCCCTCCTCATGTCGCGCCGCCCGCCCCATAGTCTGGATCAGCGAGGTCGTGGAACGCAAAAAGCCCTGCTTGTCGGCATCCAGGATGGCGACCAGCGAGACCTCGGGCAAGTCCAGGCCCTCCCGCAGCAGGTTGATCCCCACGACCACGTCGTACACGCCCAGCCGCAGGTCGCGCAGTATCTCGACCCGTTCCAGCGTGTCCACCTCTGAGTGCAGGTAGTGGGTCTTGATCCCCATCTCGGCCAGATAATCGGCCAGGTCCTCGGACATGCGCTTGGTCAGGGTAGTCACCAGGGCCCGCTGCCCCTTGTCCACACGGGCACGGATCTCGGCCAGCAGATCGTCGATCTGGCCCTCGGTGCGGCGGACCAGCACCTGCGGATCCACCAGGCCGGTAGGGCGAATGATCTGCTCGGCGATATGGGCCGAATGCTGGTGCTCGTATTCGGCCGGCGTGGCCGAGAAATAGACGACCTGGTTGATGCGCTCCTCAAACTCCTCGAAGGTAAGCGGGCGATTGTCCAGCGCTGAGGGCAGGCGAAAGCCATAATCCACCAGGTTCTGTTTGCGCGAACGGTCCCCACCATACATCGCCCGCACCTGGGGCAGGGCAATGTGCGACTCGTCCACGAACAAGAGCCAGTCATCGGGGAAATAGTCCAGCAGGGTCCAAGGAGCCTGACCCGTCTTGCGCCGGGACAGGTGCATGGAATAGTTCTCGATCCCCCCGCAGGTGCCGGTCTCGCGCAGCATCTCCAGATCGTAACGAGTGCGCTGCTCCAGGCGCTGGGCCTCCAGCAGCTTGCCCTCCTCCTGGAAGGTCTTGAGGCGCTGCTCCAGCTCGGCCTCGATATCGACGAGAGCCTCCTCCAGGCGGTCACGCGGGGTGATAAAGTGCTTGGCCGGAAAGATGCGCAGCTCGGCCGGCTCCTCCAAGACCTCCCCAGTGAGGGGGTCGATCACCGTCAGGCGCTCGATCTCGTCTCCCCAGAACTCGACGCGCATGGCCGTATCGCGATAGGCGGGAAAGATATCCACCGTATCCCCGCGCACCCGAAAGGTACCCCGACGAAACTCGTAATCGTTGCGCTCGTAATAGATAGCTGTGAGGTGGCGCAGCATGCTATCGCGGCGGCGTATCTCGCCCCGGCGCAGGTCCAGAACGTCCCGCCCATAATCGACCGGGGAACCCAGGGAGTAGATACAGGAGACACTGGCCACCACCAGCACGTCACGGCGGCTCAGAATGGCCTCCGTAGCCGCTAGGCGTAGCTTTTCGATCTCTTCATTGATGTCGGTGTCCTTTTCGATATAGAGATCCTGGGCGACCACATAGCTTTCCGGCTGATAATAATCATAGTAGCTGACAAAATACTCTACGGCGTTGTGCGGAAAAAAGTCCCGGAATTCGCTATAGAGCTGGGCGGCCAGGGTCTTGTTGGGCACCAGAACCAGGGTCGGTCGCTGCACGCGTTCGACGATGCCGGCCATCACGTAGGTCTTGCCCGTGCCGGTGGCCCCCAGCAAAGTCTGTCGTTTATAGCCCTTCCCCAGCCCCTCGACGAGTTGCGCCAGGGCCTGGGGCTGGTCACCCGTGGGCTTGAAATCAGAAACGAGTTCAAAACGGCTCATCGCCTGTTTCTCCTGACGGTGCAAATTTGACTACCGAACGACCATTATACACCAAGTTGGCGGATTGGGCGAATTTGCAGACCGCCCCAGCTTGCACAACGCGCCCGCTTCAAGTACAATAGACCCATGCACACACACGGCGCCATCTACCGCATCTGGCAATTCCTGGCCTCCCTGTGGGCGCTGGCCGCGCCCCTGGACGAAAGCCCGGCCCAACAACGGCTGTCACCCGGCGAGTACACGCTATTTCAGCGCCTGCCCCGTTACGACCGCGCCCACAGTCTGCGCGTGTTCGTGCTGCTGCGCCAACGGGGCGTGGGGGATCCCCTGCTGCTCAAGGCCGCCCTGCTGCACGATGTCGGCAAGGCCCCTCTCGGTGAACACATTCCCCTGTTCTATCGCGGCCCCCTGGTGCTGGCCCGGCGGATCCCCCGCCTGTGGAGCTGGTTGGCGCGGGAGCGGCCGGCCGGCCATCCCCTGCGCCCCTTTTGGCTCTATGCTCACCACGCCCAACGCGGTGCCGCTATGCTCCGGCAGGCCGGCAGCCCCGAGGCTGTAGCGACCCTCGTCGCTGTCCACCACGACGAAAAGCCCCCCGGAGCAGCCGCCCGGCTGCTGCGAGAGGCCGATGGGCAGGCCTGACACGCTGTTTCTAACTGCTCACTCCTCCGCCCAAGGATAGGTCGGGGCCAAGTCCAGGGGAATATCGGCCAGACCCTCATAACTCCGCCCCAGCACATCGGGCAGACGCACGTAGCGGTCCACTAAAGCTTTGGCCGCGCCATAATCGCCCCGGCCCTCCAGGCGCAGCAGGATGGCGGCCAGTTCTTTGGTCGCCGCGGCGGTCTTTTTAGGGTCGATGCGGAACCGGCCGCTGCCCGCATCATGGCGCACGGCAGCAGCCTCCTGGAAAAAGTTAAAGGCCAACAGGTTCGCCCGGGCATGCGCACCCCTCCCCCCCCGCCGAGTCAGCCGAAAGATATTGGCCAGGTAGGCGACAGGGACCATGTCGGCCCACTCGGAGGGGAAAAAGCCCTCCCGGACCAAAAAGAGCACATTGTACAGGCCCACAATTTCGGCCTTGCACTCCTCGATGGTACTGTACAAGTCCTGCAGGGACTGGTGCACCGGCAGCGGGCCCTCCGGGCCCTCGATCACCTGCGCCCCCAGGGCGTGGCTGATCTCGTGCAGCAGGACGTGCACAAAGTCGGGTTCAAAGGCCAAGGCGTCCACCTGTTCCCGGTCCAGCAACTGCTCGGCGATCGGCTGGACGATGTGTTCGAACTTGGCGCGAATGATGTTCTTGAGCATGACTTTTTTGGTGCCCACGGCGGTGCGCACACGACGGTCGTTGGGCAGGACAAAGGCCACCGGGATACCCACTGTGGCCAGGAGACCGGCGCTATAGACCGCATCGGCAACCACAATCGGAGAGGCCAACCCCTCCGCCCGGCCCTGATAGGCCTTTTCCACCGGCAGATGGGCGGCCATGGTCGGCAAATAGTCCACCAAGTCGTGAAAGCGAGCGCTTTCCTGCAGGTCCCGCAGCCCCACCATCGCCTGGTAGGCCGCCTTGTAGCCAAAGAGCTTGTCCTCATAGAGCTCGTAAGGGCCAAAGAGCGCCTCGATGGGGCCATCCTGCAGCGCAACCCAGAGGCAGTCGCTCTCGAAATAGTCATCGTCGAGCAGGGCCTGGGCCCGCCGGGAGAGATAGTCGGAAAGCGCTCCGTGGTCAGAGAGGGCCGCGGCGGAGGAGAGCGCCTCGGCGGCCGGCTCCAGCCACTCGCGGTAGACCTGGTGATAGGGCCGGGCGACCAGATCCGGCCCCCGCCGGCGGATGACACTGAAATAGCCCTGAAAGGCCCCCCGATCCACCGGATGGCCCTCCAGCCAGGCCTCAAATTCCAGCTTGGACATGTCGGCCGGGTAAAAATCCCCGCCCGGCGACCGCGGCCTGTCGCCCACAAAGGGCTCGTCGTCGGCATAACGGTCCCAGGGGCCGGCCATCAGATCAAAGAGCCGCCGGCGCAGCCGATCTTGGGGATCATCCGAAGCGGCCAAGTCCTGCCGCAGAGCCAAATTGGCCGGATCTATCTGGCGCAGGTGAATCTGGCCCAACAACCGGCCGGCCTCGATCAGCCGCTGCACCATAGCCCACTGCGCCGGATCCAGGTCCTTCCTCTCGGCAGTCAAGGCTACCGGGGCAAAGCGGTCCAGGCGTTGCTGAATGTCCATCGTCTCCTCCCAAGCCGGCTGAACCGGAACCAAAACAAGACCACCAGTGGAAATCCTTGTTCAATGTGCAAGCATCTCCCCATTGAGGGACTATGGGCGGCCCAGTTCCTCCTTCAAGCGCAGCACCTGCTCCAAGAGGGTCTGCGCGTCCCGCCAATACTCCAAGGTGACCACGCCGGGCCTGGTCCGCTGCAGGAGCCAGGACAGCAAGGTGTAATCCTGCTCGCGCAGGGGATCGTGGGCGTCCACCAGGTGACCATTCTCGGTCAGGCGGGGAGCACTGAGGTGCAGCTCGCTGACCCGATCCAGAGGCAAGCGCTGCAGGTATTCGCGCGGGTCGTGATAGCCCCAATTCCAAGCGGCGGTCTGGGCGGACGAGATGTCCAAGAGGAAGGAACAGCCGGTGGCCTCCAGTACGGCGGCGATGGTCTCGGGATCGCTCTCGGGGTCCTTTTCCATCCCGGGCAAACCCGGGGCATTCTCCAAAAGCAAGGACACCCCCAACTCCTCGCGCAGTCCACGCACCCGGGTGAAAAAATGTTCCAGGTGGGGACCCAGGTCCAGGGCGGAGGGCTGGCGACCACGCTGACGGGCCTCCTGCAGCACTTCCCAGGGCCACAAAGAGATATACACCGAGAGCCATGGCGCGTCGACCAGGGAGAGCAGCTCCTGCAACTCGATCAGTTGGGCTTCGGTCAGCGGCGCGCCCAGGAGGTTGCCCCCATGGAGCAGCAGTTGCTGTCCAGAAGCGAGCTGTCGGAAACGCTCTACCTCCTCCCGGGGCATCCAGGTGGTCACCTCCAGGAAATCGGGGCGTATCTCTTGGCGCGACCATAGCTTGGCCAAGATCGCTGAAGCCTGTACGGCCAGACTTGGAGAAGGCATGTCTTTCTCTCGGGCTTGAAAGCGCTTGAAACGACTCAATGCTGATCAGGTGTGGCGGGAATCGCCTGCAGCGCCTGGGCCACGGCCTCTACGGCCCCACAGGACACCGATTCACAGGCGACCCGCACGGCATTTTGGATCGCATAAGCATCGGAACGCCCGTGGGCAATGATCGTAACGCCACGTAGACCCAGCAGCAGGGCTCCCCCGTACTCACGATAGTCCAGGCGGGCCTTGACCCGACGAAAGGCCGGCCGCAAAAAAAGGCCGGCCCCCAGTTTGCTCCAAAAAGAGCGGCTCAACTCTTCGCGCAGCAGGGTTTCGAATAGGGCTGCCGCGGCCTCGGTACTCTTGACCACCATGTTGCCCACAAAACCATCCGCGACCACCACCTCGGCGGCATTGTGCAGCAGCATATCCTTGGGCTCGACATTGCCGACAAAATGGAGGCCGGGAGCCTCCCGCAGCAGGGCGTGAGCCTGCTGTACCAGGCGATCGCCCTTGCTCTCCTCCTCCCCATTGGCGATCAGGGCTATCCGGGGGTTGCGCAATCCGAACACACCCTCCGCATAGACAGCGCCCATGTAGGCGAACTGGAGCAGGTATTCCGGGCGGCAATCGGTATTGGCCCCAATATCCACCAGCAGGAACGTGCCCGAGGGGTGCGGAAAGGCTGTGGCCAGGGCCGGCCGCTCCACGCCGGGCAGCCGCCCCAGGACCAACGTGGCCGCGGCCATGACCGCCCCACTGTGGCCGGCGGAGACAAAGGCCTCGGCCTCTCCATCGCGCACCAGGTATACGCCCCGCACGATGGAGGAATCTTTGTTGCGGCGCACAGCCATGGCGGCGTGATCGTGCATCTCGATCACGTCCGGGGCGTGCACAATCGGCAGGGACAGGCCGGCGGTATCGTGTCTGGACAGCTCGGCCCGGACCTCCTCTTCACGGCCTACTAGAACGATCTCTAGCTCATAGGCGCGGGCGGCGGCTACAGCACCGGCTACGGGAATCCCCGGGGCATGATCCCCCCCCATCGCATCGAGAACGATCCGCATGCCAGCCTCCAGCTCAGCTCCACGGCCCCCGTCCAAACGGATGGTCGTTATTGACGATAACCGTAGGTCTGGGTGCAGATAGCCCGGAAACTGTTGGGCTTGGCCGACTCGATGTGCAGCTCGTGGACGACCTCTGCAAGTTCGCCCTCGATACTGACAATGCCATCGGTCGTCTCGGCAGAAGCTACTTCTTCCCCACTTGAGGCGTCGCTCAAAACTACTTTGTAAGGCACCGACGGATCCATACCCTCGATCACCAGGGAATAGGCCCAGTGGGTCAACCCCGAGGCTGGGGGCTGAACCTTTCCCTGGTAGGGCATCTGCGCCTCGATGGTCTCCTGGGACGTCTCTAATTGCAGGCTGCCACCATCAGTCATCAAATCCTCCTTGCACTGTTTATGCCAACAATGCCAGTGTACCACGTCCCGATGATGTCGTCAAGTTGGAAACGGCTTTTTTTGATTACGAACAGGTTGCACTTGACAAAGCCCTTGGGCTATGTTACATTGCCCCCGCAAATCGCATTCAAAGCGGCCGGACAGGTCTGACCGGCCGGTTCAGCACGGAGCAACGTATGATTCAGTTGCGAGATCTCGGTTACCGCTATCCAGAAAGCGACCGTCCTACCCTCAAGAACATCCACCTGGACGTCCCCGAGGGCGAGTTTTTGCTGGTCGCCGGCCCCTCCGGCGCGGGCAAGTCCACCCTGCTGCGCTGCCTTAACGGCCTGGTGCCCCACTTTTACGGCGGCGCCCTGACCGGTCAGATCGAGGTCTGCGGGCAGAACCCGGTCAGCGCCGGGCCCCGCCAGATGAGCGTCCACGTGGGCCTGGTCTTTCAGGATCCCGAGTCGCAGCAGGTGGCCAGCCGGGTGGAGGACGAGATCGCCTTTGCTATGGAAAATCACGGCCTGCCCGAGACGACCATGCGCAAACGGGTGGAGGAAGTCCTGGACCAGCTTGGACTGGCCCAGCTGCGTCAACGGCGGCTGGAAACCCTCTCTGGAGGAGAGCGCCAGCGGGTGGCCATCGCCGCCGTGTTGACCATGCAGCCCCGCCTGCTCGTGCTGGACGAGCCCACCTCGCAACTGGATCCCCAGGGAGCCGAGGAAGTGCTGGACAACCTGCTGCGGCTGAACCGCGACCTGGGGCTGACCATCGTCCTTTCGGAACACCGCCTGGAGCGAGTGGTGCGCCACGCCGACCGCATCCTGTACCTGCGGGGAGTTGGCCAAGCGGCCCTGGTGGGACCGCCCCGCCAGATCCTGCAGCAGGTCGCCCTGGTCCCACCGCTGGTGGCCCTGGGCAAGGCGTTGGACTGGCAGCCACTGCCCCTAACCGTGCGCGAGGCCCGCCGCTTTATCCCGGTACAGGACCACCGGGTTGAAGCAGAACCGCCGTCGCCACCGGTCAACGACAGCGAGCCGGTCATCCAAATCGAAAATCTTTCCTTCTCCTACAACGGCCGGCCGGCCCTGCGAGACGTACAGCTACAGATCCAAGCCGGCCAGATCGTGGCCCTGATGGGGCGCAACGGCTCTGGCAAAACGACCCTGCTCAAGCAGATCGTCGGCCTGCTGCACCCCCAGCAGGGCCGGGTGCGGGTGGCCGGGCTGGATACGCGCCAGTCTCCCCTGGAGCGGCTGATCGAGCAGGTAGGCTATGTCCCCCAGAACCCCAACGCCCTGCTCTTTGCCGACACGGTCGGCCAGGAGCTGGACTTTACCCTGCGCCAGCACGGCCGGCCGGCCGGCGACTATGGCGAACTGCCCGAACTCTTGGGGCTGGGCCCCCATATGCAGCGCTACCCCCGCGATCTCAGCGTGGGGGAGCGACAGCGGGTAGCCCTGGCCGCCATACTGGTCGGCCGGCCCCAGATCATCCTGCTGGACGAGCCCACCCGCGGCCTGGACTATGAGCAAAAGGAGGCCCTGAGCAGCTTTTTGCGGCAGCAGCGCGACCGGGGCCGGACCGTCGTCCTGGCTACCCACGACGTCGAACTGGCCGCTCGCTGCGCCGATCGGGTCGTCCTGCTGGCGGAGGGCCAGGTGCTACTGCAAGGACCGGCGCGCCAGGTCATGACCGACTCGCTGACCTTTTCGCCGCAGGTCAACCGCCTCTATCGCGACCCCCGCTACCTGACCGTCGAGGACGTCCTGGACGACTAGGCAGCGCCTAAAGTCCGATAGGGGCAGCCACATCCCCCAACTTGTTGGGGCGGGCTGCCCCTACTTGGGCCTTCAAGTGGAGCTGTTTTGGCGGCCAGGCCTGGGCCGCTGCCGGGACTAGGGCGCAGCATTCTTGTACAACAATGGCCGGTAGCTCTTGTGCAGTGACGGGCAAGAGACGCTCAACACAAATTGCTCCCGCCGGTAGCCACTGCCGGCGCAGTTCCACACCTCCAGCGTCACTGTATAGCCCCCGGAGGCGCTGTAGAAGTGGGTGGGCGCGGCCACGGTCGCCGTCAGCCCGTCGCCAACGGCCCAGCGCCAGTCCAGGGGCGCCGTCCCGCCGGCCTGGGCCGAAAACGCTGCCTGGCAGCCGGTCACCTCGGCCGTGTAGGTGAGCCACTCGACCGGCCGGCAGGGCGCTTCGCAGGCCAGATCGACCACTCCGAACGCCGTGACCGAGTAGAGGCCGCCGCAGTTGTACACACTGAGGGTATAGGGATAGCTCCCGTCGCCGCCGAAATCCACCGTCGGGGTCGGCAGCGCGCTCGACCCAAAGGCCCCGAAATCCCAACTGTAGCTATAGGGCGCCGTGCCGCTCAGTTCGGCGGAAAAGGCGGCCTGGCAGCCGGAGAAGGCCGTAGTCACACTGAGCACGGCGACCGCCTCGCAGGGCGGTTCGCAGGCCAGTTCGACCAGGCCGGCGGCCGTGTCCGAATAGGCGCCGCTGCAGTTCCGCACGATGAGGGTGTAGGGATAGCTGCCGTCGGCGCCAAAATCCACCGTCGGCGTCGGCAGCGCGCTCGACCCAAAGGATCCGAAATCCCAACTGTAGCTGTAGGGCGCGGTGCCGCTCAGCACGGCGCCAAAGGCGGCCTGGCAGCCGGAGAGAGCCGTGGTCACGCTGACGATCTGGATCGGCTCGCACTGGGTCGTAAAGGACCAGGTGTAGGGCTCCAGGAGGTTGGAGGCCCAATCGCGCGCCCCAGCCACCGTGACCGTGTAGCGGCTGTCCGGGAGCAGGTCGACGTGGTCGAGATAGGCCACGGTCCGCGAGGGGTTCCACCCCACGGACCAGCCGCCGGGATCGGGCTGGCTGGCATAGCCCAGGCTGCCGCTGAGAATGGCCTCGCTAAATGTGAGCACCAACGCGGCCGAAACGGGCACCTCCAGCGCCCCGGGCGGCGGGCTGGTACCTACCAACTGGGGCGGCAGGGTATCCACGGTGAAGGAAATGCCCGCCCCGGGGATTTCGTCGTGCTGCAGCCAGTCGCGGGTCCGGCTGCGCAGATGATGCGTCCCCTCGGCCAGGCCGCCGGCCAAAAAAGTCCAGGACTCACGCCCCTGCGCCGGCAGCCAGACCCCCCCGTCCAGGTTCACCGCCACGCTATAGACGCCGGAGGCCGTATCGCTGGCCACGCCCGTGACCAGGACCTGGCTGCTGCTGAACCACTGCCCGGCCTCCGGCTCCAGGATGAGCGAACGTGGGGGCAGACTGTCGGCCAGAGCGGCCGCTGCCGGGGCATAGACCAATCCCTGGGCATCGGTCAGCCGGGCCACGCTCCAGACCGCCTGGCCATCGGAGAACAGGGCGGTCGTGCTGACCTGAAAGCTCACGGTCACCGCCGCTCCGGCTGTAATCGCGCCCGTCCAGGTGATGGCCTGGTGGATGGGATCGTAGCCATAGCGGCCGCTGCTGGCCCAGAGGCTGCCCGGTCGATACACGGTGTCGGCCGGGATGGGGTTGTCCAGCCAGGCGGTCGTCGAGAGGGCGTGGTTGGGCAGATGCAGGGTATAGGTCAGGGGCAAATGCAGGGCCGGCTCGAAAAAGGCCGGCTCGACCCCCTGGGTGGAGCCACAGAAGCTGGGCCGGACGTCGGCAGGGATGAGCAATTCGTTGTCGACCCAAAGGTCGTGATCCTGGTAGGGCGTACCGCTATCCTGGTGCGGCCAGACCAGCAGGATGCGCTCCGGCGTCGCCAGGGGCCACGGATGCGGCTGGGTATCGTAAAAGGCCGGCTCGTAGGTCTGCCGCACCTCGGGCAGCCAATTGAGCCCATTGCAGCTCACCCGGTAGGCCAGGTCAAAATAGCCGGAAAAGGTCTTGGCATAGATGAGCAGAAAAGCGCCGTCGGCCAGGACGATGGGCTGGGAGTCGTGAGTGTTTAGATCGGTAGAGACCGGGATCTGGGGCACGTCCCAATCGTAGGGGTCGTAGGAAGCCTTGGCGTAGAGATCCAGGTTGCTCGATCCCACCTGGTAGCTGACGAGGTAGAGGCCATCGCGCTCGCGATAGGCCAGGCGGGGGAGTTGGGCGTTGGCCGGGCTGACCTGGGTCCGCCGGGCATCCCAGGTCACGCCCTCGTCGGTAGAGCGGGCGATGTAGCTGGGCCCGGAGAGCCGATGGTAGGCCATAGTCAGGGAGCCAGCGCCGGCGCGGACGACGCTGGGGTTGATCTCGCCTGGAGTGGCCCAGCCCAGGTCCAGCGCGCCCCGATCCGTCCAGTCGGTCAAGCCATCGGTGGAGGTCGCCCGATGCAGGCGATAGCTGCCCGATCCGGTCTCGTCGACCAGATAAAAGAGAACGAAACGATCCGGCCCGAGCTGGAGCAGGGAGGGATGGCGCTCGTTGCGCCAGGCCTCGCCCAGGACCCACTGCGGCGTACTCCAGGTCTCGCCGTCGTCGTCGGAATAGACGGCGTACATGTCGCCATAAAAGTCGGACAGGCGAATCCGCTCCAAGATCACCAGCAGCCGCCCACTGGGCTGCACGCGAATAATGCTCGGCTGGTAATCCAACTCGGGCCCATCATAGATCGGCCCCCGGTAGCGGGGGCCGGCGCCTGAGAACAGGGGCATGGCCAGCAGGAAAAGCAGCGGGAGCAATAAGCGAGCAGAACGCCTGGCAAGAGACCGCATCCTTTCTCCTCCTCGCCAAGACCTATAATCCGAAACGCCCCAGCGAAACATCCCCGCATCACCGGAGCGCCCCTAGGAAACGCTAGTTTCTGCCCTACATGGCCCCACCCGCCGCTTCCCGCGGCTGTTCGGGAATGCGCACCTGCCAGCCGCCGCCCTCGGCCTGCTGCAGGGGCAGGGCAACGGTAAACACGCTGCCCTTGCCCTCCACGCTCTCGGCCCAAATCCGTCCGCCGAGGGACAGGATGGTCCAACGAGCCACCGAGAGACCCAGACCGAGGCCCTGCGTCTTGGCCAGTGCCCGCACCTTGCGGCCGCGGAACAGCTTGTCAAAGATATAGGGCATCTCGTCCGAGGGAATGCCAATGCCGGTATCGGCCACGCTGATCAACACCTCGTTCCCCGACCGCCGGGCGGTAACAAAAATCACCCCCTTCTCGGTATAGGCCACGGCGTTGGTCAGCACCTCGTTGAGCGCCCGAAGCAAGCCCCGAGGGGCCTGCAGGGAAACAATCTCGCCCTCGATCACCAGGTTGAGGACCAGCTTTTTCTCCTCCGACTTGGCCCGATGGGGCTCGATGGCCTCGGCCAACAGCTCCCGCAGCGGGACCATTTCCGCCAAATCCTCGGTACCGATCCAGGTCCGCCCGTCCTCCTCAATCTCGGAAAAGCGGGTCAAGCGTTGGACAATCCGGGTGAGGCGCTGCCCACTCTCGTTGACCAGTTCCCAGAGCGAGTGGTCATCCTCCGAGACGACCTGAGCCAACAGTTCCAGGCCGGCGTTGAGCGAGGTCAGCGGAGAACGTAGTTCGTGGGAGACACTCTCCAAAAAGTCGCCTTTGAGCCGATCGAGCACCACGATGTGCTCGAACAAGCGGGCGTTTTCGATGGCCACGGCGGCCTGGTTGGCAAAGGCGGTGAGCAGGTCCAGGTCATCGGGGGTAAAGTGGCCGATACGCACGCGGTTATCCACATAGAGCACACCGATGCAGCGATTCTTGACCAGGAGGGGGACGCAGAGAATAGAACGTAACACATAGGTAGCGATGCTGACACTGTCGGCGAAACGGGGATCCTCGCTGGCATTGTCCGTGAGTACCGGCTCGGTTGCCTCGGCAACGCGGTTCACCACGCTCCAGCTGACCTGGAAGGATTCCTCCTCCAGGTCCTGGCGGCGCATATTGCGGGCCACGGCAAAATGGAGCTGTCCACTGGCCTCGTCGCGCAGCATCAAAAAGCCCCGCTCCGCCCCGGTCACGGCAATGGTGCGGTCCATCACGATCTCGAGCAAATCGGCCAACTGCAGGGTCGAGTTGATCAGTTGGCTCACCTCAAACAATGTGAGCAACTGCTTGCGTTCGCGGTTCATCTCGGAGAAATCGCCATAAGCGGCACGCAACAAGGGCAGGAGGCGGGTAGTAAAATGATAGGCCACACGCAACTCGTCCACCAAATCTTCCGGACGCTGCTCGCGCGCAGCCGAGCGCCCTTTCTTGTTCACCTGTTCCAGAAAAGGTTCCAGGCGATCAATAAAGCCCGTCAGTTCACCCTCAATGTCCTGCATTTGCTGCAGCAGCGATTGCACCATCCTACCACCCCAATTCTCGCTCCTATAGCGGGTATTGTCAGTTCAAACCGCTGCCACTCCCTTTTTGGAACTGCAGCAAGGCCTGGACTGCTCCCTTCCAGCCCTGGTAGTACCGCTTCCAACCAGCCCGGTTGTGGACGCTGCTGAGCAATCAAGGCGTAACTGCGCCCCAGCACATTGCCCGGCAGATCCAAGATCTGGGCTGTGCTGCATCCCGTATCCCGAGATCGCCAGAATAGCCTCTTTTGGTTTTACGGGGGTGGACACGATCGACCCTCCTTCCTACGATGCCATTAATTATATTATAGCGGAAAAATGTCCGGGAAGCAAGCCCTAGCCACCGGGATTGTCGTAAAAAGTCTCCCGCTCCCAGAGCAGCCGGCGCAGCAGGTCGAATCCCTGCCGCGGGATTTCGACCAGCACCCGCCGGGGCAGACGATCCCAGAGCAGGCCGGCCTCGCGGTCGGCCTCGTACAGCCCCCAATGCAGGATCAAAGCGCCGTTCCAGAGCGCAAACAGCCCCCCCAGCCCGATCAGCAGCCCAGCCGGCCAGCCCTTTTTCCGCAGCCAGGCCAGCAGCGCGGCCAGGCCGAGGCAAAAGATCACAGCGCAGTTGATAAAACGGCGCTGGCCGAAGGAACCGGGGCTCTGCCAGGTCAAAAAGGTCCCGGCGATATAGACCTGGGCCAGAAAGGCCAGGGTCAGGGCGCCGCTCAACAGGCGGTCCCGCCTCCAGAGCAGCGCCAGGCCCAGCAGGGCCAGCAGCAGCAGGGGACTCCAAACCAGCAGTCCGTACTGCGGACTGAACAGGACTCGGAAAAAGTGCGGGCTGGACCAATCAAACTTGTAGCCAACGGTGACATTGGGGCCGAAACGGCCGTTGAGCACGCGGTAGGCCAGAAACTGCGGCCAGATGCCCAGCAGCAGGCCCAACAGCAGCAAGAGGTGCCGGCCGAACCGCCGGCGGAAAGCGGGCCAAAGCTCGCGACCCCGCTCAACAATTATCCGCCCATAGTCCAGCAGCGCCTCCAGGGCGGGGATGAGCAAAAAGAGACCATCCTGCTCCCGCACCAGGTACATCAGGCCTCCGAGCAGGCCCAGCAGCAGGTACTGGGCCTGCCGGCGGTCCCCCCGGCTGTTGTGCCAGACCGTCACGAATAGGGCCACGCAAAAGAGCGAGACGCTGTGCGACCAGGGGGGGTTGACGTGGCTGTAAAAAATGACCGGCGTGGCCATAAAGACCAGGGCCACGGCCAGAGCCGAGGCCAGGGCCGAAAAGTACTGGCGGCAGAGCCGATAGGATAACCAAAGGCCGGCCCCGGCATAAAAGACCGAGGCATAGCAGACGGACAGAATGTAGGGGCGGGAGAGGCCATCGGCCTGTAGCGGGGCGCCCAAAGCCTTGGAAATCAGGACGACACCGTGGGCCAACAGATAGGCCGGGGACCAGAGCAGGGCCGTGCCCACCGGGGCGACGTTCAGGGGTAGGCCCGTGTGTGGATCGCGCTTGTACAATACGCCCTCGATGCCGGCCTGGGGGTTCTGCTGCATAAAATAGCTGTATTCGTCCGTAAAGTCCAGGTCTCCATCAAAGAGCAACGAGGGCAAATAGGAAAAATACTCCACCGAGTCCACCGCGTACAGGCGGGGAGTCAGCAGGAGCAGCGAAAACAGGAATAGAATGAACAGAGCGACCCACCCCGGGTCGACCTGGCGCAGCCAGGCCCGTCCAGCATGGGTCGCTCGAGAAAGCATTTCGGCCATGTTCCTAAGGACTGGACGCTCCAAGCTGCAGCGGCACGGCCTCGACCGATCCGCCGCTCCAGCTCATCGTACCCTCTACTTGCAGCAGCGTCGCGGCGTCCTCCTCGACCCGGGCTTGCACCAGGATCCAGGGCGTCAGGCGATTCGAGATCCGCTCCCGCGAGATCACCTGCTGCTCATCCCATTGGAGCAGCTCACCGTAGGCGCTCCAGGCGCGCAGCAGGTGGAGCCCCTCGGGCAGGTCGAGTTGCAGCGTACCGTTCAGAGGCGTATCCGCCTCACGGCGAGCGGCCAACCACAGCAGCACCTCCTCACCTGGCGCGGGCTGCTGGGGCTCGGCCAGGAGCAACAACTGGGCCGGCCGGGGTGCGGGCAAGCTCCCGGCCCCATCCACAGGACGGTAGGCCGTTACGACGAGGGGCAAATAGACGCTCGAGATACCGCTGACCGAAAGCGAGGAACAGTACACGGAAGAAAAGTTGCCCGGCAGCGAGCCATAGCCAGCGCCATCCTCGTAGCGCAGATAGACCGTATGCAAGTCCGGGCTTTGCGTGGGTGGACCCCCATAGGCCAGGTTCCAGACATAGTCCTGCGGCGGGGACTGATAGTCAAAGGCCCTCCAGGGGCCATTGGCCCGGTTGGCCAGCCAGATGTTGGCCACACCGCTCTCGTCGTCCAAGGCGTATAGGTCTGAAACGGTCACGAGTAGCTCGGTCGTGGTAGGCACGCCCATGTTCAGGGTCGGCGTGGTCCCGCTGTAGGGCGGAAAGAGGTCAAAGGCAATTGTATCGGAGAACACCCCAGCGTTGTCGGCACGGTCGCGGTACTTGGCATAAACCCGGGCCGTCCCGGTCAGCGGATCGCGCGGCGCCAGGAAGAAATAGATGTCGGGATGGTAGCTGATCCAAACCGTCTGGGTCAGGCCCTCCTCCCACAGGGCCATATCCTCCAGGCCACTGCAGCTATACTCCTCGGCCATACTGTCCAGGTCTTCCGAGTTAACCATGACGAACTCGCGGTTGGTATATTCGTTGCCCCCATTGAGGACCATGCTGGCCGTCAGGTAACTATCATACTTGATGACGTCGTTATAGACCTGCGATTCATGTCCCATCTCATCGCGGAACTGGGCATAGACATACTCCCAACTGCAGCCATAGGGGGTCTCGAGCAAGCGCCAGTTGTAAACAAAGGGGCTGTAATCCATCCAGCCGGGGCTATCCCGAAAGTCGGCATAGTTGCCATAACGCATCTCGGTTACCGGCTGGCCGATCTCCGAGTCGGCCCAGAGGCGCATAGCTACATCCAGCCGCTGGGTAAATTGTGTGCTGGAATAGGGTTCGTGGGCATAGATATTGACCCAACCGTAGGGGCGTGGATCGGGCGTGGAGGTTGGCGTCGGCGTTGGGGTAGAGGTTGGCGTCGGCGTCGGGGTAAAGGTTGGGCTGGGAGAGAAGGTCGGCGTAGCCGTAGGCGGCGTGGTCGGCGTCGCCGGTAGTTGGATGGTGCCCTTGCCGTAATAGACATCAAACTGGCCGGGCGCATAGTCCTGCCAAAAGACGTGCCCAAAACCGCCGGGCTGGGCCACAACTTCCGGATAGTAGGAGGAGCTGCCATTGTTCGAGACGTTCTCATCGCCCAACCAGGTCGAACCGCAGTTGGTCGAATGGGAGAAATAGGTCTCGGTACTGGTGTTGCGATAGTCGGTCCAGACTACGTAGAGGTTGCAGCCCTCGGCCGAGATAGCTGGCCAGAGCGCCTTGGCCGGCGTGGAGGAAACGCGCATGGTACTGCTCCACTGGCTGCCGTCCCAACGGCGAAAGAGGGTCTGGAAACGGTCCGCCCCGTCGATCTCATCCTCCCAGACGATAAAGACATCGCCGATCTCGTTGGCCGCGATGCGCGGAAAGTGCGAGGCTGAACCATTGGAGGAGATGTTGTTGGGCGTCTGCCAGGAACTGTTGACGTACTTTGTATAGTAAATCTCCCAGTTGGGCTGGCTGTTGTTATTGCGCCAGACCACGTGGGGTACATCGTTGGCATCGATGACAATGTTCGGCTCCAGATCCTGTCCCCCCAATACCTGTGAGAGATTGCTGGTATTGCCCCAGGTCCCGCCGGCCGGCTTGTGCCGCACATAGACGTCAAAGTTCTGCTCGGTAATCTGGGTTTCCCAAACCACCCAGAGGCCATTTTGGCTGTCGACGGCAATGACCGGATAGATCGAGTTGTTCGAGTCGTCAGAGAGGTTGGCCACACCCGACCAAGTGCCCCCCGCTTGTTTGTAGGCATAATAGATCTCGTAGGGGCTGCCGCCGCTGCCAGTCCAGACCATGTGGACCGTACCGTTGCCGTCCAGGGCCAGGGTGGGATTCACATAACCGGGGTTGTTGCTGGGGCCGGCCCATTCCCACAAGGGCCAGGTGGAGCCCTGGCCGCGCACATAAGCCGGGCCGTTGGCCGAGTTCAAGGTACCCTCCATCCAACCCACATGCAGATAATCATCGTCGGCGATGGCCGCCCGCACATGTTGGGAGGCGTTCTCGCCAACGCCCGGATTGCCCGAATTAGAAAGATTGCGCGGGGTCGTAAAGGAGCTGAACAAACGCCCCGCACTGACCGTGCGCGGCTGCACTCCCTCCAACGGGGACAAGAACAACCATGCCCCCAACAAAACGATGGCTAAAAACCCTATCAGCAGGCCGATTCTCTTATTCACTGCCGCACTCCTTACTCTCTCCTGACAAGCGCATCGGCGCCGTCGGCTATTCCAGGATGGAAATCCACCAGGCCGGCTCGACATCGCCTGACAAACTTGCCGACCAGGACTTGCTGCAAAAGAATAACTTTCCGAGAGACCCGCAGGGTCTTGGCTTGCGGAAAGTTATCTTGACAGATCCCTAGCGCACCGAGGTCACGCGTACATTATCAAAGTACACGTCGCCCAAAGATAGGGCGTACACTCCTATCTGGCCCTGCTCCAACGTCGCGTCCTGGGCCTCCAGGATAAGCTGACCGTTCAAATAGACCGAGAGTTGCGGGCCCTCGGCCACTGCCTGCACATTGTACCACTGGCCGGACTGATAGCCGGGTCCATCCGCCTGATCCAGCACCGTGACGCTGTCCCCCTGGACCAACTCGAGCAAGCGGGTACCGGACTCGCCGTGCTCGTGGTTCAGGAAGCGAAAGCGATAGAAAGCGCCATCCTGGTAGCGTATGACCAGTCCAATCTCCAGGTTGTATTCGGGGTAAATGTCCACGCTATAGACGTAATCGGACCAGACCTCCCCAACAACATTGATCATACCGACGATCTGCATGCCGCCGGCCCCAATATTGAGATACAAGGCCTCCTGGCGCTGCTCCCAATGGGCCATGTTGCCGGGATCAAAGCTCAGAAAGGCGCTCTGCCAAGCGTTCAGAACTCCCTGAGCAGCAAAATCCTCTTCCAACAGGATCGTGCCGCCGGCCGCGGCCACCGGCGCATAGGCCGGTGCCGGGGGCAGGGGCGCCTGCGGCTGATAGTCTGGCAGGGGCTGCAAGTCAAAGTCAATCAGCGCCTGTTCCAGGTCCTTGATGCGCAGATTGGCCTCGGCAACCTTGTCCTGGGCAACCCACATCTCGATATCGGCGACAATGCTGTCCAGATAGGATATATCCCGGCCCTGAGAACGCAGATCCTCGACCTGAGACTTGAGAGTCTCGTAGCGTTCCAGGTCGATCTGGTCATCCTGGCGCCCAGGGGAAGCCCCCAGGGGATTGCCCCAGACAAAGAGGACTACAAATACGACCGCGACGAGCATCAAGCCCACACCGACAACCCACCTTGCTCTTGGTGACATTTTTTCTCCTCCTTGCATCCAAAAGTGGAGAGGTCGAAATTGCAGATTCCAAAAGTCCCTCCCCAAGCATATTTCCCAGGCTATTTCGCGTCATTATAGCATACAGCCTATGAAAGTGCAACCAGATTTATATTACAGCTTCCTGATCCTGCTTGCCTGACGTTAGGTGGACGACTGGTGGGCGCAGAGACGGTTAAAAGTTAAAGGTTGACCGTTGACGGTTAGGGCAAGAGATTGCCATCGGCCCTATTGGGTCGGGGGATGGAGCGAACGGACCAACTGGAGGATGCGCTCGGCGCGCCAGCGGTAGGTGTACTGTTGGACGGCCTCCTGAGCCCGCCCGGCGCGGGCGGCGGCCTCGGTGGGGCGC
>JAFGKG010000041.1 GCA_016928715.1 Chloroflexia bacterium
CAGGCCGGCAAAGACATCGTCAATGGCCTCTGGAACGGCCTGAAAGAGGTCTGGGAGAGCGTCAAGCGCTGGTGGGACGAGAACGTGGGCGGGCTGATCGACAAGGCCAAGGATCTACTGGGCATCTCCTCCCCCTCCCGGGTCTTTATGGAGATCGGCGCGGCCGCGGCCGAGGGGCTGGCCATTGGCGTGAAAAGCGTGCCCGTCCCTCTGCCGGCGATCGGGCAGGCCGGTGGGGTCGTCGACCAGCGCAGCTACACGTCCAAGACCGTTTTCAACGTCCCCACCGGTCGGGCCTGGACCCGCGAGGACCTGGCCGAGATGCGCCGGCAGGACGAGGCCCGCGAGCGGGCCTGGAGGCGTTAGATGAGCGACGAGCTGTACTTTTACGATTCCCTGACCGGGGAGACCCTTTTCTTGAGCGGCGGGGTGGACGGTTTTCACGTCGCCCCCGGCGGCTGGCAGCCGGGCACCTGCGGCCTGGACGGGGGCACCTCCACGGTGGCCCTGGCCACCTACGAGGAGGACGGCGTGGTCGAGGACCAGGACGACATGGAGGAGCGCTTCTCCACGCTGGCCCTGTGGATCGAGCGGGCCGTCGCCCGCTACGACCAGCGCATCGGTCTCATCTACCTGTGCTACAGGCCCGATGGGCGCACCTTCACCCGGCGGGCCGCCGTGACCAACGGCTCGGCCCGCAAGGTCGGCTGGAAGAGCGCCGCCCGCGGCAGCATCTACTACTTTGAGTCCGAGGCCACGATCGACCACGAGGCCCCCGAGCTAGACGGGACCTTCGAACTGCGCAACATGGTCTCCAACCCCTCGTTTGAGTACGACGTCAATGGAAACGGCATCGCCGACGGCTGGACCCTCTCCGGCTCCGGCAGCGGCTCGCTCAGCACGGACCCCCAACACGGCCGCTACTGCCAGCTGCTCAGCCCGGTCTCCGCCGGCGACTACCTGATGTGCACGAACTTTGCCGTCAGTGCCGGCCAGGCCTACGAGTTCTCCTTCGAGGGCTGGGCCGACGGACCCAATGGCATCACCATCAGCGTCCGCAACGCGGCCACCCACCTGGAGCTGGCCAGCGCGACCGGGGCCTACGGCGGGGCCGGCTGGTGCCGGGTGCGGGGCACGGTCACGATCCCCGGCGGCGTCACCAACGTCTACATCCGCCTCGTCGCCAACTCCAGTGGCTCCATCAAGCTGGACAAGGTCTGCTTCGGGCCGCAGCACACCTACGGCGGCGCCGACTGCGACACCGGCATGTGGTCGGACTACTTTGTCCTCTACTCCCACGACGACTGGGAGTGGGACAACGCCAGCGGCACTTTGGAAGGGCCGGGCGCCGACCAGAACAGCGCCCACCGCGAGCACCTCGACCTCCTCGAGCCCATCGGCGACCTCTCGCCGGCGCTGCAAGTGCACCTCTACCAGAGCAGCGGCGAGGAAATCCGCCCGCGCATCGGGCTGCTCTCCAGCCCCTACGCCGACCAGACCTGGCTGAGCTTCCAGGCCGAGAGCCTGGGTGTGCATAATGCGCCGGTGCTCTCCACCGACGCCGGGGCCTCGGGCCCGGCCTCCAACAACTGCTACAAACTCCCCCTGACCGCGACGGGGCAGCCTTTCCTGGACCTCTTTATCGACGAGGACCAGGCCCTGCGCCTGGCCGGCCACCAGGTGCGCCTCTACGCCCTGCTGGGCAGCGATATCGCCGCCGGGGCGGACTACACCGTGCAGTGGGGCATCTCGCCGGCGGAGACAGAAGCACCCGCCGTGTATTATCGCGCGGACCTGGAATATGATGCCGGGGCCAGGCTGTGGGCGCTCTACGGGGGCCCGACCATCAAGTTCCCCCTGCAGCCCAGCGGGATCCCGCCCGACCGGGGCATCGCCGAGACGACCCTCTACCTCTGGGCCAAGCAGGCCGATGGCAAGGACGTTTACGTGGACCGGATCGTCCTGGCGCCCGTGGATGCCTGGATGGACGCCCGCTCCTACACGATGAGCAGCGCCACCCGCTACCTGGTCGTGGACGGGCCCAGCGGCCGGGCCCACGAGGCCGTCACCTCCGGGGGCGACGTCGACAAGCTGGACCGGTCCGCCCTGGACGTGGAGGGCCGGCTGGAGGGGTACGCCCTGGAGCGCATGCTGCGGCTCTGGATCAACTGCTGGCCGGAAGCGCCCCGCTCGGGCTCGCCCGAGCGCGCGGTGCAGGTGCGGGTCGTCTACCGGCCGCGCTATCACACCCTGTAAGAGGAAGCCATGCTCGATCTGGATGGATTCTCGATCACTGCCTGGCAGCCCAACAGCGATGTGGCCCTGGCTGTTCCGGAGGGGCGGCTGCAGAGTGTGCTCTTTTCCACGGCGGCGCAAGGAGGTTTCAAAGAGGCTACCTTCCCTATCGAGGGCGAGGCCGGGGACCTGCTGCGCTGGTATTACCTCCTGGGCAAGCGCCTCCGCCTGGCCGGACCCGGCGGCGGGCTGGCCTTCGAGGGCCTCGTCTATGGATTGAGTCTCTCGGGTGGCATGGCCTACTCGCTGGACAACTACTACAATGCGGTGAACGTGGTCTATACCACCTACGGCGGCGAGGCCGCGGCCACGGGTTGGGCTGTAGACGAGGAGGGCATCGCCCTGCGCGGCCGTAAGGAACTGGTCCTGCAGAAATCCGACGTGCCCGCCGCGGTGGCCCAGAACCACCGCGACCTGGCTCTGTACTTTGGCCTGCGCACGCTGACTCCCGATCCTTTCGAGGTGCCCATCCCCTACCCAAAGCGCCGCATCTCGGCCGAGGTGCGCTGCCTGGGGCTGTATGCGAGTCTTGGTCACCGCCGCTGGATCCAGGCTTTGAGTGGAGTGCGGGACACAGGTTTGCAGGTGCAGGATATCGTTGCCGCGACCAACTTTTACGGGGACTCGGTGGACTGGCTCGTCTACGACGGCCTGGAGCACGTTGACACGACTGGGATCAGCGTCGAGCGGGAGCGGGTCGACACCTTCATGACCTACCAGCAGGAGGTCGAGCGGCTGGCTACCTTAGGCACGAGTGACGCGGCGGCCAAGGACCGGCTGCTGTGGTTCCAGGTCTGGGACGACCGCCGCTGCTGCCTGACGCGCTGGGGCCAGGGCGATTTTCCCGCGACCGATTACCTGGTGGACAGCCGCAGCGTCTTCGACGCCGGCGGGGCCCAGATTCCCGACTGGCTGGCGCGGGCGGACAGCGTCATGCTCACGCCCAACCACCTGCTGTTGGGCTACGGGGCCTACGACGACGTTTTGGAGACGCCCTTTGGCTTCTACCTCCTGGAGACCGAGTACCGCCTGCCGGCCGGAAAGCCGCAGAAAGGGCAGGTGACTCCGAACCTCAGGGTCAAGCCCGCGGGGTCTTCAGACATCTACTCGCTGATCGGCGGGATGGTGGGGGCATAGATGATCGAGTCACCGGAGCGACACGTAGACAACGTCTGGCCGCTGCTCAAGCTGCGCCTCGACCGGACTGCCGGCGGCTCCAGCCCGGGCTACGGGCAAACGCTGATTGTGGCCAAGTCCGGCGGCGACTACAGCTCGATCCAGGACGCCATCGACGCCATAACGGCGGCCTCGGAGGCGGAGCCGTGGGCCGTGATCGTCTTTCCCGGCGTCTACGCCGAGGACGTCACGCTGAAAGCCTGGGTGGCGGTCGTCGGCGTGGACCGGGAGGCGGTGGTGATATCGGGGGACGCCGGGGCCGGCAGCCCGCAGGTCCTGGTGACCGGGGCGGCCAACGCCGCACTGGGCCACCTCACGATCAAGAAAACCGTGGTCGACAGCCGCGTTCTGGCGGGGATATTGGCGCCGGCGGCGGGAGAGCTGTACGTGAGCGCCGTGCGCGTGGAGCTCACAACCGCAGCCGTCAGCGCGGCCACGCTGAAAGCCGTGTCCGCGAACGGTGACGGTGGGGCGGTGAGGATGTTCGGCTGCTGGCTCTTGGCGGAGCTGGACGCCGGAGCCACCGGCTCGGCGGCGTATGGGGCGCACGTACCGGATACCGGCGGGGACCTGTACCTGTACCACTGCCCCAATATCTATGGCTCAACCTACGACCTGCACAATCTGGCGTCATAGGAGGCGCGAAATGGCCGCTATCTTGCGGGACGGCTTCGAGATGGGCGACGTGCTCACCTTTGATACGTATGGGGGCGTGGCGGCGGATAATACAACCGTGCGATCCGGCGTCTATTCGGCGAAGATAACCTATAACACGGGCTATGGGGAGTACGTGTTGCCAGGCGGGCCATTCAGCTCGCTGTACGTCCGGGCTTGCGTTCGCTCGACGACGAATGACATCCAAATCCGCTTGCGCGACAACCTGGATCACCACTGTTTTTCCATCGAATTCGACACGACGACGAAAACGGTCCAGATTCGGGATAGCAGCGACACACTGCAGGCGTCTTCGACCAAGCTTTGGGCCATAGATACGTGGTACATCTGCGAGATCAGCGCGAATATGGCCGGCACGCCGAGCATATCCGTGAAAGTAGATGGGGACGTATGGGTTGAATGGGCCGGCAGCCTGACGTACACGTCGATGTATCGCCTGCGCCTGACGGGAGGGGGGAACGTATACTTCGACGACGTCGGCGTGAACGACCCCAGCGGGACCGAGAACAATGGCTGGCTGGGGGACGGGCACATCATCATGGCCGGGCCAATGGGAGCCGGCGATCAAACCGGCCTGACCCCCTCGACGGGAGCCAACTGGCAGTGCGTCGACGAAATCCCAAACAACGCGGATGTGGACTACGTGTTCGGCTCGATGGACACGAGCTACGACCTGTATGGCCTGGCCAACCTCTCGACCTCTATCCCCGACACGGACGTGATCAAGAACGTTTGGGTAGAAGCCACCGCCCGGCAGGAAGCGGGCGGGGCCGATGGGATCAGCCTTGGTGTCAAGGCGGGCACGACGGAGGCCTGGTGCTCGAAAATTGCTCTCCTGACCACGTATACGCGCCAGCGGGGCACGTACTATCCAGCAAACCCGGACGACGCGGCTGCCTGGGAGGAATCCGACATCGACGCGCTCCAGGCCGGCGTAAAGCTTGTGGCGTAACGAGGACGCAATGACCACGCGTAGGACGACAAACCTGGCGGCAATGGTAGAGCATCGCCTGGAGATCCCCCTCCGGCGGGTGACGAACCTGGCGGCAATGGTAGAACACGTTTTGGGAGAGCCCGTCAGGCGGGTAACGAACCTGGCCGTGATGGTCGAGTATGGCCCACCCCCGCCTGGGGGCATCTGCCTGCTGCGCTGCGGCTTCGACCGGGGCAGCACCTTCGGCGGCTACACGTCGCTGGACGGCGATCATCCCAGCCATGCCCCCCGCATCCACACCCACGACGAGAGTGACATATCCGATCTCGTCCACGATGCCATCCGGCTGCGCGGGCGCGAGATTGCCCCCACCGCCCCGCTGGACGGGCAGGTCCTGGGGTGGGACGGGGCGGCATCGAGGTGGAAGCCCTTCCCGGCGTCGCCAAATCCAGGCGCGGCGCCGGCCATTCTCAGGACTGACGCTGGCGGACACCTGCAGCTGGAGGAGCTCGGCAGTGGACACGTCGAGATCGCTTCCGGCGGGGCCTACTACCTGGGCGACCCCGACACGGACGGGAGCTGGCGCATTATCAGATCGGGAACGGACCTGGCTATCGAGCGCAGGGAAGGCGGAACCTGGGTGGCCAAGTCCACGATATCGGCGTAAGGCCTGCTGGGGCCTGGCAGAAAACGGAGCAACCAATGGCAACACTCGAGGATTTGGCGGTGGGGCTGGCCCGGGTGGAGGAACGTCTGGCCGCGCAGAGCCGGCAGTTGGCGCAGGTGCTGGAGCACCAGGAAAAACAGAACGGCGCTTTGGACCGGCTCTACGTCTGGCAGCCGGCGGCCGAGGCCCGGCTCAAGCGACTGGAGGAGCGCGACGCCGCGGCGAAAAAGAACGGTCAGGCCAGGCCCGAGGTGGAAAGGATTATCCGCTGGCTGCTGGTCGCGGTGGCGCTGGGGGCGTCCATTATGGCCGGCTACAACCTGCCCCAGATCGTCGAGCTGTTCAAGTAGCGACTATCGCGCAGACAATAGGAGGTATGTGATGGAACAGATCTGCCTGGTTCTATGGGGAATCGTCAGTGCGGCCGCCACCGCGGCCAACGTGTTCGTTTCCTGGCTGCTGGACAATGTGCCGGCGTTTGCCGGCTGGTGGAACCCGCTGCCGGCCTGGCTCAAGCGGGTTGGCTACGCCGTCGTCACCACGCTGCTGGGCCTGGCGGCCTACGCCGTTGGCATCTACCTGGCCAGTTGCCCCGGCTGGCCGGACTGGCTCGGGGCCGTCTACGTCGTGCTGATGGCGGCCGCGGGCTGGTTTGCCGGCAAGGCCCGCCACGAGAAGGCCCGGCTCCTGGATGCCGAGGATGAACTGATTCGCCTAGCCAACGCCCTGCTCGAGGTGGCGCCTGATAGCCCGGACGAGATCGACCGCGACGTCGTCGGTGTGGCCATCCGGCTGCTAAAGGGTAGCTGCCGGCCGCTGGAGTAGGGGCCGATGCCAGTTGCGCCCACTGGCACGCGGCTCTGGCGGGACCTGGATGAAGCGGAGCGGGACTACCTGCGCTCCGCCCCCGGGGGGAGCCTGGCCCAGCGCTGCCGCAAGGTAGGGGCCAAGTTCAAAAACGTCAGCAACGCGCTCAGAAGAGAGCGCAAGCGGGGACGGATTGCCGAGCGGGGCCCTCCAGAGGCGCCGCCCTTCCCGCCGCCGGATCCCAAACCCACCGAGCTGGGCACGACCATCCGCGTCGAGGATGACGAGCGGGGCAAAGTAGTCACCGCGACGGCGGTTGTCCCCGGGCCCTCGCGGATCCTGACACTGGAGGACCTGCTAAAGGCAACCGAGGTTGACCTGGCCAGGTGGCGCGTGGAGCGCTGGCGGGCCAACTCCTGGGAGCAGCACAGCGTAAAGAGGGGCCTGGTGACGCTGCGCCAGGTGCGGGCCAACCTCGTCCCCAACCAGGACTACCCGGCCCAATTGGCGTTAGAGCGGCTGCTCGAGCGCATTGCTGAGCACGCACCGGTCTACGATCCCCCTCCCCCGCTTTACGAGTCGGGGGAGTTTCTGCTCGTGCCCTGCCTTTTCGACGCCCACTTTGGCAAGCGCACGCTTTCCGGACTGACGCTAGAGCAGACCGCGGAAGGGTTTATAGACGCCGTCCGGCGCCTGCTGGGCCGGATCCAGGCCGGCGGCTGGACTGTAGGCCGGATCCTCTACCCTGTGGGCAACGACCTGATCGATGCCGACACCTACCACGAGACCACCACGGCCGGCACGCAGATGAGCCTGGTGCAGGACCTGGCCGACGTGGAGGATGTGGTCTGCGCAGTGCAGACGCAAGCCATCGAGCTTCTGGCTAGCGTGGCACCCGTGGACGTGGTGGCGGTCCCTGGCAACCACGACTTTCACGTGATGACCTGGCTGGGGCGGTTTCTCTGGGCGTGGTTCCAAAGGCACCCCCGCGTCAGGGTGGACCGGGACAAGGCTTCCCGCAAGTATTACCGCTGGGAGGACGTGCTGCTGGGGCTAACGCACGGGAAAGAGGAAAAGACGAGCGAGCTGCCGTTGATCATGGCCACCGAAGCGGCCGGCGACTGGGCCCAGAGCAGCCACCGGGAGTGGCTCATCGGGCACAAGCACACCCAGGCCACGCTTGTGCAGGAGCTGCACGAGAATAGGGGGGTACTGGTGCGGCTGGTCCCACCCCTGGCAGACGCAGGGGCCTGGGATTTTCTGCACGCCTTCACGAGCAATACCCGGGCGGCGCAGGGGCTGCTCTACCATAAGGGTGGGGCGACGGACGTGGTGACGGTGGTGGCGTAGGAAAAATTGAGAGAACGTGTGGGCTGTAGGTTATCACCAGCTCACAGCAGTACGGCAAGCGAATATTCGCACTGTCCGACGGATTGCTCTGTCTGGTTCACGATTTGGCCTTTGCTCCGAAAGACTTCCATTGGCCAGTTGTGGTTACGAGGATACCTTGCTTGCCGACCTCCCCAGAAGGCCTATTTCCTTCCTTGAGGCAGAATTTTAGCCAATTAGCAAACTTGGTCACGTCGTCCTGGCGCTTTTCCATTGGATCCCCCAACACAAAACCCTAACCTAAGAATTGTTCTCTTGTCGCCTTTCCCTAGAAATGCTGATTTTCTTCAAGGTCGACACAGTTTGGTTAAGAGACTCTAGGTCAACATCTTGGAAAGAGTAGAAAGTCCCCTCAGCGCCAAGAAAATATTGTCTTCTCGTACAAATGATATTTGATATGAGCCTTTGGCAAAAAATCGCCATTCTAAAATCCCTCTCTGGGTCGAACGCCTTTGCTGTTTGTCTAATATCACCCTTTGGGTCCTTTTCCAAGTAGGTCAATGCATCCTCTGCATAGCCAAGTACTTGGCTCTTCTCCGGGCCAGAACCTGAGGGGCGGATGGTAATTGTTTGGGAAGAATGAAACAGTCTCAGGGAATGCTTGTAAGCATTGTAATCATTCCTGTCTGAAAAATCTCTGGCAAATAGGATCAAGGCCTGCTGAATGACCTGTAAATTACGCTGCATTTCGGCCGAACTTAAATTTAAGGAATACCTAAAACAAAAGATATACTGGATCAGGGGTATCTTTACATCCTGGTTTAGCTCCACCTCTTCTCTCAGAAACCCAACCTTGTGTCCTGCTATATCCTGTATTCGGCTATAGTTCTCCCGCCACTTCGAAAATGACAAATGGTACCACAGATTCAGGTCATCCTGTTTCTCTAAAGCAAACACCATTTCAAAAAGCGTCTCGACCATTTGAAAATATGTGAAGTGTAACTCGGCCCTTAACATCCTAGTATAGTCTCGATCATCGATATCTGCAAAATCATGCTGTATTAGTTCCTTTGCTGATTCGTAATTATGAATGGCGCTGTTGAGCAAGGCCAACTTGTACTGCCAATAATCCACCTGATAAAGCCTATAGAATTTAGCAAGGGAATTCATTGTCTCCATTTTTATCTCCCTGTGAACTCGTCCAATTCATTTGGACACAACACAAAATACCCGCCCCAGCACTTGGCAGGACGGGCGTCTATGTGTTAGAATGTTCCCGCCGGGGCGTCCCCCCGCCCTAACCACCACCCCAGATGGGTCTACACCGTGGGGTTTTTCGCTTATTTGTTCGAGCATATTATAGCATAGGTCGGGGAAGTTGGGAACCTCGAACTCTCCAATCAAACCCGTCGAAGATTTCCCGTACTGAAGAGTGCTTACCTGTGATTTGGTCGGGACTAAAAACTCATGGTTCGCTCATTTCTGGACAAGTTCCGAGAATTGAGGTAATATCTCGGTACTATGACTGAGACATTTACCGTAACCAGTGA
>JAFGKG010000042.1 GCA_016928715.1 Chloroflexia bacterium
AGCCGGCCCTGAGGGGCCTTTGGCCGGGCGTCCACCCCCGCCTACGCGGGGGCAGGCTCTACGTGGACGCCCCGACGGCCTATTTACGGAACAGCAGGCCCCCACGACCATCCCCGGCTCCGCCGGGGCCGGGCCGCCACAAAGTAGGGGCGACGCGTGCGTCGCCCCTACGGAAAGATTTACTTCCACGCCAGCGGCAAAAAGATCCGATACGCGATCGGCTGGACCGGCGCCGGGGGCAGGCCCCGCTGCAGCGGCGCCGGCTGTCCATCCGGGATGACCGGGGGCGCGATCGGGTCGCCGCCCCGCGGCCAAGCGCCGCCGCTCCCCTGGCCCAGCGCGCTGCGCGCCAGGGCGTAGCGGGACGTGGCATAACCGTACACCGCCACGGAATAGAGGTCGCTGCTCGGCGCCACCAACGAAACACTGTCCACGGCCGTCCCCTCGTTGATACTATAGTCCAACCAACCACTCGAGTTCCCCAGGTAGAGATCGGGATCGCCCAATGTCGGCGTCGTCTGGGCCGAGATGGACTGCCCCTCACCCAGCCAGTAACAGAACATCTGAAACTGGCCCTGGTTGACGCTGATCGCCGGGGGAACAAAGTTGAACCACACCACCCGGCCCTGCAGAGAGATGTTGCCGGAGCGGTCCGCGGCCCAGGCCACAATGTTGCGCACCCCCGGGGACCACACCAGCGTCCAGCCCTGCTGCATCGCCGCGCCGCTATAGTCCAGCCAGCCCGACTCTTGCAGCACCAGCCATTCCCCGGTGTTTGGGTTCCAGCCAAACTCGATCAAATAGATCGAACCCACCCCGGTCCCGCCGGCATTGTCGGAAGCGCTGATCGAGAGCGTCGCGTTCTGCCCGGACACGTCCACCGCCCCGCCGTCCACCGTAAGCGCGTCCACCGTGGGAGCCACCTCGTCCAGGGCCGGGGGCTCGACCCACACCAGGCGGTGGACGGTCTGGGCACCGCTGCGCGACCCACTGCGGAGCGGCGGGTTGATCCGCGCATAGATGTCATAAAAGCCCTCCGCTTGGGGCGTCCAGGCAATGCTGGTGGTCGAGGTATAGCTGTCCGGTGGCAGGCCGGCAATCGTGCCCGTGCCGAGCAGCGTCCCTCCAGCGTCCGGGTCGCCATCGTAAAAATCGACGCTGACCTGGGACAGGTCGGCGTCCCCGCCCAGGCGATGGACGACCAGGCCCATGGCAGTTTGCTCAAAGGTACGGGGCGTCGTCGGGCCGGTCCACAGCTCGTCACTGTAGGCAAAGAGCAGGTCGTCGTCCGCCGCCAAGACCTGGTAGGCGTTCTCTAGGACCGCCCAACCCCCGTCCGGGTTTTCCACCCACAGGTCGTAGCTTCCGGGGTCCAGCCCGGCCGGCACCACGGCGCGCAGGTGGCTGGAAGAGAGCTGCGTGCTGCTCAAGGGGATCGTATGGCTCAACAGCAGGCTGAGCTGCGCCCCCGCGTCCAGATTCTGGCCATAGACGTCGACGAGATTGGCCCAGTCCGGGCGGCCTTGGTGCGGGCGCACCTCCTCCAACTCGACGGCGGCGGGCACCTGGAAGGCCATCAGGCCACCGCCGCCCGCAGCCGCATAAAGTTCCCCACCCGCGACCACAAAGCGCGAGGTGCCCAGCGGCATGCTGTAGGTGGCCGTGATCGTCGGGCTGACCGGGTCCGAGACATCCAGTTGTTGCAGCAGGGCCTCAAACTGGTTGGCCACGACGTAGGTATAGCCCCCGGCGGCCGCCACGTGGGGGCTCATCATCTGCTCCAGGAAGCCAATCTCGGTGGGCGTACTCGGATTGGAGACATTGATGATGCGCAGGCCATTCCAACCCGCGGACAGGTAGGCATAATGGCCCGACAGGGCCACCCCACCGGCAAAACCTGTGGGCACGAAAAAGCCGACCTCGGCCGGCGCCGCCGGATCGCTGACGTCCACGACCCGCAGCCCATTGGCCCCGTCGGCCAGATAGGCATAGTCGCCCTTGACGAGGACGTCCTGTAGATCGCCCCCCGTGTCGAGCAGTCCCACCTCGGAGATGCTGCCGGGATCGGCTACGTCCAATACGCGCAGGCCTTGCTCGCCGTCGGCAACGTAGGCATAGTCCCCGACGACGGTGATCCGCTTCGGATCGCTCAAAGCCGTGTAGGTACCCATCGGGCTGGGATGGGACGGATCGCTGACGTCGAAAATATGCAACTGCTGCCGGTCGACGACAAAGAGGTGCTCGCCGGACAGCCCCAGGTAGGGCTCGCTGGCGCCGTACCAGTTCTTTTCGTAATAGCTGAGGATGGCCGGCGCGCCGGGATCGGAAACGTCCAGCACGTAAAAGCCCCGGTTGCGGTCGGCCAGGTAGGCCGTGGAGCCATCCACCAGGACGTCCCAGGCCTCCCCGGGAGAATGGTAGGCGTAAACGATCGACGGGTTGGCCGGATCGGCCACGTCCACGATCTTGAGGCCATCCCAGGTATCGCCCACGTAGGCATAGCCGCCGGCCACGGCCACGCCCTCGGCCCGCCCGGTGGTGTTGCAGGCACCGAGTTCGCTGGGGCTGGCGGGGTTGGATACGTCGATGAGGCGGATGCCGCTGCTCCAGGAGGCCAGGTAGACAATGCTGCCCTCCAGGACCAGGTCATAGGCCTCGCCCGGAGCAGCGTAAGAACCGGCCAGGACCGGGTTCATCGGGCTGGCCACGTTCACCACCAGAAAGGAGGGGTCGCCATAGCCATCGGCCAAGTAGGCGTAATCGCCCGAAACGACCACCTCGCGCGCATAGGTCGAGTCGTAGGTGCCCTGTCCACTGGGATTGGCCGGGTCGCTCACATCCAGGATCTGCAGGCCATTGCCGCCGGCGGCCACGTAGGCGTAACTGCCGACGACATCGATGCCCTCGGCCACGTAAACGCCGCCGTAGCTGCCCACCTCGACGGGCGCGTTCGGATTCGAGACGTCAAAGACCCGCAGTTCGTCAAACACAGAGGCCACGTAGGCGTAATTGCCCGAAATGGCGACGCCGACGGCCTCGCCGTAGGTAACCATGTCCCCAAGCCGGGTGGGGGCCGTAGGAGTGCTGATATCCAGAATGGCCACACCGGCCTCTCCCATGGCTGCATAGGCGTAATTGCCCACGACCTCGACGTCCCGCACTACCCCCGGCAGGATGGCGGACTGGCCGGCCCAGGCCGGTTGGGCGGGGTTGGCCACGTTCCAGACCACGAGCCTGGGCCCGATGCCGATGTAGGCATAGCCGCCCTGCACTGCGGAGGCATAGATCATGCCGCCCACCTGGCCGTGGGGGGCTAACTGCGCCTGCTGTACATCGTTCGACGGAGCCGGCTGCGGCAAAGCTTGGCCGGAACCGGGCGCCGGAAAACTGGTCGAGGCCCCCAACAGAAGCAAAAGGACCGCGAGCGCTAAAAACCCTCTTTTTTGTATGTTCATCAGACCTTCCTTTCATCGAGTTGAATAGGTGTTGCGGGATACCGTACGGACTGGGGATATTCTAACACAGGCCGGATCGGGATACAAGGAGAGGGAACACAAAGCAGGCGGCAAGGAATCACCTGCCGGTTTCGACCGGCTAAAGCCTCAACTCCGGTCCGGGAATTGGAGACCTTTTACGGGTCCTTTCCGAGTCGAGGCTTTAGCCGGTGACGGAGAACAGACAGCAAAACCGGCAAGTGATTCTTTTACAGGTCCAAAGGGAGCCGGTTGCCCGGAAAGCAAGCCTGTGGTATGATGGGAAGCGCAAGCGAGAGCATTCGGCGTTCAACGAGAGCAAGGAGGCCGCATGAAGCACACGGACGGGGCCAACCTCTCCCGGGAGAATCTGCTCGCGGTCGCCCGGCTGCTGGCGGCGCTGGTGCTAGCCCTCCTGGCCACGCCGGCCCTGCGCGGCGAGCACCCCCTTCCCGACGGCGTTCTCTTTACGGTCGGCGCGATCGCGCTGTTCCTCTGGGCCTCCTGGGGCCAGCCGGCCCTGGAGCGCCCCTTCCCCCTCCTGCCCCCGCAGATCCCCCTGCCCCGCCAGCAGTGGATCCACATCGGCACCGGGACCATCCTGGGCGCCCTCTCTGCCTTTTTCTTCTCCGACAATCGGCTGAGACCTTTGGGCCTGCTGCTGTTGATCGGCGGCATCAGCCTGGTCTGGCAGGGCAGCCGGCAGGAAAGGAAAGGCACCGCGCCGCCCTCCCACGACCTGCTCGACCCCCGCCTGCGTTGGGCCGCCCTGTTGGCTATCGTCGTGCTGGGCGCCGTATTTCGCCTGTACCGCCTGGATACGCTGCCCGCGGACATGTTCAACGACATCGCTCACATCCACCAGGAAACCCGGTCGGTTATGCAGGGCGATTGGATGATCTATGGCACCGTCTTTCCGGGCCGGGAGCCGCTCTTGTTCTACCTCAACGCCCTGCTGGCCCGGGTGCTGGGGTTGAACTTTCTCACCCTCAAGATCAGTACGGCCCTGATCGGCATCGCCACCCTGCCCGTGGCCTATTTACTGGGCCGGCAGCTCTACAACGACGCGGTGGGCCTGCTGGCCGCCCTCTTTTTGGCCGTGGCCAAATGGCACGTGCTGATCAGCCGGGTGGGCTTTCGCGGCATCCTCCTGCCGTTCAGCACCGGCCTCACCCTCTACTTTCTGCTGCGCGGGCTGCAGCGGGGCCGCCAGGGCGACCTGCTGTGGGCCGGCCTCTGGGCCGGATTGGGCCTGTACACCTACACGGCCGCCCTGGCCGTGCTGCCGGCCATCGCCCTGGGCCTGGGCTTGTACGCCCTGGCCGGCCACTGGCGCGACCTCTGGCGGCTACGCCGCGCCCTCCTGCTGGCCGCCCTGGTCGCCCTGCTGGCGGCCCTGCCCCTGCTGCGCTACATGTTGGTGGAAGGGCGGGAGCAGTTCTGGTCCCGCCCGCTGACCCGCGTCAGCGACCAGGAGCGGCCCCTGCCCGCACCGCTCGGGAAAATCCTGCTGGGCAACCTGGCCCGCACGGCGGGCATGTTCCACGTCGAGGGGGACATTGTCTTTCGCACCAACATCCCCGGCGACCCCCACCTGGGCCTTGTAAGCGGCGCCCTCTTTTTGCTCGGCCTGGCGGCCGTCCTGCTGCGCTGGCGGCAGGACGGCAACGGGCTGCTGTTGAGCTTTTTCCTGCTGCTGCTGCTGCCAACCAGTCTGGCCCTGGCCTTTCCCAACGAGGTGCCCGGGGCCGTGCGCGCCGGAGGGGCCATGGCCACGGTCATGGTTTTTCCAGCGCTGGCCGCCGTGCAGCTCTGGCAGCGGCTGGGCCGGGCCCTGCCCGCGCTGTGCTCGTCCTGGGGCTGGGGCGGCCTGCTGGCCGGCCTGGCGATCATCAGCGGCCTCTACAACGCCCAACTCTGCTTTGTCGAATACCCCCAGCACCTGCCGCATAAAAACTATCCCCTCTATCGCGAGATCGCCGCCGTCATTGACGAATTCGGCGACGACGGGCCGGTCTGGCTCAAATCCATCCCCTATTGGGACGATCGCGACGCCATCCGCCTGCAGACGCAGCATCACAAGGATTGGGGGCTGGATGGAGAGATCGTTCTCGAGATCGACCCCGGCTTTTGGACCCAACTGCCCGCCGCCCAGGGCGCCGTGATCCTGCACCCCGAACGCGATCGGGAATCCCTGCGGGCACTGCAGCAGATCTTGCCCTGCGGCTCCACCTGGCTGTACCGCGATCCAGGGGGACAGGTACAATTCGGCCTGTTCCTCTTTGAAAAGGAGCCCCTGGTTCCATGAAAGGCCGGCGCCGGACCCAACGCTTCCTGCTGCTCTCCGCGCTGGTCACCGCCCTGCTGGGCCAGTATTACTTTCGCCGCCTGCCGGAGCGCTTTTGGGATGGGGTCTTTTTTTACGGACTGGCCGTGCTCTGCCTGGCCTGGCTGCTGGCCCTGCGCGAGGACAGGGCGGAAAAGTCGGTGCCCTTGTTGGTCGCGAGGCTGCGACAGGCGCTGCAGGACAACCTCGGCCGGGTCTGGCTCCTACTGGCCGCGGCGATATCGAGCTACACGGCGCTGCGCTTGCTGGACGGCGAACAGTATGCCCCGGCCGTCCTTTTCTGGCTCTTGAGCATCGGCCTGGGCCTGGCGGCCTGGCTGGCACAGGGTCGGCCGACAGAGGCGCTGGATCCAATCGAGGACGGGATCGCCCTCGATCGCGGGGAGTGGCTGCTGCTGGGCGGGCTGGCCCTGCTGGCCCTGCTGCTGCGCCTGCCGCGCCTGGGCACGATCCCCTTTGTCATCAGCGGGGACGAGGCCTCCATGGGCATCGAGGCGCTGCACGTCCTGGAGGGCTCGCTGCGCACTCCCTTTAGCACCGGCTGGCTCTCCCACCCAACCCTCTATTTTTTCCTGATGGCCGGCCCCCTGGCCCTATTGGGGCGCAACGCCTGGGGGCTGCGCCTGCTCTCGCCCCTGGTGGGCAGCGCCACCATCCCCGTGCTCTACCTGCTGGCCCGGCGGCTCTTTGATCGGCGCGTCGCCCTGGCCGGCGCCCTGCTGCTGGCCGCTTCCCACCTGCACATCCACTTTAGCCGTCTGGCCATCAACAACATCTATGACCCCCTCTGGGGCCTGCTGGCCTTTCTCTTTTTCTTTCGCGGGCTGCAGCAGAACCGGCGGATCGATTGGGCCCTCAGCGGCCTGGCCCTCGGATTGAGCCAGTATTTTTACATGGGCGGGCGGCTGCTCCCGGTCATACTGGCCATCTACCTGGGACTGCGGCTCTGGCAGCGACCGATCCGGCTTGAGCGTCTGTGGACCCCCCTGGCTGCTTTGGGCAGCACGTTTCTGCTCACCTTGGCCCCCCTGCTGCGCTCGTTCCTGCGCCACCCGGAAAATTTCATGGCCCGCATCCGCATGGTCGGCATCATCCAGTCCGGCTGGCTCCAGAGCGAGCCCCAGGTGACCGGCAAGAGCGCCCTGGAATTGCTCTGGCTGCAGTTCCGCAAATCCATCCTGGCCTTCAACTACACCCTGGACCCCACTTCCTGGTACGCCGCCGACATTCCTTACCTAGACTTTGTCTCGGCCATATTTTTCGTCCTGGGCCTGGTCTTTTTGCTGCGCTACTGGCGACGGCGGGGCTTTCTTTGGCTCAATGCCTGGTTCTGGCCGGCCGTGCTCATCGGCGGGATGCTGATCGAGAATCCCCCCAGCAGCCCCCGCTTTGTCATCTTTACCCCGGCCGTCTGCCTGATCGCGGCCCTGGGCCTAATACACTGCCTGGACCTGCTGGCCGAACTGACCGGGCTCCCCGCCCACTGGGCGCGCCTGCTGCTGGTACTGCTGCTGCTCCTGGCGCTGGGCCTGAACCTGCATTACTACTTTTTCCAGTACACGCCGGCCGGCCTCTTTGGTGGATCGAACACCGAGGTGGGTACCCGCGTCGGCGAATACCTCAGCGAACAGCCCCCCGGATTCAAGGTCTACTTTTTCGGCCCGCCCCGCATGTGGGTGGGCTATGCCACCATCCCCTTCCTCGTCCCCAACCTGGATGCCGTGGACGTGGAACCACCCCTCAGCGCTCCACCGACCTTTATCGAGCCCGACAAAGCGGCCATCTTGATCTTTTTGCCGGAACGGCAGGCAGAGCTCCAGTGGGTCCGCCAGGCCTACCCCAACGGCGAGAGACGCGTCTTTTATGGGCATCACGGCGAAATCCTCTTTGTCAGCTATGAGATACGCTAAACGCTGTACCAAAAGTTGTCAATAGGCAAAATCCGTGGTACAATGTTACCACAAGACATCGTACGCAAAATCGTCGTCTCAAGGAGGAGGACGATGGAAAGCCCGGGAAGTCGGGAGCTGCTCCAGGTCGTGCGTGGGCTACTTGGGCTGCGGGCGGGCTTGCTGTTTCCTTTCTTGATCATCGCCGCTCTTTTGTCCTGCACACCCGCTCTTGCTGCGTGCACCATCACGACCCTGCTCCTCATGGCAGTATTTCCCCTGGTCGTCTATACCCAACGTCAAGACCTGCTGCTGCAGCGGCGTTTCCAGGGCGGCCTGGCCATTGGCGATTTGGTCCTGATCACGCTGCTCAACAGCCTCTTGACTTTTTATCAAGACGCCCCCATGTTTTTCCCCCTTTACCTGCTGGTCGCTATAGAGACCGCCTTTTGGTGGGGCTGGTGGGGAAGCCTGTTCAGCGGGGCACTGGGCGCTGGAGCGCTCTATCTGCAATACCTGAGTATGGCCGGCCAGGACAGCATCCTCTGGCCAGCCGCCGCTGCCATCACCATGGGATGGACGGTCGTGGTAGGATACTTTGTGCAGATCACGCTCACCCACTGGCTGCGCACGGCCGACCAATTGGCCATACGGGAGAAGGACCTGCAGCTCTCGCAGCGCCAACTGCTGGGCTGGCGGAGCATCTGGAACGCCCTCAGCCAGGAGGTCTCTTCCCAGCAACTGCTGGAACACTCCCTGCGGTTTGCCCTGGAAGGCACGGCCTCCCCGGTGGGCCTGATCGCGATGGAGGACCCCATCGAGGACCATTGCCGCACAGTCTGCTGGCGGGGATTTGCCCTCTCCAGCCCGAATCAGACCATATTCCGGCCCGACGATTGCCTGCCCTCATCAGGGGCCAATGAGTCGCTGCACGTTCATCACGTCCTCAGGGTCCCCCTAAAAACACCGGCCCCGCTGGAAAATGGGCTGGAATCGGCCCCGTTGGGCTGGATCGTTACCGCTCGCACGACCGCAGAGCCCTATCAGCCGAACGACGAGCACTGGCTGGACATGCTGGCCACCTATGCCGCCGTAATGCTGGAAAACCTGTCCTTGCAGGGGCAGTTAAATCGACTGCAGCACGAGTCCCACAGCATCGCCCTGGCCGGCTGGACCCTGGCCTCCCTGCCCAACCCCACCGCCGCCATCGAGACAGCCTGCCGGCGCATTCTTGGGGACCTGGCCCTGAGCCGGGTCACGATTTTTCTCTATGGTCGGGGAAACGAGACGAGTAGTGCTGGATGTCGAATGCTGACCTACCCTGTAGACGGGCCGGCCTGCACCGTGCTCATGGCGATGCAGGGGCGGGGGCTGAACCAACTGCGGCGCTTTTTGGAACGGGGCACGCCGCTGATCGCCAACCGGCGCAGCGAATGCCCTGAAATCTTTGCCGCTATGGAATGGGATGAAGGGATCCAATCCGCAGCTTGCTTCCCCCTGGTCGCGCCACAGCGGCAATGGGGTGTCATCTGCCTGCTGGCCGCCCACAGCGGGGCCTTTTCCCCCCAGACCCAGCAGAGCCTGGACATCTTGAGCAGAGAGATCGCCATGACCCTGGAGAACGTTTATCTGCGCCGCCTGGTCACCGAAAAAGCAGAAACGGCGGTCGCGCCTAGCGCTTAAAAGTACCTCTCCCCCCCACCGGGGATGGTACAATCAACAAACAAGGCTTTAGCCCTAGGGGCATGAGCTAAACAACAAGAACTGGCGCTCTACCAAAATGGTCAGGTAAAGCAGCAACAGGCCCAGCAGGAAGAAAAGGATAAAAAGGATTTTTTTGCTCATTATGGCCACATTCCCTGGATTGATTTAGGATGTGCTGAGACTATTATAAGGAAATCAGCACGCCAGTATGACCTGAAAGGATTACAACTCGATGACGAAAGGACAGCGGGTATGATCGTACTCCAAAGCATTATCGCCATTGCCCTGTTTATCCTGGGCCTGGTCGCCCTGCTCCTCGGGCTGGGCATGATCCTCACCCGGGAATACCTCGATGCGATCCGCAATCTGACCCGCGAATCCTCCAATCTGGGGGCCAAAGCCGCCCACGACGCTGCTTTTCTGCCCCTGCTGGAAGGGGCATCCCGCCTGGTAGAAGCCGTGACCCGCATGGTCCAGACGGCCGTCGGCGTCGGGGCCTTCCTCTGCCTGCTGGGAGCCGGACTCTGCACCCTGGCTTATTGGATGATCAGCCAGGTAACCGGCTAGGAGGCAAGGGGTAGGCGGTATGGAACAGGCCGAAAAGCAGCAGCAAAACCAGCCCCTCCAACGCTACCTCGCTGCCCTGCAGGCGGATCCTGCTTTCCAGCAGGCCCGCCAGCACTATATGCCGCTCTGGCTGCAGCCCCGCCCCATCCCGCCCAGCCCCGAACAAACCCAACGACCCTCCCGTCCACTGGCCCTGCTCCTGGAACAGGCGGTCGAACGCTATCCGGCCCTGGTCCTGCTCGGCGACGCCGGCAGTGGCAAGACCTTTCTGCTGCGCCGGCTGGCCCTGGAACAGGCCGAGGCGTTGGCCGGAGCCGAGCAGGCTGCCCCCGATAGCCCCCGCCTGCTGCCCTTTTACCTGGATCTGGCGGACTATTGCGGCGGTTCCGTGCCCAGCCTGCTGCTCAAGGCACTGCAGCGTTTTGGCCTGCCCCAGGCCAATCCGGCCACCCTAAAAGAACTCTTGCACGCACACAGCCCCTTGCTGCTGTTCGACGGGCTCGACGACGTCCCCACCGCCCACCAGATCGAGGTCCTCTCGGCCATGCACAGCTTTTTGGGTCAACTGAGCAGCGGCGGCCGCTACGTGCTGACCTGTCGGAACGACGACTTTGGGCTCTTTCAGCCCTGGTTTACCCAGGCCACAACCCTACAAATCCGCGAACTGGACGAGGTCTTTTGCCGGCGGCACCTGGCTCGGGTCCTCCCTTCGGACCTGGTCCGCTACTTGCATGGCGATGACGACCTGCGCGCCCTGATGCGCAGACCACGCCTGCTCAACTTGCTGGCCCGGCGGGCACACGCTGCCCAACAGTCCGGTCGCTTTCCAGCCAAAGGCGCCCTGCTGCTAGAACTGGTGCAGCAGCTGTCGGCTCAACGCCCTCCCCCCCCACCCTTGGACGCCAAACAGCAGCTCCGCCTGCTGGCCCGCTGGAGCCTCCTGCTGCTGCAGGAGCAGATCGAAAGCCTTTCCCGCGAACGGGCCCTGGCCCTCTTGGTCCGGGCGGCCATCCAACTGAACGAACTCGATCCACCTCAACTGCCGGCCCTGGACAACCCCCTGCGGCAAAGCCAGGCCTTGCTGCGGCACTGGCGACAAAGCGGGCTGCTCTCCAGCTGCCAAGGAGGGGAGCAACTCGAATGGCTCCAACCCGCCCTGCGGGACGTTATGGTTGCCTGGGACCTGGAGCAGGCACTGCAGGCCGACCGGCCCACCCCGCTTTCCACGGACAAGCTTCCCCACCTGCCGCACTGGGAACAGCTCGTGCCCCTCTGGTACGGCCTTTCCGCAAACCGCGCCCGGCTGGCCGCGTACATGGTGCAGGACGGCCAGACGGGCATCGCCTTACTGGTACGCTGCCTGGGACAGACCGCTGCCCCGACCCAGTGGGCCGAACTGCTGGCGGAATACCTGCAGGGCCGCCCCGAACTGCACTACCAGGCCGGCCTGGCCCTGGAGGCCAGCGGACAACTCGCCCAGGCGGCCATCCAGTTGGAGCAGGCCCTGGCCCTGGGCCTCGAGCGGGCCGAAGTGGCTTTTCGCCTGGGCCAAATCTATGAGCGACAGGACCGCCTGGCCAAAGCTCAGGGCGAATACCAGCGGGCCATGCAGTGGGATCCTGCCAGTCCGCTCTACCGCCGTCACCTGGGCGTCGTACAGGGCAAGTTGGGCCAATACGAAGAGGCCGCCAGCCGCCTCAAAGAGGTCGTCCGCGAGCACATGTCCGCCTGCGCGCGGGCCTCCTTTGACCTGGGCCAGGTCTACCAACTCCAGGGACGCTACGGCGCCGCCCGCGACGAGTTTCGCCGCGCCGTCGAGTTGATGCCCCAGGTCATGGAGTACCGCTGCAGCCTGGGCATCATCTATGGCCTGCTGGGCGACAACCAGCAGGCCGAGCATGAACTGCTGGCCGCCCTGCGCCTGCTGCCGGACAATCCCTGGGCCCACAACGAGCTGGGCGTCAGCTATGAACGGCAGGGCCGGGACGAGGAGGCCCTCGGCCAGTACATCCGCGCCCTGGACCTGGCCCCCAAAGAGGCGCTTTATCACCGCAACGCCGGCGCCACCTACTTTCGCCTGGGCCGCTATGCCGAATCCCTGGAAGAGCTGCAGCAGGCGGTCGAGCTGGACCAGGCCTACGCCGATGCCTACCACGTCCTGGGCCAGGTCCACCAGGCCCTGGGACACAACGAACAGGCCCTGCAGCAGTTCCAGCGAGCTATCGAGCTCAAACCGGAACAAGCCGTCTACCACCGGGATATGGGGGTCACCTTTCGACGCCTGGGCCGCATGGAAGAGGCCGTCCGCTCTCTACGCCACGCCGTCGAACTGCGTCCCGAACAGGCCGAGGGGCACGGGGAACTGGCCGAGGCCTATTGGCTGCAGGGACACCATGAACAGTCCCTGGAAGAATACCGCTGGGCGTTGGAACTGGCCCCCGGAGAGGACGTCTATCACCGCGACCTGGGCGTGGCCCTGCGCCGCCTGGACCAGCTCCAGGAGGCCGAAAAACACCTGCTCTTTGCCCGCGAGATCGACCACCAGGATCCGCGCAATCACTACGAACTGGGCCTGCTGTATACCCGCCAGGAAAAGCACCCGGAGGCCCTGGAATGCTACCAGGAAGCGGCCCGCCTGGATCCCGACAGCGCCGACTACCTGCTGCACCAGGGCCGAGCCTGTCGCCAAGTGGGACAATCTGCCCGGGCGGAAGAACTGCTCCAGGCGGCCCTGGAGTTGGCCCCCCGCTCCGCGGAAACGCAGGCCGAACTGGGCCTGGTCTACAGCAGCCAGGGCCGCTATGAGTTGGCTCTGGAGGCCTACCGCCGGGCGGTCAACCTGGCCCCTGGGGTGGCCGAGTACCAGGTCCACCTGGGGGGGACCCTGCGCCGCCTGGGCCGGCGCGACGAGGCCGCCCTGGCCCTGCACGCCGCCACCCGCCTGCTCGAACGCTACGCCCCGGCCCACTTTGAACTGGGCCGCCTGCTGCAGGATGAGGGACAGCTAGAGGAAGCGCTGGCCGAATACCGCCGGGCCGTGCGTATGTCGCCCCAGGAATCCTGCTACCACCTGGCCCTGGGCCAGGCCGCGCACAAACTGGGGCGCTACAGCGAGGCCACCGAACACCTCGAACGGAGCATCGCCCTGAGCCCACAACAGGCCCCGGCCCACTTTGAGCTGGGCTGCGTCTACCAGTCCGAGGGGCGATTGGACGCGGCCCTGTCCAAGTTCGACCAGGCCGTATCCTTGAGCCCGGATCGGGCCGGCTATCACTGCGGCCGCGGCCAGGTACTGACACAGTTGCAGCAGCCGGAGCAGGCCATCGACGCCCTGCAGACCTGCATCCAACTCGATCCGGACAATGCCACCGCCTATCGACTGTTGGGAGACGCTCATCTCCAGCAGGGGGACACCCCGGCCGCCCTGCAGGCCTATCGCCAAGCCGTGCAAGCCGCCCCCCAGAACGCGGCCCAACACGCCCGCCTGGGCAAACTGCTGGTCGGACAGGGCCAGGATAAAGAGGCCCGGACCGAGCTGCAGCGGGCCCTCGAACTGGATCCCCGCTGCGCCCTGGCCCACAACGCCAGGGGGCATCTCTACCAGCAGAGCGGCGCCCTGGAGGAGGCCCGGCAGGCACACCAGCAGGCCGTCGAACTCGCCCCGCAGGACGGCACCTTTGCCCACGACCTGGCCCAATGCCTGGCCCAGATGGGGCGAACCCACGAGGCGATCCCCCACCTGCGCTCCGCCCTGGCCGCCCATCCCCAGCAGCACGAATGGCAGCACGCACTGGGCCTGCTCTACGCCGGCCTCGGACATTGGTCCGCCGCGGCCGGGCACCTGGGCCGGGCCGCCGAATTGGCCCCCGAACAGGCCAGCTACCACCGCGACCTGGGCATCGCCCGACAGCGCTTGGGACAACTCCCCGAGGCCGCCGCCGCCCTGGAGGAGGCCCTGCGCCTGGAGCCCGAACGAACCTCCTGGCGAGAGGCCCTGGGCACCGTCTATGTCCAACGGGGCTGGTACCACGAGGCCCTGAGCGAATTCCAGGCCGCCATTGCCCGTCAGCCCCGGCAGCCGCGCTACCACTATGCCCAAGCCGTGGTCCTGGAAAAACTCGCCCAAGAGGAGCACGCCCTCGAATCCCTGCGCCAGGCTCTGCGGCTGAACCCCAACTATGCCGCGGCCTACGACCTGGCCGGCCGCATCCTGCAATCCCAGGAACACCTGGCCCAGGCGGCCCAGATGTTCCGCCACGCCGTGGACAAGGCGCCCACCGTGGCTACCTACAAGGTCCATCTGGCCAACGCCCTGAAAGACTTGGACCAACCGGCCGAGGCCCTGACCTGCCTGCAGCAGGCCCTGGAGCAGCAGCCGGGCCAGGCCGACTGGCGCGAGCAGGCCGCCCGCCTGCTGCAGGAGCTGGATCGACCCCAGGAAGCCCTGGTACACGCCGAGCACCTGAGCCAGCGACACCCCGAGCAGCCCCGCTACGCCGCCCTGCAGGCCGAACTGCTGCTCGACTTGGGCCGGCTGGAACAGGCCGATCGCGTCCTGCAAGACGCCCTGCAGCGCTGCCCCGGAGAACCCCTGCTGCTGTACACGCGGGGACGCCTGGAACAGCAGGCCGGCCGCCTGGACCAGGCCCTGGAACACCTGCAGCAGGCCGTGGAAAAAGCCCCCCAGGACATCACCTTCCGGATGGAGCGGGGCATCCTGCTGCGCCAGGGCGGCGAGAGCGACGCCGCCATCGCCGCCTTTCAAGAGATCCGCCAGTTGGACCCCCAACAGCACCGGGCTATGTTTGAGCTGGGCCGCACCTATGCCGAATTGGGACAGGTCAAAGAGGCATTGGAAGCCTATCGCCAGGCCATCGAACTCGCGCCAAAAGAGGCCGCCTACCACGGCGCGCTGGGCCTGTTGCTGCACCAGGAGGCCGCCCGCGAGCAGGAACTGCGCCAGGCCGGCATCCTGGCCGATAGCCAGGCCGGCCTGCTGGAAGAGGCCGTCGAGCATCTGCAGCAGGCACGGAACCTGGAGCCCCAGCAGGATTGTTGGGCCTACCACCTGGGCCTGACCCTGCAATTGATCGGACGGCACCAGCAGGCCGTCGAGATGTTCGACCGGGCCATCCAACTGGCCCAAGCACGCGGCTGGAAGCCCAGCGCGGCCTGGCACTCTTTGGCCAACGGCCATGCCCTGCCTCCCCTGGAGGCCAGTTACCGCCGCGCCCTGGGCCGTTCGCTCTATGCCCTGGATCGACTGCCGGAAGCCCACGGCGAACTGATCCGCGCCCTCAAACTGCACCCGCAGGACCCGGAAGCCCACGAGACCATGGCCCTGATCCTGGAGGCCGGCGGACAACTGGAGGAGGCCACCGCCGAACTGCGCAGTGCCATCGAGCTGGCCCCCCAACGGGCGGCCTACCACTACCGGCTGGGCCTGATCCAGCAGCGCCTGCACCAACCGCAGCAGGCCGCCGAGAGTCTGCAGCAGGCCATCCGGCTGTACGGCGGCTTTTCCCAGGCCCACGCCGCCCTGGGGGATATCCAACTGGTCCTGGGCCAGGAGGACGAGGCCGGCCAGGCCTATACACAGGCCCTGCAGCTCGATCCCGGCAACGCCGAACACCACCACCGCCGGGCGCTCTGGGCCTTTCGCCGGGGGCACTACGAGGAAGCCGAAAAGGAACTGGTGCAGGCCCTGGGCGCGGAAAGCGGCCGCGCCGCCTGGCACGACGAACTGGGCCAGATCTATCAGGCCCAGGGCCGCCACGAGCAAGCCCTCGAATCCTACCAGCGCGCCCGCCAGTACGATCCCGCCGAGCCGCTTTACGCCCAGCACCTGGCCCTGGCCTACGCCGAACTCGACCGCCTGCCGGAGGCCATCGCCACCCTGCAGCAGGCCCTGCAAAAGCAGCCCCAACGGGCCGACTGGCGCGACGACCTGGCCGGGCTCTACCTGCGCGCCGGACGCTACCGCGAGGCCGGCCGCGAACTGGAACAAGCCCTGCAACTGGAGCCGCAGAACCCCAACCTGCACTGCCACCTGGCCTCGGCCCACCGTCTGGAGGGCCGGCTGCAGGAGGCCCAGGAACGGCTCAAGAACCTGCTCCAGGAACACCCCCACCTGGCCGAGGCCCACTTTGAACTGGGCCTGGCCCTGCTCAGTGGAGGCAACCCCGCCGCGGCCCTGGGCCCCCTCCAGGAGGCACAGCGCCTGTCGCCCTACGACCCCCGCTATCTGGAGACCCTGGCCCACACCCAAGAAAAGGCCGAGCAGCCCGAGGCCGCCCTGCAGACCGTCCGGCAGTGGGTAGAGAATGATCCCGGCAATCCCCTGGCCCACGAGCACTTGGGCGACCTGCTGGCCCGCCAGGGCCAACTGCGCCCCGCCCTGGGCGAGATCCGCAGCGCTGCGCAGCTGGACCCCGACCAACCGCGCTACCTGGTCAAGGCCGCGGCGCTGTGCCGGCGGTTGGGCTGGTTCGACGAGGCCCGGCAGGCGCTCGACCGCGCGCTGCAGATCGCCCCCGAACAGGCCGACATCCACATCCAGGTGGGCCTGCTGCTGGAGGAACAGGGCCAACAGGAACAGGCGCTGCGGGCCTACGAGCAGACCCTCTCCCTGGACCCGGAGAACGCCGCCGCCTACTACCACGCCGCCATCCTCTACAGCCGCAAAAAGGTCTATAACCGCGCCGTGGAATACCTGCGCCAGGCCATCCGGCTGCGGCCGGGATACTCCGAGGCCCTGGTCGAACTGGCCAAGGTCACCACCATCGCCTTCATGACCCGCAACCTGCGCCGCTCCGAGGAGGACGAGGACGCAGGCTAACTTGCCAAAATGGGGGACTTGTGGTAAACTGTTTGCGCTGCCGAGGTGGCGAAACAGGCAGACGCGCTACGTTCAGGGCGTAGTGGGCTTTACGCCCATGGGGGTTCGAATCCCCCCCTCGGC
>JAFGKG010000043.1 GCA_016928715.1 Chloroflexia bacterium
GGGGGGGGGGGGGGGGCCGCCGGTCACAAGGGGATGCGTTCGATCATCGAGTCCCTGGGGACGGACGAGTTTCCCCGTCTGCGCATCGGCATCGGCCGGCCGGCCGACCCCCAGACCGACCCCATCGATTACGTGCTGCGGCCCTTCCGCCCGGCAGAGGAGGCGATTCTGGCCAACAGCCTGGACCGGGCGGTCGAGGCCATAGTCTGCCTGCTGAACGAGGGGCTGGACATGGCCATGTCCCGCTACAACCGGCCGGCCGAAAGAGAGGGCTAGCGCAATCTCCGTGCCACGCGTCGGGCCAATTCCTCGCTGGGTGCCCAAACCAGCCGGACCTGCTCCTCTTCCAACTCCAGGTACAGACCGGGGTGGCGCAGCCGCTGGCTCCCCGCCCGGCCGGCCCACCAGAAACCGTCCTCTACCTCCCGCTCGTCCCGGTCCTGCTGGGGAATCGGCCCATAGCGCCCATCGGCATAGTCCAGGTAGGATTCGACAAATTGGGCAGCCTCGTCCTCGTCATCCCAGGCCAGCAGCAGGGCCAGGCAGGCCTCCCCGCTCTCCTGGTGTACATAGAGGATGTAACGATCCCCACCCCAGCCGTCAGCGGCCTCTTCCGCCTGCTCCTGGCCCAAGCGCACCTCCAAGTGCTGGCGCAGCAGCCACTCGCCCAGCGTGTCCTCCCGCACAATCTGCCAGTCAGCCCCCAGGGTAGAGGTCAAGGCCGGCAGGTCGACCAGCTCGGGACCCTCGTCGGGATAACGATCGGGATGCAGGATCTGCTCAGTGGACTCAGGGGGCAACCCCCAGAGATCGTCCACCGCCGTCCAGCCAGTACGCGTATAATGCTCCAGCACAAAGAGCTGGCCCTGCTCATAGAGAAAATGCTGGCGGGCCTGCAGGATCCGGGGCGCCGCCCGCAGGGCATCGGGCGCACCCAATAACAAGCGCTCCAGACTCTCCTGTTCCTGCGCTTGTCCCATATAATCGGCCTGGTACTGCTGCAAGAGCAGCGCCGCCTCGCCCTGGGCCAATGCCTGCAGGGCCAGGGCCCGGTCTCTATCGCCGGACACCGCTTCGTACTGTTCCTCCAAATCAAAGACCTGGTCCTGCAGGGCCTGCAGATAGGCGCGGACAAAGGTCAGCCGATCCAGCGGATCCAGGGCACTCCCCGAGACAAAGTACAGCCGCTGCTCCGCCAGGTCGTAAAAACCGGCCGGCGGGAGGGCATAGAGTTCTGCCCAGGCCTTGGCCAACTCGACCTGGGGTGAGAGCAATTCCAGCAGTACCCATAGCTGGGCCTCTGCCCCAATCTGCCGGCTTGGGAAGCGCTCGGCCAGATAGTCCTCCCAGATCAATGGCAGTTCCTCTGGCAGGAGCAGCTCTCGCTCCACGACTTTCGGGGGCACCAGCCGGCGCAGGGTGCGCAACTGGGACTCGAAACGGTCCAATTGCTCCCAAAAATCCTCCTGCTCCTGGCAGGCCTGCAGGGCCTGTTCCAGTTGGCTCTTGTCCTGTCCCAACTGCTGGACCTGCTGCTGCAGTTGCTGCTGTTCCTGCTGTCGTTCCTGTTGCTCCAGTTCCTTTTGAGCGATTTGTCCCTCAAGCTGCCGGACTCGGTCTAACAGGATGGCGCGCTCCTGGTAGCCTTGCCAAAACCGCCAGCTGCCCACGGACAGCAGCAGCAACAGGAGCACGCTGCCCAGTACAATCCACACTTTGCGCACAACAGCCCCCTCGGGCCTGGTCGGCCACATGCAAGGACCGAACTCACGCTCCTATTATAGCCCGCCTCCGCGCTGCTGGCAAGTAGGGGCCACCCGCAGAATTGCAAAAAGCCGACCGCCATGATAGAATGAGGCCGACGAGGCAAGTAGGGGGGCAATATGACGGTGGGCTCCAGGTGCAGAGGACAAGGAGGTCCGATGGCCATCAGGAATTTCGATGAACTGTTGATTGCAGCGCAAAAAGTCGGGCCCAAACGGGTCGCCATTGCCGGCGGAGCCGAACATGAGGTCCTGATGGCCGCCCAAGAGGCGACCAAGCTCGGTTTTGCCGAGTGCGTGCTGGTCGGGGATGAACGGGGCATGCGCGAAAAGGCGGAAAAGCACAACATCGATCTGCAAGGGCTGCGGCTGCTGCACGAAAAGGACGACAAGGGCACCATCCGCCGGGTGGTCAACCTGGCCGGTGAGGGCCTGGTGGATGTATTGATGAAGGGCACCGTCAGCACGGGCAAACTGCTCAGCGCCGCCCTGAGCCGGGAGGCCCGCCTGCGCACGGGCCAACTGCTCTCGCACGTCGGCGCCTTTGAGGTGCCGGGCTATGACCGCTTTATCTTTATCACCGACGGCGGCGTCAATATCAAGCCTACGGTGGACCAAAAGCTGCAGATCATGATCAATGCAGTGGACGTGGTCCACCGCCTGGGCGTGAAGGAACCCAGGGTCGCCCTGCTGGCGGCGACCGAACTGCTCAGCCCGCATATCCCCGCCTGCCTGGATGCCCTGGCCCTGTCCAAAATGGCCGAGCAGGGTTGGATTGAGGGCGCCCAGGTTGACGGCCCGCTGGCCCTGGATACGGCAGTATCCCCCGAGGCCGCCAAACTCGCCGGGGCCAAGGGGCCGGTGGCCGGACAGGCCGACATCCTGGTGGTCCCGGACGTGGACACGGGCAATATGGTGGCCAAGGTCATCACGTTCTTTGTGCGCGGACGAATGGCCGGCATCGTCACCGGGGCCAAGGTCCCCTTTGTCATCAGCTCACGGGCCGACCTGCACGAGATCAAATTGGTCTCGATGGCCCTGGGCGTCATGCTGGCGGCCTCGGCCTGAGACGAGGGGAGAAAGGCCGCAGCCAGTAGATGAGGCCCAGGCTGAACAGGGCCGGGACCAACAGGAGCAGTTCCAGTTGCAGATCGCTGATCCGTCCCTGTAAAAGCACGCTCAGGTCCACCAGGGTGTGATAGCCCAGGGCCAGCCACCACCAGCAAAAACGCTGCCGGGTGAACACCTGCAGCACCAGGACCGAGAGCGAGACCTGTACGGCCATGGCCGAGAGCCGCTCCAGTGCCCCCAGCAAGGGCACCCACCAGGCCGTATCGGCCAGGAGCTGCTGGGCCTGGCGCATGGCTTCGGCCTGGTCGCCCTGTAACAGGGCCGGGTCCACCTGCGTCAGGGCCAGGTTGCCCATCAGGGAGAGCAGGGCCAATCCACCGACGAGCAGCATGGACTCGAGCCCACCATGGCCGGCGCCGTACATCAGGCTGTTGGCCCAGGTCTTGGGGTCCTTTTTCCAAAACCAGCGGTAGCCGAGGTAACGACCCCCTTCCTCAAAAAGGGCAGCGCTCAGGGCGGCCAGGACGATCCATAAAGTCATCAAGCCCTCGTCCGCCTGGAGCCGGTCCCGCAGCATAAACTGCCCGATCTGCATGGCCGGAACGCGGCTGAGCAATTGAAAGATTAAAAAGACCAGGCAGCCATAGCCAAAAAGCCGCCAGGGCGTGCCCAATCGGCGGTTCAGCCAGAACGCCAACAGCAGCGGAAAGAGGATCTCGATAGCGATGGCCAGCAAAAAGGCCAGAATCATCCGCGTATCCATCGGGGACTCCTTGATTTTGCGCCTAAAGACTCGTCCGTCCTGTGCCCTATTATACTACAATCCAGCCTCCTCTCAACTTGACAATCCCCCCGACCTGTACTATGATGTGCTCGTCGCCCGATCCCGACCCGGCCAACCCGAAACGGAAGCGGGCAGATACGGCTCGAATTTCTGGGCACCGTGCAAGAATTTCATCGGTCAGGCCCGATGTGTAAGAGTAGAGGGATGAATATGTGGCGAAAAACCCTTCCGATCCTGTTGATCACCATGCTGCTTTTGTCGCTGGCCCTGTTCCTGGCGGCTTGCGAGACTGCCGGCACCCCCCAACCGACCACGACGCCCGGCGGCCAGCCTCCCCAAGCGACCAAAGCGCAGACCGCGGCCCCGGCCCTGGATACGCCGTCCACCGGCGAGGGATATCCCACCTTGCCGCCCAAGGTTGACGCCTATCCCACTCCCTAGATGGCCCGCTCATTTCTCCGACGAGGGAAAACCCGGCAGCTCCTCCCGTTCCTGGGGGGGCTGCTGCTGTTATTGCTGGGGGGCTGCGTGGAAAAGGTGGACTGGCAGAGCCTGCAGCGCCAGTCCTCCACCCCGGCGCCGGACCTGTACGCGGCGCACGAGCTGGCGCAGTCCTTTGTGGCCCACCAGGATGGGTTGAACGGCATCGAGCTCCTCCTGGTCGATTACGGAGCGGAGAGCGGCCGGCCGGCGGCCGACCTGCAGCTCCGCCTCTGCCGCAGCCGGCCCTGCGAAGCGGCCCTGGCCGAGACGACCCTCCCCGGGGAGGGCATCGCCCACAACCAAGCCTTCCGCTTTCGCTTTGACCGGCAGGAGGATTCGGCCGGCCAGACCTACTTTTTGGTCGTCAACGCCGCCCAGGCGGACAGCCCGGCCCGGGCCACGCTCTGGGCCCACGACGTGGACCTCTATCCCGAGGGTCAACTGCTGTACGACGCCGCACCGGCCCCGGCCGACCTCACCTTCTGCATCTACTACGACGTTGGCCCCGCCTCCCTGCTGGGCGAACTGCTCGCGCGAGCCTGGGGCGGACTGCGCTACCTGCCGTCCCTGCTGCTGTTGCTGCTGGCCCCGGGTTATCTGCTGCTCCGCCTGCTGCCGCGTCACTGGGTCCAGGACCCCTTCGAACTGTTGGGCTTTTGCCTGGGGCTGAGCCTGGCCCTCGTACCGGTCCTGCTGCTGCTGTTGGCCCAAACCCCCATCCGCCTGAGCGCCGCGGCAGTCTGCGGGGGGGGCATCCTCTTGGGCGGTGGGTCCCTGGGCCTGTTCCTGCGGGACCTGGCCCGGGGCCATTGGAACGATCTCCGGCGGCTGCCTCGACCGCTGCTCTACGGGCTGCTGGGCGTGCTGGCCCTGGCCCTATTCCTGCGGGCGGTGCACAGCTACGACCTGGCCGGCCCTCTCTGGATCGATGCCGTTCACCACGGCCTGCTGTCCAGGCTGATCGTCGAACGAGGGGCCATCCCCGCCGATTATCACCCCTACATCGACGTGGCCCCAGCGACCTACCACTTTGGCTTTCAGAGCCTGGTGAGCCTGCTGCACTGGCTGACCGGCCTGCGACTGCCCGGCGCCCTGCTGCTGCTGGGACAGGCCCTGAGCGGACTGGCCAGCCTGCCCCTCTATGCCTGGGGGCGGCGCTGGGGCCGCAGTGGTTGGGCCGGCCTGGCCGCAGCGGCCGTCCCGGCCGCGCTGTCCCTCATGCCCTCCTACTATGTCAGTTGGAGCCGCTATACCCAGTTGGCCGGACTGCTCATCCTGCCCGTAGCCGTACTCCTGCTGGAGCAGCTGCTGCAAAAAGAGGGCCCACCCGGCTGGGCCGAGGCCGTTGTCGGCCTCGTGCTGGCCGGCATCGTCCTGACCCACGTGCGCGTCGCCGCCTTTTTAGCCGTGCTGGCCGTCCTGATGCTGCTGGCCGAGCCACTCCGGCGCCGGCCCCACCAGGAGCCCAAGGCCATCCTCGGCTCTGCCGAGGCGGGCACCTCAAAGGACGAAAATGGGCGGGCGTTATTTACGAGGCAGCCAACCTGCCCACCACGCGGCCACCATAAAGAAGCAAGAGGCCCTGGTAGGGGCGGGCACAGGGGCCCGCCCCGGTCGGATAGGGGCAGCCACGGGGGGCTGCCCCTCCGGCCAGCGGGACGCTTGGCCCTGGCCAGCCTGGTGGGCGCCCTGTTGGCCTGGCCCTGGCTCTGGCCCTCGCTGCGGGCACTCTGGCTGCCCGCCGCCCGGAACTGGCCCGCCGCCGTGGACCAGTTTTCGCTCTACTTTGTGCGTTTTGGGCCGGGTCGCTACCTTTTCCCCGTAGCCCTGGCCGGCGTCACCCTGGCCCTGCTCTGGCGGCGGCGGGAAGCGCTGCTGCTGGCCCTCTGGGTCGGCGGTCTGTTGCTGCTGGCCAACCCCCACTGGCTGGGGCTATCCCTGGGCTCGGTGGTGGACAACCTGGCGGTGACTATCTCGCTGTTCGTGCCCCTGGCGTTGGGGGCCGCCCTGGCCGTCGGGGGACTGGCCAAGCTCGCGCGGGCCTGGGCCCAGCTGGGGGAGACCGAGACCGACCCCTGCCGAGAAAGCGGACC
>JAFGKG010000044.1 GCA_016928715.1 Chloroflexia bacterium
AGCGTTTGGCTGGCTGGGATTGGATTCGCCAAGCGGTCATTGATCTGCCCCAGTCAAACATGGTCTTTCAATAGATGATTGGTATTACTACCGAAATTCTTGCCCAAATCACAAGGTTTTCAACCACAAAGGACGCAAAGGGTTCGAAGGGGAAGACTTTGCCCTTCGACAGGCTCAGGACAAGCCTCTGAGGGTCCCTCCTTTTTGGTTTCGGCTCGGCCGGGCAGAGTTGTCAAGCGTCCTTCCATGTGCTATAGTGTTAACTAGTTGCTGATTAACTGGCGAGGAGGCGATTGTGATCCATCCGGAATTGCTCAAACAGGTCACCATGTTCAGCCTTATGCCCGCCGATGTGCTGGAGCGGGTGATCGATCTGCTGCAGTTACAGCACTTGCCGGCCGGGCAGGTGCTTTTCGAGTTGGGGGATCCCGGCGACGAGATGTACATTATCCAGGATGGCTACATTTCGATCTATATGCCCAGCTCCGACAAGCCCGACGAGGTGCGGCCCATCCGCATTTTTGGCCCGGGCGAGTTCTTTGGCGAGATGGCCCTGATCGACCAACAGCCCCGTTCGGCCAGCGCGCGGGCCCGCGAGGACAGTACGGTGATCGTCCTCAAGGGCGACGATTTTCGCCGTATGCTGCTCGAGCAGCCCGATTTTGTCCTGTCGGTCATGTCCGGCTTGAACAACCGCATTCGCTACACTACGGACTTTTTGGGGGAGGTGCAGGGATGGGTGGCCCGGGTGGCCGAGGGCAACTATGACCGCCAGTATACCCCCCAGTGCGGTTCGGAGGACCGTTCGATCTCTTCCCTGGCCGCGGCCTTTACTCAGATGTGTGCCCGCGTGCAGCAGCGTGAGCAAGAACTGCGCCGAGAGGTCATGCAACTGCGCATCGAGATCGACCAGGCCAAAAAGGAGCGCCAGGTCAGCGAGATCGTCGACAGCGATTATTTTCGCTCGCTGCGGGACAAGGCCAAGCGACTGCGCGAGGGCGAATAGGCCGCCTGAACGCCAGCTTTGGCCCAGGAGGCGTTGGGGGACAGCCAACCTCTAACTTTTCGTCCAATAGCTAACTTTTTCAAAGGAGGGCGCGGATGAATTGCCCGTGGTGTGGAACGGCTAATGCGGCCCAGGCTCGATTTTGCCTCGCTTGTGGTCGGGCCCTGGTCAGTGGGATTGTCTGCCGGAATTGCCAGGCCCTGCTGCCGCCGTATGCCCGTTATTGTTCGCACTGTGGCGACGTCTTGGTCACGGTGGGGAATCGCTGCCCGGAATGTGGGGCCAGCCTGCCGTTGGGGCAGGCTTACTGTGGCTATTGTGGCAGCCCCGTGCCGCAGCAGTCCGCGCCGGCGCTTCCTCCGCAACAGCAGGCGGCGCCGCTTTCCCCGCCTGCGGTGCACATGACCCCGCTCCAGGCCGCGGTAGCCCGGCCCCCAGCCCCGCAGGCAGTGCCGGCCGCGCCGGTTGAGCGGCGAACGCAGCCCGCCGGTCCTATCGCTCCGCCCGCGGCTCCGGGGGAGCGGCAGCTGCCCCAGGCCCGCCCGCTGACCGAGATGCTGCCCTCGCTCAAACGCTACCTGCCCAAGGCGACCTATGATCCCTTGGAGCGGCGTCCGAACCTGGGCCACCTGGTGGAGGTGCGCGACCACCTAGCCTCTTTGCTCGAGACGGCCAAAACCTATCTGCCCAAGCCGGTGGTCCTGCATCCGCAGCCGGCCGGGCAGGCGGCCGGCCGCATGGCCCAGGGCGTCTTTTTGTTCGGCGACGTCTCGGGCTTTACCCCCCTGTCCGAGCGGCTCAAAACACTGGGTCAGGCCGGCGCCGAGCTGATCGCGGAAATTATCAACCGGTTGTTCTCCCGGCTGGTCGAGGTCCTCTTTAGCCACGGCGGCACCCTGCTCAAGTTCGGCGGAGATGCGCTCCTGGGGTACTTTGCGGCGGACACGGACGAGGAGATGGCCGCCGGAGCCCTGCGCGCCGTCCAGGCCGCCCTGGCTATGCAGGACGTGATGGGCGAATTCGCCGAGATCGACGCCGCCGGCGAAAAGAGGTCCCTGCGCATCAAGTGCGGCCTGTCTGCCGGCCGCTACTTTGCCGCCCATATCGGGACCGAACATATTATGGCCTACGTCACCACCGGCCACACCGTCAACCGCGCCGAACAGGCCGAAGGGCACGCCGAGCCCGGTGACGTTATCCTGGCCGGGGAACTGCTGCCCCTGCTGGAGGGCCAGGAACTCGAGCTGGAGGAACGCGCCGAGGGTTTTTACCTGCTGCGCCATGCGCCGCCCCTGCCCGCAGAGCAGCGCTCTCCGGGCCGTTTCGTCCTGGACGAGCCGCCAGGGGGGCTGGCGGTTCGCGAAGAAGGGACCGTGCGGGCCCAAATCACCTACCTGGTGGATCGCCTGGACTGCCTGTCGCCCTACCTGCCCGGCGAGCTGATCTCGCGCATTGTCACCAACCCGGGAGCCCCTCGGATTAGTCCGGACCGGCGGCAGGTCACGGTGATGTTTGTCAACTATGTGGGGATTAGCGATCTGATCGATGACTTGGGTGAGAGCCAGCCCGATGTCATTACCGAGCGGCTCAACGACTACTTTGTCCACATGGCCGAGGTAGTCGATCGTTACGAGGGCACCCTGGCCCGGATGGACCAATATTCGGTGGGCGATCGCCTGGTCATCTTTTTCGGGGCGCCCCGGGCGCACGAGGACGATCCGGTGCGGGCCGTCTATACGGCGCTGGACATGCAGCGGGCCACCCGCGATCATTTCGCCGCCCTGCAGACGAGCGTGGGCATCTATCGTTTCCGCCAGCGCGTTGGCATCAACACGGGCGCCCTTTTCGCCGGCAACGTCGGCTCGACCGATCGGCCGGAGTATATGCGGCAGGAGTACACCCTGATGGGCGACGATATCAACATGGCCGCCCGTCTGATGTCCAAGGCCGAGTGGCAACGGATCTTTATCAGCAAAAAGACCCAGGAACAGGTGGCGCCCTTTTTTGAACTGGAGGACCGCGGTGAACTCAAGGTCAAGGGCAAGGAAATCCTCATCCCCACTTTTGAGGTGCTGGGCCGGCGCGGCGAGGTGGGCCGGGTTCGCGGGCTGACGGCGGGCGAGACCCCGCTGATCGGCCGCGACGAGCAGGTGACCCTGCTGCAAAAGTGCGCCCAGGCCCTCTTGGCCGGCCGGGGCCAGATTGTCTCGATCATTGGCGAAAGCGGACTGGGCAAGTCGCGCCTGCTGCGCGATCTGAGAGGACACCTCTTGGGCAGCGAGCAGGACGAGGCGCCGGTGCGCTGGCTGGAGGGCCAATCGCTCTCGTTCAGCGAGCAGATGAGCTATTGGCTGGCCCGGAACGTCCTGGTGAGCGCCCTGGGCTTGAGCGTGGATGCCCGGGAACAGGATATCCTCTTTACGCTGTGGGAACACGTCGAAACGTTTTTGGGCAAAGAGTCGGCCCGCGAGGCCGTGCCCTTCCTGGCGCACATGCTGGGTCTCAAGCTGGAGGGCGAGTGGGCCGACTGGGTGCGCGACCTCGATCCGCAGACGCGGCAGAAACAGACCTTTTGGGCCGTCCGCGAATACGTGGCCGCGGCCGCCCAGCAGCAGCCCATCGTGATTGCCCT
>JAFGKG010000003.1 GCA_016928715.1 Chloroflexia bacterium
GCCGACCTCCCTGGGCCAGGACAAGGCCGAGGGCAGCCGCGGCGCTATCACCTAGGGGAGGACAACATGGCTCGGAACGATATCCACTTTATGATGGGCAATCAGGCCTGTGCCGAGGGAGCACTGGCGGCCGGCTGCCGTTTCTTTGCCGGCTACCCCATCACCCCCTCCAGCGAGATTGCCGAGATCCTCTCGCGCCGTCTGCCCCGGGTCGGCGGCAAGTTTATCCAGATGGAGGACGAGATCGCCAGCATCGCCGCCATCATCGGGGCCTCGCTCGGCGGACTCAAGTCCTTGACCGCCACCAGCGGCCCCGGCTTTTCCCTGATGCAGGAGAACCTCGGCTTTGCCGTCATGGCCGAGATTCCCTGCGTGATCGTAAACGTACAGCGCGGGGGGCCCTCCACCGGCCTGCCCACCAAGCCCTCCCAGGGCGACGTCATGCAGGCCCGTTGGGGCACACACGGCGACCACCCCATCATTGCCCTGGCCCCCTCCACAGTCCACGAATGTTTTACCCTGACCGTGCGGGCTTTTAACCTGGCCGAGCGCTACCGTACCCCCGTCATCCTGCTGATGGATGCCGACATCGCCCACATGCGCGAACGGGTCCAACTACCGCAGCAAGAGACCCTCAAGGTCATCAACCGCCTGCTGCCGGGGATCCCGCCCGAATGGTACGCCCCCTACAGCGAGTCGGAGGGCCCGGTGCCGCCGCTGGCCCCTTTTGGCCTCGGCTATCGCTATCACGTCACCGGCCTCTTTCATGACGCCATGGGCTTTCCCACCTCCCGCACCGACGAGGTCAACCAGAGCATCGACCGCCTATTTGGCAAGATCGAGCACCACCTAGCCGAGATCCTCCAGTGGGAGGAACTGGCCATGGATGGGGCGGATTGCCTGGTCATTGCCTATGGCAGCGTCGCCCGAGCCGCGGAGCGGGCGGTCAAAGAGGCCCGCAACCGCGGCATCTCGGCCGGCCTGCTCAAGCTGCTGACGCTCTGGCCCTTCCCCCACGAACACATCAAGCGTCTATCCGAGCACTGCCGCCGGATCGTCGTCCCCGAATTGAACCGGGGGCAACTGGTCCTGGAGGTAGAGCGGGCGGTCGCTCGAAATTGCCAGGTGCGGCGGATCAACCGGCTGGATGGCAGCATGATTACACCAAAGGATATTCTGGACTGCCTGAGGGAGGAGTAACATGGAACGACAAATTATCGCCGACGTAGAGCGCCAATACTTGCGCTGGAAAAAAAAGTTCCCCACGGTCTGGTGCGCCGGCTGCGCCCTGGGCATCATCATGGGCGGCATTATTCGCGCCATCGACAGCCTGCGACTGGACAACGACCAAATCGCCCTGATCTCGGGCATCGGCTGCACCGGCCGCATGCCGGTCTATTTGGATTTCAACACCCTGCACACGACCCACGGCCGCGCGCTGGCCTTTGCCACCGGCCTCAAGATGGCCCGTCCCGATCTCCACGTTCTCACCGTCATGGGCGACGGCGATGCCCTGGCCATCGGCGGCAACCACTTTATCCACGCCTGCCGGCGCAACATTGACCTGACGGCCATCATTGTCAACAACCAGATCTATGGCATGACCGGCGGGCAGTACTCGCCGACCACGCCGCAGGGCGCCCGGGCCACCACCGCCCCCTATGGCAACCTGGACCAGCCCTTCAACATCACCGATCTGGCCATCCACGCCGGCGCCAGCTTTGTCGGCCGGACCTCGGCCTATCACACCACCGAGCTGCCCAAGCTGGTCGCCGAGGCCATCGGCCATCAGGGCTTTTCCGTCATTGAGGTCGTGGCCCACTGTCACACCAACTATGGCAAGCTGAACCAGCGCGGGAGTGCCGTGGACATGCTGCAGTGGCAGAAGGAAAACGTCATCCCCTTGGCCCGTTACGAAAAGCTAGAACCGAAGGAACGGGAGGGCAAACTGCCCCGGGGGCTGCTCTTTCGCAAAGAGGCCCGCGAATACGTGAGCGCATACCAAGAGATCATTGAGCAGGCCATGGCCGACGCGGCCGAGGAGGGAGAAGCATGACAGAGCAGTCATTTCCCTTGCCCTGGCGCTACGAAGTGCGCCTGTCCGGCCTGGGCGGGCAGGGCCTGATGCTGGCCGGCCGGCTCCTGGCCGAGGCTGCGGTCCACTATGACGGCAAGTACGCCACCCAAACCCAATCCTACGGGCCCGAGTCCCGCGGCGGCGACAGCCGCTCCGACGTCGTCATCAGCGATCAGCCCATCGACTATCCCCACGTCATCAAGGCCGACCTGATCGTGGCTATGAGCCAGATGGCCATGGACCGCAATTTTTACACCCTCAAGCACAACGGCATCCTGATCGTGGACGAGGACATGGTCGAGCACATCCCCACGACCATGGCCTACATTGCGCCGATCACCCGGCTGGCCCAGGAAACCGTGGGCCGGGCCGTCGTGGCCAACGTGGTGGCCCTCGGCGTGGTGGTCAGCCTGTGCGAGGTCGTCTCGCGGCAGGCCATCACCAACGCCGTGCTGAACGGCGTGCCGGCCGGCACCGAGATCCTGAACCGCCGGGCGCTGGAGGAGGGCTTTCGCCTGGGAGAGCAGCTGCGGCGTTGAGAACCTTTGGGCTGCAACCATAAAACCACAAGGGAAAGTTTTCCCCTTTGTGCCCTTTGTGGTTGAACAAGAATTCCACGGTTGAGATAGTCAGGAGGGACGAGATGCAACTCAAACTGGATCACGTGGGCATCGTCGTGCACGACCTGGACCGGGCCATCGCCACCTACGAGGCCGCCCTGGGCGTGCAGTGCGAGCGGGAACTCTTGCCCGAACGGCACCTGGAGGTGGCCTTTTTCGCCGCCGGGGAGAGCCGCATCGAGTTGATCACGCCGACCTCGCCCGAATCGGCGGTCAGCCGCTTTCTGGAAAAGCGCGGTGAGGGGCTGCACCACCTGGCCTACGAGGTGGACGACATCGCCGCCGCCCTGGAGCGGGCCCGGCAGGCCGGCCTGCGCCTGATCGACCAGGAGGCCCGGCCCGGCGCCCACGGCGCCGTGGTGGCCTTTGTCCACCCGGCCTCCCTGCACGGCGTGCTGACCGAGTTCGTGCAAAAAGTGCATCCTCATTAACCTGGGCAGCCAGCGCCGAGAGTTCCATAAAACATGCTAAATGGAATGGATGGGGCCAGAGTTTTGCTCTACACGGCTATAGATTCCCGGCACCAGCCGACGGGCAATTGCCGCCACACTGTGGACGGCAGGCCTCTTGACCCAGTGAATGGCCTGGCCATCTGCCAGTACGAGGGTCAGGCTGGATTTTACCTTTTCTACTGCGACTCAGACTGGCGCGTGCTAACGGATACCTATCACGACACGCTTGAGGGTGCAAAAAACCAGGCGGAGTTTGAGTACGTGGGGGTCAAAGGGACCTGGGAGAGCTTGGCGTAGGCATTGCCACCTTTTGCGGGAGCGCGCCCTTTTGTGGACCCTACTTGACGAGAGACCCCGCTTCGGTTTATAATCTGGTCAGTGCGTACAAAAGCGAACACGAGGGACAACCGTACCCATGAACATTGACTTTAGCGAACTGAACACGGCCGCCTTTTGGGACCAGGCCTTTGCCGCCGCCAATGCTAATTGGCGCCGCCTGCCAACGAGCGAGCGGACCCAGACCGTCATCCGGCTCCTCCTGCAACACGAGGCCCAGACCGTGCTGGACCTGGGCTGCGCCATCGGCCGGTTGAGCATGCTCATCGCCGCCCAGGGCATTGACGTCCACGGGCTGGATGCCTCGGAAAAGGCCATCCAGTTCGCCCGCGACTGGGCTCGGGACGAACACATGCCCAACGTGCACTTTGAGGTGGGCCTGACCAGCACCCTGCAGTACCCCGACGGCATGTTTGACGCGGTGGTAGCCAACGCCGTACTGGACCACATGCCCGTGGTGGAGGCGAAAAAATCGGTCCAGGAGATTTGGGCCGTCCTGCGGCCCGGGGGCCTGCTCTTTGCCTCTTTTGACGGTATGGAGGAGAAAAAGGAATCGCCCCACCACCTCCTGGAGGACGGCACCCGCCTCTACGTAGACGGCATGCAGCGGGGTCTGGTCTGGCGCTATTACAGCGAGCAGGAAATCGACCAGCTCTTTGCCCGTTTTGAGCAGCGCAAGCTGTATACAGACCAGGACGGCAGTCGCGTCCTCATCGCGGTCAAGCCTGCTGCGCCGGATGAAAATCCCTCAATTTGAGCTGCAGCGACTTGCGCCCGCCCCACTCGTTCATATCCAGGGTCGCCAGCACATCCACACAGCTCCCGGTTGGGCACTCACCTGCGCGCTGGCCATACCGGAAGGCGATGGCGTCATAGACCAGCCGGCCCTGCCCCAGCTTGAGTTTCAGATGGCGGCCCTCCTGTCCCACCCGCCGGGATTCAACAACCTTGAGGGCGCGGCACATAAAGACCGGCCGGGGGTTTTCGACACCGAAAGGCGCCATCTGTTCCAACAGTTGATAGAGTTCCCCGTCCAGTTGTTCCAACCTTGCCTCGACATCGGCCCATAGCGTAGGTGTCAGCGAGCGCTCGTCCAACTGCTGCTCGGCCTGCGCCAGCAGGCACGCTTCCAGGTCGACCAGGTTTTCGTTGGCCACGCCAAAGCCGGCCGCCAGGCGGTGTCCGCCGTAGCGGGTCAACAGGTGAGCGCAGTGGGTGAGGGCCGCGGTGACGTGAAAATCGGGCACACTGCGGGCCGAGCCTCGGCTCTGCGACTCGCCGCGCTCGATCAACAGGGTCGGCCGGAAAAACTCCTCGACCAACTTGCCCGCCACCAGGCCAACCACGCCGGCCGGGAAATGGGGGTCCGCCAGCAGGATCAGCTTGCGCGATTCGGGCAGGGCCAGGACCTGCTGGCGGGCCCGCTCCAGGATCTCGGCGGTCAGCTCCTGGCGGGCCCGGTTGAGCGCATCCAGTTCCTCGGCCAGGACGGCCGCCTCCTCCTGCGTCTCGGCCAGGAGCAGGCGATAGGCGGTGATGGCATCCTGCAGGCGACCGGCCGCGTTGAGGCGCGGGCCCAGCGAAAAGCCAATGGTCCCGGTATTGACCGTCTCGGGGCGCAGGCCGGCCACGGCCAGCAGCGCGCGCAGGCCCGGCCGGCGAGTTTGGCGCATGGACTCCAGCCCGTGGGCGACCAGAATGCGGTTCTCACCCCCCAAAGGCGAGACGTCGGCGACCGTGCCCAGGGCTACCAGGTCCAGCAGCTCACGCCCGCGCAAGCCGTTGAGGGGCAGGCCGGCCTTGGCCAAACCGCGCACCAGCATAAAGGCAATGCCCACCCCGGCCAGGCGCTTGTAGGGATAGGCGCAGCCCTCCTGGCGGGGATTGAGAATGGCCAGGGCCGGCGGCAGTTGCTCCGGCGGCAGGTGATGATCGGTCACGATCACATCCAGGCCCACCTCAGCGGCCCGGGCCACCTCGTCCGCGTTGCTGATGCCGCAGTCCACGGTAATCAGCAGGGCTGTACCCTGGGCCGCCAGTCGCTCGACCGCTTCCCGGTGCAGGCCATAGCCCTCCTCCAAGCGGTGGGGCAGATAGGCCGAGACCTGCCCGCCCATCTGGCGCATTGCCTGCACCAGCAGGGCGGCCGCCGTCACCCCATCGGCGTCAAAATCCCCATAGATCGTGATGGGCTCGCCCTGCCGGATGGCGTGGGCAATGCGCTCGCAGGCCTCGGCCATCCCCTTCATCAGAAAGGGGTCCGCCAGACGGCGGTAATCGGGCTGCAAAAAGTCAGCGGCCGCCTCGGCGCCCCTCAAGCCGCGGTTCCAGAGGATCTGCCCCAACAGGGGCGGCCAATCGGCAAAAGGGGCCAGGTCTTTCGGGGGGGCCGGGGGATGGACGGACCAGACAGGCGTAGCTGGCTGCATAGCAACCTCCTCTAAAAGGGCAAATTATTGCTGAGAACTTGCTATCAGTATAGCACAGTCGCATGAGCAAGTCAAGCAGCCCGCGAGTGCTTGCACATCGGGGCAGGCTATAGTACAATGTGGGTACCCCAAAGGGGGCGAACAGAGGCAAAAGCGGCCCCTCGTGGCCGAATTTGTATACAGAAGGAGGTACGGATGTCTCCTCGCCGCGTCGTCATCACCGGCACCGGGGTCATTAGCCCGGTCGGACTGGACACAGCGACTTTTTGGCAGAGCCTGCTCGGGGGGCGTTCGGGCGTCGGCCCGATCACCTTTTTTGATCCCAGCGAGCACGCCACCCAAATCGCCGCCGAAATTCCGGACTTTGATCCCCTCAACTATATGGACCGCAAGGAGGCGCGACGCAACGACCGTTTCGTCCAGTTGGCGCTGGCCGCCAGCCAGGAGGCCACGCGGCAGGCCGGCCTGTCGTCCGCACAGATCCCGGCCGAGCGGATGGGCGTGATCATCGGATCGGGCATTGGCGGCTTTAGCACCATCTTTGAACAGATCCAGGTGCTCTTGGAAAAGGGGCCCTCTCGAGTCAGCCCTTTTACCGTGCCCATGATGATCAGCGACATGGCCGCCGGCATGATCTCGATCACCTATGGCGCCAAGGGCATCAACTACTGCACCACCTCGGCCTGCGCCAGTTCGGCCCACGCCATCGGAGAATCGTTCGAGTCCATCCGCCGGGGCATCGTCGATGTCATGATCACCGGCGGCAGCGAGGCCTCGGTCGTGCCGATGTCCATCGCCGCCTTTAATGCGGCCCGCACCCTCTCCTGCCGCAATGACGAGCCCGAGCGGGCCAGCCGACCCTTTGACGCCGAACGCGACGGCTTTATCCTGGGGGAGGGCGGGGCCATTCTGGTACTGGAGGCGCTGGAAAGCGCCCAGGAGCGGGGGATCCCCATCCTGGCCGAAATGGTCGGCTATGGCGCCACCGCCGACGCCAACCACATCACCGCCCCTGCACCCGGCGGGGCTGGGGCCGTGCAGGCCATGCGCCTGGCCCTGGCGCAGGCCGGCCTGAGGCCTGAGGACGTCGATTATCTCAATGCTCACGGCACCTCCACCCTGCTCAACGACATTGCCGAAACCCAGGCCATCAAAGCGGTCTTTGGCCGGCACGCCCCCAATCTGCCCATCAGCTCCACCAAGTCGATGGTCGGACACCTCCTGGGGGCGGCCGGCGCGATGGAATCCATCGTCTGCATCGAGACCATCCGCCACGGGGTCATCCACCCCACCACTAACTATGAGCATCCCGACCCCGAATGCGATCTGGATTATGTCCCCAACCAGCCCCGCCAGGCCGACGTGCGGGTCGCCCTGAGCAATTCGCTCGGCTTTGGGGGACACAACGTCAGCTTGATCTTTAGCCGTTACGAGGAGTAAGCCCTTGTCCAATATGCCCGACCTCTCGGCGCTGGAACAAAAACTGGGGCTCGTTTTCGAGGACCACGCCCTGCTCATGCAGGCCCTGATCCATCGTTCCTATCTCAACGAGAACCCCGAGAGGACGCCGGCCTCCAACGAACGTTTCGAGTTCCTGGGCGACGCCATCCTGGGCTTCCTGGCCGCCGAGTTCCTGCTGCAGCGCTACTCCGAAAAGAGCGAGGGGCAGCTCACCCTGCTGCGTTCCTCGATGGTGCGTACCGAGACCCTGGCCGAGATCGCCGCTCGCCTGGAGTTGGGCCACTTTCTCGTCCTGAGCCACGGAGAGGAGGCCGACGGCGGCCGCGGCCGGTTCACCACCCTGGCCGATGCCTTTGAGGCCCTGCTGGGCGCCCTCTACCTGGATCAGGGCTTGGACAGTGTCCGCCGCTTTCTGCTGCCCTTTCTGGAAGAGATGGCCCAGCGCTTTCAAGAACGCCTGCTCGATCCCAAGAGCGCCCTGCAGATTGAGGTGCAGGGCCGGATGGGGATCACCCCGCGTTACCGCACCGTGGGCGAGTGGGGTCCCGAGCACGACCGCACCTTCCGGGCCCAAGTGCTGGTGGAGGGAGAGGTCCTGGGCCAGGGAGAGGGCGCCAGCAAACAGGCGGCACAGCAAGAGGCGGCCCGACAGGCCCTGAAGCAATGGGGCCTGGAGACAGCGCTGGCAAGCGACGGGCTCCTAGGGCCGGTCGGAAAAGAGCATCCGGGGCACTGAGACCCGATCAGATCCACTTTTCAAGTGAGGGCGATGAAGGTAATTGTACAGATTCCGGTCTATAACGAAGAGGAAACGCTGGGAGCGGTGCTCGACAGCATCCCGCGCCAGATTTCCGGGGTAGACGTGATCGAGACCCTGGTCATCGACGATGGCTCCCGGGACCGCAGCATCCAGGTCGCTCGCGAACACGGTGCCGACCACATTATCCGCCACGTGAGCAACAAGGGTCTGGCCACCGTTTTTCAGACCGGGCTCGACGCCTGTCTGCGCCGGGGCGCGGACATTATCGTCAATACCGACGGCGACAACCAGTACCCCAACGAGGCCATCCCCGAGCTGATCCGGCCCATCCTGGAGCAGCGGGCCGACATGGTCATTGGGGACCGCCGGCCGCAGCACGTCGCCCACTTTTCCCGCCCCAAGCGCCTGCTGCAGGGACTGGGCACCTGGATTGTACGCCTGACCTCCGGCACCCAGGTGCGCGATGCCGCCAGCGGCTTCCGCGCCCTTTCCAAGGAAGCGGCCCTGCGGCTCAACGTCATCAGCCCCTATTCCTACACCCTGGAAACGGTCATCCAGGCCGGGAAAAAGGGCCTGCTCATCACCCACGTGCCGGTTGAAATCCACCAGGTCACCCGTCCCTCCCGCCTGATGCGCAGCATGGGCCAGTTCATCAAGCTGCAGGGCGCTACCATTCTGCGTACCTATGCCATGTACGAACCGCTCAAGACGTTCTTTTATCTGGCCGCGCCTTTTGGCTTGATCGGCCTAATCCTGCTGGGACGTTTTCTCGCATTTTACCTGCAAAATCCCGGCGCTACGCAGGGCCGCTACCTCCAGTCGGTCATCCTGGGCGGCTCATTCCTGCTGTTGGGCTTTTTGATTTTTCTCTTTGGTCTGCTGGCCGACCTGGTCGCCAGCAACCGCCGCCTGACCGAGGAATCGCTCTACCGCATCCGCAAACTCGAGTTGGAACGGGCTCAAAACGATGCTCCCGATCCGAGTTCCGCCAGTGATGCCTGAGACCCCCTACAGAAAGCGAAAAGTCCACCATGGCCCGCTGGGCCACCACAAGGAATGTACAGAGGAGGTTTCGATGCGCAAACGAATTCGTTTTTTTCTAGCCCTGGTATTGTTCAGCCTGCCCCTGCTGGCCGGCTGCGAGATCGACATCCGCGAACTGGAACCGACCCTGGCTCCCCCGCCGCCGCCCGGTTCGGCCTGTGCGGCCACCTCGATCGAGTCACTGCAAGTCTGGGCGGACAGCAAGATCGAGCGTATGGAGGAGGATCTAGCCGGGGGCGTGCTCTACCTGAACACACCCCAGGTCAGCAACTGCATCGAGGACAGCGCCTACTTTCAGCTGCGCGTGGGCTACAAACGGGACGGCTTTCGGGCCGAAGTAGCCCTGCTGGAGGGCAGCTTTGACCTGAGCTACGACGCCGAGGGCGATCTAGTTTGCCTGGACCTGCACGCCCTGCTCCAAGCAGAGGAGCTGGACGCACAGGGCGTCGAGCAGGTAGGGCAGGAAATCAAGGTCGTCGAGGCCCAGGCCGAGCTGTCCAGCGCCCGCCAGATACCGGCCGAGGAGCGCCAGCAGTTAGAGCAGGCCCTGGATCAAGCCAGCATCCAGGGAGATCCCCAGACCCAAGGGGTGGGGCCAGAGGGCGCCGGCATCCTGCTGGACTGGTCGCTGGACGACCTGCTGGAGCGCTTTAACACCCGCCTGGCCGAGTTGGCCGGAGCCTGCATTCCGGCCGATTAGGCTTGAAAACAAGCCTCCCTCTGTGGTACAATAGAGATCCAGGGGTCCCCCAGCGGACTGGAGCATTTCGCCTGCTCCCACATTGCCGCCGTGGAGGACGGCCCAGGGTTCCGCACGCAGACGTTTTGTGCACGATCGCGCAACCCGGTCCGGCCGGGTAGGAGGATAGACATGGGTATCGAGGAATACGGACTGGTCCAGGTAGACGATTACCGTTGGGAGATCCCCAAAAGTGAGGGCATGCGGGTACCGGCCCGCATCTATGCGGACCGCAAAATGATGACCAAGATCGCCGACGACCGCAGCCCACAGCAGGTCCGCAACGTAGCACACCTGCCGGGCATCGTGGGCTATTCTATGGCCATGCCCGACATCCACTGGGGCTATGGCTTTCCCATCGGCGGCGTAGCCGCCACCGATCCCGAAAAAGGCGGGGTCGTCTCGCCCGGCGGGGTAGGCTATGACATCAACTGCGGCGTCCGCCTGGTCCGCAGCGATCTGACCCAAAAAGACGTGGAGGACAAGATCCACGACCTGGTGGCGCAACTGCACCGCGACGTGCCGGCCGGGGTGGGTTCCCGTGGCGACATCACGGCCGACCTCAGCCGGGCCAAGGGCGCCCTGGTCAAGGGCGTGCGCTGGGCGGTAGAGCAGGGCTATGGTTGGACTGAGGACGTCGAATACTGCGAGGATGGCGGGGCCATGGAGGGGGCCGATCCCGACATTGTCCAACAGTACAGCCCGCGCGCGCTGGAACGCGGCCGGCGCCAACTGGGCACCTTGGGATCGGGCAACCACTTTGTCGAAATCAGCGTGGTCGAGACCGTCTTTAACCCCAGTGTCGCCGCGACCTTTGGCCTCTTTGAGGGACAGATCGTGCTGCAGATTCACTCCGGATCGCGCGGCTTTGGCCACCAGATCTGCGACGATTTTTTAAAGGTCATGGGCGAGGCCGCCCGCAAGTACAATATCTCTTTGCCCGACCGCCAGTTGGCCTGTGCCCCAGCCAAATCCAAAGAGGGCCAGCACTATATGCGGGCGATGGCCTGCGCGGCCAATTATGCCTGGGTCAACCGCCAGTGCCTGATGCACCTGGCCCGAGAGGCGCTGGCCCAGGCCCTGCACAGCAGCGCCCGGTCCCTGGGGCTGCGCCTGGTTTACGACGTCGCCCACAACATCGCCAAGGTGGAAAAGCACCTAGTGGACGGCGAGGAGCGCATCCTGGTCGTACACCGCAAAGGGGCCACCCGGGCCTTTCCGGCCGGCCGGTCGGAGCTGCCCCAGGCCTACCGCGACACGGGGCACCCCGTGTTAGTGCCGGGGGACATGGGCCGGGCCTCCTACGTGTTGGTGGGCCAGCCTCTGGCCCTGGAGGAAACCTGGGGCAGCAGTTGTCACGGCGCCGGCCGCCTGCTCAGCCGAAAAGGGGCTATCCGCCGCAGCCGGGACCGCAACATCCGCCGCGAATTGGCCGAAAAAGGCATCGTCGTCATGGCCACCCAGCGCAACATCTTGGGCGAAGAGATGCCCGAGGCCTACAAGGACGTCAGCGACGTGGTCAATGTCATGCATGGCGCTGGGCTGGCCAACAAAGTAGTCCGGCTGCGCCCCCTGGGCGTGGTCAAGGGCTAAATAAACTTTTTTATGGAGACCTCATGGAAGAACAAACTTCCTTACCCGAACTGGAACACCGTCCCCTCAGCAGCCCGCTGAAGGAACGGGCCTTACTGGTGGGCATCGAACTGCCCGATGGGGCCGGCCCGCTTTGGAAAGCCGAGGACTCGCTGGAGGAATTGACCCAACTGGCCTATACGGCGGAGGTAGAGGTTGTCGGCCGGACCTTCCAGCGGCTTAAACGCCCCCACCCAGGAACCCTTCTGGGCAAGGGCAAGGTGGAGGAAATCGGCCGACAGAAAGAGGAACTGGACTACGAGGTCGTCATCGTGGACTATGAACTCAGCGCCCGCCAGGCCAGCAACCTGGAAGAACAATGGGATGCGCGCGTACTGGACCGGCCCGGTTTGATTTTGGACATCTTTGCCCAGCACGCCCACACCGCCGAGGGGCGGCTGCAGGTTGAGCTGGCCCAGTATGAATACCTGCTGCCCCGCCTGCGGGGACGATGGACGCACCTCTCCCGCCAGGGCGTCGGCGGGGTGGGCCTACGCGGCCCCGGTGAAACCCAGCTCGAGACCGACCGACGCATCATCAGCAACCGCATTACCACCCTCAAACGCAAACTGGAGGACGTGCATCGCCACCGCGAACTGTACCGCAGCCAGCGCCGGCGCACCGGCATTCCCGTCATCTCCCTGGTTGGCTATACCAACGCCGGCAAATCGACCCTGCTCAACGCCCTATCCGACGCGGACGTCCTGACCGCGGACCAACTCTTTGCCACCCTCGACCCCACCACCCGCCGGGTCATCCTGCCCAACGGCCGCGAGGTCCTCTTTACGGACACCGTCGGTTTCATCCAGCGACTGCCCACCACCCTGGTGGAGGCCTTTAAGGCCACCCTGGAGGAAATCCAGGAGGCCGACCTGCTGATCCATGTTCTGGACATCAGCCATCCCAACGCCCCCGAACATACCGAGACGGTGCAACAAGTGCTCCAGGAATTGGAGGTTCAAGACATCCCCCTGCTCACAGCGTTGAACAAAGTGGACCGACTGGGCTCGGCGGTGGACGAAGCCGAGGTCCGGGGGATGGCCCAAGAATTGAACCTGCGCCCGGAATACATCGCTATCTCGGCCCTGCAAGGATGGGGCCTGGATCTGCTCTGCCAACGCGTCGAACAAATCCTGGACCGCCAAAACGCCCCCCTGGAAATCGTCATTCCCTACGACCGGCCCGAACTGCTCAGTCTCTTTCACGAGCGGGGGCACATTGAGGAGCAGGAGTATCGCAACGAGGGGGTCTATATCCGGGGCCGGCTGCCCCGCCGCTATCTCTATGCCTTTGAGGGGATAAAACTCTAATACATTTCTAACGCTTTGTTAACGCTGTCCACAAGCTTGTCGGGCTATTATAGCAGGGTGGGTGGAAAGGTACCCGGGCGCCTTGACGCTCACCTTGGACTTTTGTATAATGGTGCATGCATCAATCTCATAAGAGCATCCTGACCTGGCCTAGCCAGAAGCAAACAGGACTGTTCCATAGCCCAAATCCTGGCACAGTGTACAAGAATTTCAGCGGTTAGTCCCTAATACTGGGAACCCCAGCAAGTTCTGCACACCGTAATGTGGGGCGCATTACGGTCCCAGAGCCGCGCTGGATCTATGCTACGGTAAGAGGTGTTTGCGGCCTATTCCCAAACACCAGGAGTGGACAATGATACGTTTTGATCGTTTGACCGAACAAGCCCAACAAGCCCTGCAGATGGCGCAGGAGATTATGCAGCAATTCGAACACAACCAACTCGACGTGGAACACGTCTTTTTATCGCTCCTGCGCCAGGAGGACGGCGCCGTATACAACATGCTGGAAGATCTGAGTGTGGACGTCAGCGAACTGGAGGACCGCCTAGAGATCGAGTTGACGCGGACCCCACGGAGCCTGCGCTCGCAGATCTATGGCCCGCCCACGCAAGTCTATTTGACACCGCGGGCGAAATGGATATTTGATCAGGCCCAGCGGGAGGCTCGCCTGCTCAAGGACGAATACGTCGGCACGGAGCACCTGATCCTGGCCATTGCCTCGGAACGTGGTTCGAACACGGCCCGGCTGCTGGGCGAACAGGGCCTCAACCGCGACCTAATTTTCAACAAACTGAGCGAGCTGCGCAAGGGGCAGCGCATCACAGACCCGCGCGCCGAGAGCAAGTACCGCATTCTAGAGCGCTACAGCCACGACCTGACTGAAATGGCCGCCGCGGGCCACCTGGACCCGGTCATTGGACGGAACCAAGAGATCCGCCGGGTCATCCAGATCCTCTCCCGGCGCACCAAGAACAACCCGGTCATCATCGGTGAGACCGGTGTAGGCAAGACGGCCATTGTGGAGGGCCTGGCCCAAAAGATCGCCGACGGCTATGTGCCCGAGCCCCTGCGGGACAAACGGGTCGTAGCGCTGGATCTAGCCTCCATGGTAGCCGGCTCCAAGTTCCGGGGAGAGTTTGAGGAGCGCCTCAAGGCCGTCCTGGACGAGGTCCGCCGTGCTCAGGGAGAGATCATTCTCTTTATCGACGAGTTACACACCGTCGCCGGCGCCGGAGCAGCCTCCGGTGCAATCGACGCCTCCAACATGCTCAAGCCCGCCCTCTCCAGAGGGGAACTGCAGTGCATCGGCGCCACCACGACCGACGACTATCGCCGCTATATCGAGAAGGATGGCGCCCTGGAGCGACGCTTCTCCCCCGTCTTTGTCGAAGAACCCTCCGTGGACCTAACGGTCGACATGCTCAGAGGACTGCGCGGCCGCTACGAGCAACATCACCGTCTCAGCATCACCGACGAAGCCCTGGGCACGGCGGCCAGTCTTTCGGCCCGCTATATCAGCGAGCGGCACCTGCCGGACAAGGCCATCGACCTGATGGACGAGGCTGCGGCCAAACTGCGCATGGACATCTTTAGCTTGCCCCAGGATCTGCGCGAAATGGAGGAGCAGCTACGCCAACTGGCCCAAGAAGAAGAGGAGGCAGGGCAATCCCGCGACTATGAGGCGGCGGCTTATGCCCGTTCCCGCTACATGGCCCACGAAAGCGAGTTCAAGGAAAAACGAGAGCGCTGGCTGCAAGAGGCCGGCCTCGACGAAGTTGTCAGCGCCGAAGACGTAGCCGAAGTGGTCGCATCCTGGACGGGCATCCCCGTCAGCAGGATGTTGGAGAAGGAAAAGGAAAAGCTTCTCTACATGGAGGATCGCCTGCACCAGCGGGTCGTAGGGCAGAACGAGGCCATCCAGGCCCTCTCCGATGCCGTCCGTCGGGCCCGTTCCGGCCTCAAAGACCCCCGCCGGCCGGTAGGCTCCTTCATCTTCTTGGGGCCCACCGGCGTGGGCAAGACCGAACTGGCCAAGGCTCTGGCCGAGTTTCTCTTTGACGATGAATCGGCCATGACGCGCATCGATATGAGCGAGTACCAGGAAAAACACACCGTCTCCCGCATGATCGGCGCCCCACCTGGTTACGTCGGCTACGAGGAGGGCGGACAACTGACCGAAGCGGTGCGCCGTCGACCCTACCAGGTCATCCTCTTTGACGAGGTGGAAAAGGCCCACCCAGAGGTGTTCAACTCACTGCTGCAGGTGTTGGACGACGGCCGCCTGACCGACGGGCAGGGCCACACCGTGGATTTCAAAAACACGGTCATTATCATGACCTCCAACGTAGGCACCGAGTTCATCCGCGCCGGCGCGGGCATGGGCTTTACCGCCTCGCGGGCAGAAAGTGAGGGCATTAACGATACTGAGATGCGCCAACACATCGAGGATGCCCTCAAGCGTACCTTTCGCCCCGAGTTCCTCAACCGCATCGACGAAATCATCATCTTCCACTCACTGACCTTGGAAGAGCTGTTGCAGATCGTCGAGTTGCAGATGCAAGAAGTTGCCACACGCCTGGTCGAACAGGGCATCAGCATCGAGCTTTCACCCAGCGCCCGAGAGCTACTGGTCCAGGAGGGCTACAACCCTATCTATGGGGCCCGGCCCCTGCGGCGTACTATCCAAAGACTGGTGGAAACCCCCCTCTCCCGCAGCTTGCTCAAGGGGGAATTCAAGGAGGGCGATAGCATCCTGGTAGACGTACAGGACAACCGGCTTGTTTTCACCAACCAAGGGCCCTCCGTGGTGACCGAGGCGGTTCCGATCGCCGAGACTGTGAACATCGAATAGGACACGGCGCCTTTTTGACAAATTCGAGCGACAACAACGTCCGAGGAGCGGCCCTCCTCGGACGTGCTGCTAGCTGATTTGTAAATAGGCCCTGCTTGCGGTTGGGCGGAGTAGTTACGCATTTTCGTTCTTTACGATGCCCGCCTCGGCGGAGCCGAGGGCGGGCATGTTGGCTGCTTTGCAAATAGGTCGTCAGGGGTTTCTACACAAAGGTGATTCCGCTTCAAAGCCCCGCCGCAAGCGGCGGGGAGATTCACTCGCGCCGTTCACGCAGGCTGCGCAAAAGCTGTGCGCGGACAATCTCCCGTTGCCGACGGGCACGCCGCTCCCCGGGGCTGCGCTTCAGGACCATTTGAACCGTCTTGACCAGCGCCACCGGACTGAAAGGCTTGGTAATATATTCATCGGCCCCCAACTGCCAGCCCTGGATAATATCGGCATCATTGGTGCGTGCCGTCAGGACGACTACCGGGATGTCCGTCAAGGATTCATTCTCCCGCACCTGCCGCAACACTTCCCAACCATCCATGCGCGGCATCATAATGTCCAGGATGATCAGGTCGGGTCGATCCTCTTGGAGCCGGTCCAACGCCTCAAAACCGTCGTAGGCCGTCCGCACCTCAAAATTCTCCAGCTCTAGATTTACGGCGATCAGCTTGACGATACTCCGCTCATCATCAACGACCAGCACCTTGCTCATCTTCCACTCCAGCCTGCTCAACCACCCGATTGGAACGACGCTCCAAAAGACCCTGCACGCAAGCCGAAAACTGGTGTCTTGAGAAGGGTTTCAACAAAAAGGCATCGATATGACGCTGGAAAGCGCGCTCCTCGTCTTCGGAATCGGTCGATACCAATAAAAGGGGACAATACTTCAAGACCGGCTCCTGACGAATGTCCTGACAGAGATCCCAAACCGGTATATCCCGCTGGACGGCATCCAGGATGATCAGATGAGGAACTTGTTCGCCCGAAAGCTCCAGCAATTGTCGACCGGAAGGATAGAGACGAACATCGTGTCCGGATTTCTCTAGGTAAAGTTGCAACAACTGCACCAAATCCGATTCACCACCGACGACGGCCACCTCAAAGATCGGGGGACGGCCCCGTCGTTCCTGCGGCTCCGCTACGATCTGCTTATCCTCCCGCTGGTCCACCGCGTAACTGCTACCGGGCAAGCCCTTGGCATAGGTTTTCATCTCGGCCGCAGTACGGGAAAGATCATCGAGATCGGCAAAGGAACGGTTGCGGTTGGTCACCGTTCCGATTGAAATCGTCATGACAGGAAAGCGGTGGGGGACACCATAGCGGTCATAACCCCGTAGGTAACCCCGTTCGCGGTCTTGGGGATCATAGAGCTCTTGGATCTCGGCATCAAAGCGCTCGATTAAAAGTTCGCTGATCGCTTCTACCCGCTGCGGGACGGTAATGATGGCGAAATCGTCACCGCCGATATGCCCGATGAAATCCCCCTCCGTACCCTCCTGCTCCACCACGTCCTCGATCAAACGGGCCAGCAGTTGAATGGCCTGGTCCCCTCGGAAAAAGCCATAGGCATCGTTAAAAGCCTTAAAATTGTCCAGGTCGACGTAGGCCAGGGCCATCGGCTCCGGGCGATGCAGGCGATGCTTGAGTTCCTCTTGCAGCAAGCGGTTACCAGCCAGCCCGGTCAGGGGGCTGCGCACGGGCACCTCAGTGGCCCGACGCAACAGAGAACGCACCCGGGCCAGCAGTTCGTCCAGGTCGAAAGGCTTGGTCACATAGTCGTCGGCGCCGCTCTCAAAACCGGTGATCTTGTCCCGCACCGCCGAGCGCGAGGTCAGCATCAATATAGGCAAATGACTGGTGCGGGTGTCGTTGCGCAACTGCCGACAGACCTCGTAGCCGTCCATCTGGGGCATCATGACATCCACCAGCACCAGGTCGGGGACGACCTCCTGAGCCAGTACAACCGCGTCATTGCCGTTACTGGCGGTCAGAACGCGAAATCCTGAGCGTTCCAAAAAGACCTTGAGCAATTGCAGGATACGAGGATCATCATCGGCGACGAGCAAGCTAGCATTCGTTTTATCCATCAATTCACCAACGGCTGGGTAACATTGATTACGGTGGCGCGGTCAGGCTACACGTATTGTACTACATACAGGGCTGACGTGCAAGCGTTTTGGCCAATCTCAACTCAGAGGCCGCCTGGCCGGCAGGCCCGGCCTACGGGGATAGCGTTCAGCAGTCGGGGCCACCTTTTCCACAAGCACTAGGTGCCGAGGAAAATCGAGCCCGGGCAGTTCGACCGCGCGCAGAGTCCGCAGCCGGCCGCCCAGCAGTTGCAGGGCGGCTTCAGCCGCGGCCACCTCCTCCTCGACCCGCTGGCCCTTGTGAGCCACAAAGAGCCCGCCCACACGCAGCAGGGGCAGGGCGTACTCAAGCAGCACGGCCAGGTCGGCCACGGCCCGGGCCAGGGCCAGGTCATAGCGCTCCCGATGGACGGGGTCCCGTCCGGCCTCCTCGGCCCGGGCCTGCAGTACGGTCACCCCCCCCAAGCCCAGGTGCTGCACCAAGTGGCGCAGGAAATCCGCCTTTTTGCCGGTCGACTCGAGCAGCATCAATTGGATGGCGGGGAAAACAATCTTGAGCGGGAGCCCGGGAAACCCGGCACCGCTGCCAATATCCACTATCCGGGATGCGGAAGCAAGCTCCGTTGGGGGCAGGACCAGCACAGCGCTCAACGAGTCCAAAAAGTGCTGCACCTGTACCTCCTCCCAGCCCACAATACGGGTCAGATTGATCCGGCTGTTCCAGTCCAGCAGTTGCTCATAGTAGGAGCGAAACATGCCCAAATGCTTTTCGCCCAAGGACAGCCCCAGGCGGCCAGCCTCGCCGGCCAGCAGCGGGGGAGCAGAATTCTCCGGGGGTAAATGATCCACCATGCTCAAGCCCTTCCCAACATCGTGCCCGCATCCAAGCGTCCCATCGCTAGGACCCACCGACCTGTCCGCCCAGCAAACGGTCATTCTCCAGCGCTAGCGCCGCCAGCGCGGTCAGCCGCTGCAGCCGGGTCATCTCCTCCGACGTAAAGGCGCGGGGGGCCTCGTCGATCAGGCCAAGCACCCCCTGCACTTGATCCCCCCAGCGGATCGGCACGGCCAGGCAGGCCAGGCCCGCCCCCACCTCGGCAAAGTGGGCGGAACGGCCCTCCCAGGCGGCGTAATCCTCCAACGACAGGGCTTGTCCGCTCTCCAAGACCCGACCCGCCAGCCCCTCCCCCCGCTGGAGGACCGTCCCCAGGGGGACCTGCTCCAGATTGTAGCGATAGGCCAGTTCCAGATCGTCTGTCTCGACCCGATAGAGGTAGAGGCCGCCGGCCAGGGCATCCAACAGACCGACCGCGCGGACCACAATGTCCGACAGCACCTCCGCCAAGCCCTGACGGGCCGCCAGGCTCTGCATAGTCTCCTGCAGGGTGGCCAGGGTTTCGGACTGCCGGCGGGCCTGCTCGTACAAGCGCGCATTCTCGATGGCATTGGCGGCAGAGGAAACCAGCGGCTCCAAAAGCTTGACCTCCTCGGGGCTGAAACGGTCGACCGCCGTATCCACCACCTGCAGGACCCCGATGACCTCCTGCTGCCGGCCACGCAAGGGCGTGCTCAGAATCGAGTGTGTCTCCAAACCGGTGCGTTCGTCCAAGCCCTTGTAGTGCTGAGGATCGAGTTGTGCATCCGCCACCAGCAGATCCCGCCCCTGCTGGGCCACCTGACCGGCCAGTCCCTCCCCTGGGGCCAGCCGCCAGCCGCGGAAGGACTCGCTATTAGGGTCCGTGCTCTGCCAGCAGACCAGCTCGCCCGTTTCTGCATCTACCAGCCAGATGGTGCAGGCGGCCACGTCCAAAAAGCGGTGGATCTCGCGCATTACCGTCAGCAGCACCTCCTCCAGCGCCAGGGTCGAACCCAGGGCATGGCCGGCCCGGTAGAGCAGATCCAGCCGACTGTTGGCCCTGTGCCAGTCCGCCAGGGTCTGCTGCCAGAGGTAGGTCACCAGCCAGAGCAGCAGCGATACCCCCAACAGTACGGCCAGGCTGGGCAGAAAGGAGGCCAACTGGAAGGGCTGCTGCAGATAACGGCCCACTCCAACAGTGGCCAAAATACCCAAGAGGGCGATCAGCGGGCTCAAATAGGGGGCCACCAGGATGCTGGCCACGCTCATAGGCATGATAAACAGGACCACGCTGTAGCCCCCCAACACGTTTTCCTGGAAAGAACTGAACAGGGCCAGGCCGAACAACAGCAGCACAAACAGCCAGGAGGCCCAACGTGAGGAATAGCGACCCAATGCGTAGAGCAAGAGACTGCCGAAAACTACGACCAGGCTTGTACCGACGAACAGCCACAGTTCCCGCTCGCCGCCCAGGGAGAAAAAGGCCCGCGCCAGCAGTAAGAGCAGCAGAGATCCTAACACAAAGGCCGTCATCGCCACCAGCAGGATGCGCAGCATGCGCCGGCGGCGCCGAGCGGTGCTGACATTCCAGGGAAGCGTAACTAATTTCCGCATGCGCTGCAAAAAATCGTTCACCTGTAACTCCTAACCCGGGCGAGCCGGCCTGTAGGAATTAAAAACCACAAGGCTTGTCCTGAGCCTGTCGAAGGGACACAAAGGGTGAAAGATTCGTGTCCTTTATATCCTTTGTGGTTAATTCTGTCAAGTCACAAGAGTCCCCTATATTGTATCACGTAGGCCGCCTCAGAGCAAGGCCTTGCCCTCCCCCCCAGCTTGCGGTATAATTGGGGGCACAATGTCCGACGAGTAAGCGGAACCGGCCGGAGCATCCGACCGGAGCCAGCGATATACGCGCCCAAAAGAGGTCACCCCAATGATATCGCTCTTGCCCTGGTGGTTGCTCATCCAAGTCCTGGCCCTACTGGCCCTGCCCCTGACGGCCAAACTGCTGCGGCACCTGCCCGACCGGGGCTATCCACTGGCCAAGGTAGTGGGCGTACTGCTGCCCTCCTTCCTGGCCTGGTTGCTGGGCATGTGGCAACTGGCCTCCTACGGCCGCGCCCTGTTGATCCTGACGGTGCTCATCGTGGCCGCCCTCTCGGCCGTCCTGCTCTGGAGGGACCGCGAACTGCTGCGCTTTCTGCGGGAGCGCTGGCGGCTGGTACTGACCTACGAACTCCTCTTTGCCCTGGCCCTGCTCTTTGGGGCGATCTGCCGCATCCACTTTGATCCGGGCTGGGGCGGCGTCTCGATCAGCCACACCGAGCAGCCCATGGATTTCGCCTTTCTCAACGGCATCATACAGAGCCGCAGCCTGCCCCCACAGGACCCCTGGCTGGCCGGCTACAGCATCAACTATTACTACCTGGGCTACTTTCAGGCCGCCTCCCTGACCCTGCTCTCGGGCATCCCGGCCGCGATCACCTTCAACCTCAACCTGGCCCTGCTTCTGGCCCTGGGCGTGACCGGTGCCTTTAGCCTGGCCTACAACCTGGCCATGGCCGACAAAACCGCCTCTCGGCTGTGGGCGGCCGCCGCCGGGGCTCTGGCCATACTGTTTGTCGTCTTGGCCGGCAACCAGAGCGGCGCCCTGCAGGTGATTGCTGGGAGCAGCCAAATCGTAGCCCTGGACGCCGGCGAGTTGGCCACCGTGCTGAGGGCCCGCCTGTCCGGAGAGCGGGGTCCCATCCCTCTGGGCCACACCGTCTATACGAGCGGCTACTTTGGCGGCCAATTCGAGGCCATCACCCCCAGCCCCGGCCACCAGATCGAGGACTTTGATTGGTGGATGCCCTCGCGCGTGCTCTGGGACGAGCGCCCCTCGCTGAACGCCATCCACCGCATCCTCAAATCGGGCCAGGCCGGCGCGGCCCTGCTGCGCTGGCGCGCCTTGGTCAGCCCCGACGAGATAGAACGCTCCTACGCCATCACCGAATTCCCCTTTTTCAGCTTTTACCTGGCCGACATGCACCCCCACGTCATGTCCATCCCCCTGACCCTGCTGGCCATGGCCCTGGCCTTGAACGTGCTGCTGGCCCCCGAGCGGGGCCGGGCGGCGCTGGGGGAGGACCGCTGGAGCTGGTTCTTTATGTCCCTGCACGCAGTCGTTCTGGGTGGGCTGTACATGCTCAACAGTTGGGACCTGCCGACCTACCTGCTGCTCTACGGAGCGGCCTGGGTCTGGCGCTGGCGGCAGGGAGTCGAGGAACGCTGGAGCAGGATGGACAGCAAGGCCGTGGCCCGCGATTTGGCGCTGCTCGTCGGCATGTGCCTGCTGCTCTACCTGCCCTTCTTTTTGACCTTTCACTCCCTGGTGGGCGGCAAGGCCGTGCCGGCCGAACTCCTCGATGTCCCGGTCCTGGGCACCATAGCTCGGCTGCCCATCCTGGGCAAACTGCTGCAGACCCTGGGGCCGGTGCTCTGGGACAAGACCTCCCTGCACACCCTGTTCATTATCTTTGGTCTGCCACTCTACCCGGCGCTGAGCTGGCTGATCACCCGGCGGGTGCAACAGGCGGGCAAGCTGACCCTGTACGGCGCGGCCAGCCTGGCCATCTGCCTACTGTTGGCCGTGCTGCTGCACTTTCCCTATCTGCTGCTGCTGATCCCGCTCTGGCTGGCCTGGGAGCAATTGGGGTCGAGCCGACCCAACGAGGCCATGGCCCTGCTGCTGTTGATGCTCGTGCTGCTGCTGCTGGTGGGCTGCGAGTTGGTCTACCTGCGCGACATTTTCGAGAGCCGCATGAACACCATTTTCAAGTTCTACTACCAGGCCTGGATCATGTTGGGCATCGTGGGGGCCTGGGCCTGCACCCGCATCCTGCAGCAGGCCCTGTCCGGCCGGACGCGCTGGCGCCTGCTCTGGCTGGCCTGGGCCGTGCCCCTGCTGCTGCTGGTGGTGGGGTCGTTGTGCTATCCCTGGCTGTCCCTGGGACAATCCCTGGGCGAGGAGCGGCCCTGGACCCTGGACGGGCTGCTCATGATGCAGCAGAGCCATGCCCCCGACTATGAGGGCGTGCAGTGGCTGCTGGAGAACACGCCTCCCGACGCCGTCGTGCTCGAGATCGTCGGGCCGGAGTGGGGCTACTACAGCCGCATCTCGGCGGCCACCGGCCGGCCCACCCTGCTGGGCTGGGACGGTCACGAACTGCAGTGGCGCGGAGGACAGCCGGAGGCCCTGGCCCAGATCGGCATCCGCCGGGACGTCGTCCAGCGCATCTACCAGACCACCGACCTGGCCGAGGCCCGCCGGCTGCTGCAAGAGTACGAGGTCGATTACGTCTTTGTGGGCACAATAGAGCACAACTTTTACAACAACCCCGACAATGCTCCACCCGAGGCCCGCACCAAGTTCGCCCAACTGGGCCAGGCGGTACTGGATGCCCCCGGGGTGCAGATTTACCGAATCGGGCGATAAAAGGTGCGCGGACGCACGCCGTGTTTTTGGGCGAGGCATTTCTGCCGGTCATCACCCAGTCGGAAGCAAAACAGGGCGGACAGGTTCAGCAGCAGACCTTTCGGGCGATAAATGCCTCGCTCCTACAAATACATCTACACAATGGACCGCTAGTGTCCAGGAGGAATCGTTTGTCCACAACCACACCCAGAAACGAACTCCCCGCGGCCCTGCAGCGGGCCGTCAGTGACGTCTTTGGCCTGGAAAGCTTTCTCATCGATGCCCACCAGGAGGGCGTCGTGCACATGTTCGGCCACCTGCTGGTCGACGCGGACGAGGCCTACGAGGTGATCTCGCACCGCCTAGAGATGCTGGACTATGTGGCGCTCTTTCGCGAGCAGGACGATCGCCAGATCATTATCGCTACACCCGGCCGCATCCCCCAGGAGAAACCGCGGGTGTGGCTGGCGGGGGTGCTCTTTGTGCTGACCATACTGGCCACCCTCTATACCGGCGTCACCTGGGCCTGGGATCCAACTCGAACGCTCTGGCAGAACGTGCTGGCCGGCCTGCCCTTTTCGCTCGGCCTGATGGCCATCCTGCTGGCCCACGAGATGGGCCACTATATCGCTGGCCGGCGCCTGGGCGTGCCCATCACCCTGCCCTATTTTATCCCGCTGCCCTTTCTCAACCCCATCCTGGGCACCATGGGCGCCTTTATCCAAATGAAAGCGCCGCCCCAGAATCGGCGGCACCTGCTGGCCGTGGGCGTGGCCGGCCCCCTGGCCGGCCTGGTGGTCGCCCTGCCGCTGCTGGTACTGGGACTGTCGCTATCGCAGGTGGAAGCGCTACCCACGGTCATTCCGGAGGGACAGGTCCTCTTTATGGAGGGCAACTCGCTGCTGTACCTGCTGGTCAAACTGGCCATATTTGGCCAGATCCTGCCCAGCAACGGCCTGGACGTGACCATCCATCCCCTGGCCATGGCCGCCTGGGCCGGCATTCTGGTCACCGGCATGAACCTGGTCCCGGCCGGCACCCTGGACGGCGGCCATGTGGCTTATGCCCTGTTGGGCAAAAAGGCCTCCTACCTGACCTGGGCTATGGTCGGCCTGGTCGGCCTGTTGGGATTCATCTGGCCGGGCTGGTTCCTCTGGGCACTGCTCATCGCGCTGCTGGGCCGGCGCCACGCCATCCCCCTGGACGACGTTACCCGGCTCAAACCGTCCCAAATCGCCCTGGGTATCTTTGTGCTGATAGTCTTTGTGCTCACCTTTATCCCCGAGCCCTTTCGACTCCTGCAACCCTAATCGAACCGGGGCAAAAACAAACCCGGCCAAGCGGCGGCCCGAATGCCGGCCCCATGGTCAGGGACTTGCGGTTAGGGCCGACGTTGACAGCCCTGCCCCTCTATGTTATGATGCGGTCAGAAACGAGAGGGTAACGATCATGCGTGGAGACTTTGGCGTACGGATATTGGGCATGCTACTTTTCGGCTTTTTGGGCCTCTGGATCGCCCTGGGCATCTCGGGGACACCCATCTATGCCGAGGACTGGCGCTACATCGGCTCCCTGGGGCTGGCCGGCGCCGGCCTGGGCTTACTGCTCACCCCCTATATCACCATCGTGCCCATGCGCTGGCTGCGCGGTTGGCTGCGCACCGTCGCCATCGAGGATATTATCGCCGCCGGCCTGGGCCTGATCGCCGGCCTGATCGTCTCGGCCCTGCTGGCCCTGCCCATCTCCACCCTACCCGACCCCCTGGGGCAGATCCTGCCCTTTATCTTTAGCGTACTGCTCAGCTACATCGGCGCAGCCATCGCCTTGGTGCGTAAAACCGAGGTCTTTAACCTCTTTAGCAGCCGGCGCAGCAGCAGCCTCGGCCAGCAGGTCTTTGGCCCCCTGGGCGTCCTGGTCGACTCGAGCGCCATCATCGATGGCCGCATCGCCGACATCTGCCAGACCGGCTTTGTCAGCGGCCCCCTGATCGTGCCCCGATTTGTGCTGCGCGAACTGCAGCGCATCGCCGATTCCGACGACTCGCTGCGCCGCAAGCGCGGCCGCCGGGGGCTCGATATGCTCAACCGCCTGCAAAAAGAAGCCCTCATTACCGTGCGCATCTCCGACCTGGACGTCGAGGACATTGTCGACGTCGACAGCAAGCTGGTCCAACTGGCCCGCATCCACCACTGCCCCATCATGACCACGGACTATAACCTGAACCGCGTGGCCGAACTGCAGGGCGTCAGCACCCTCAACATCCATGAACTGGCCCAGGCGGTACGGCCCGTGGTCCTGCCTGGGGAGGAGCTGAGCATCCAACTCGTCCACGAGGGCAAAGAGTACGGCCAGGGCGTCGGCTACCTGGACGACGGCACCATGGTCGTGGTCGAGGATGGCAAGGGACAGATCGGACAGCAGGTGGACATTGCTATCAGCCGGCTCCTCCCAACCTCGGCCGGGCGCATCGCTTTTGCCTACCTGACCTCCAACAGCCGGACCGCCAAGCAGGAGTAATCCGTGTTTGAAGGGGAACCGGTTCACGTTCTCATCGCCGCCGCGGGCCAGAGCAGCCGCATGCAGGGCCAGGACAAACTCTTTGCCCTTCTGGCCGGCGCACCTCTGCTGGCCCACAGCGTGGAGCGGTTCCTGCAGATCCCGCTGGTCGACCGGATTGTTCTCGTACTGCGGCCGGACATAATCCCGCAGGCCCAACAACTGGCCACAGCACGCGCCTGGCCCGAGGAAATGATTTACTGCCACGGGGGCCAGCGCCGCCAGGACTCGGTCCGCCTGGGCCTGGAGCAATTGCGCGGGCCGGCCTGGGTGTTGATCCACGATGGCGCCCGTCCCTGGGTAACGGGCGACTTGCTGCAGCGGGGGCTGGAGGCAGCCCGCTCCAGCGGGGCAGCCGTACCCGGCCTGCCCGTCACCGACACCATCAAGTTGGTCTCTGGTCAGGAACAGGTCGAGGCCACCCTGCCCCGCAGCCGACTGCGGGCCATCCAAACCCCCCAGGTCTTTCGCCTGGACCTGATCCGAGAGGCCCACCGCCACTTTGCCGACGGCGAACAATCCTTTACCGACGACGCCGCCCTTTTGGAGGCCCTGCAGCACCCGATCGTCGTATTTCCGGGCGACCCGCACAACCTCAAGATCACCCATCCCCAGGACATTCGGCGCGCCGAACAACTCTGGCAGCAGGAGGCCACGGATGAATAAGCAGCGCATCGGCCTCGGCTACGACGTCCACCGTCTGCGGGTGGGACGACGCCTCATCCTGGGCGGCGTGCACATCTCCTCTCCCCAGGGGCTGGTCGGGCATTCCGACGGCGACGTCCTGATCCACGCCGTGATGGACGCCCTGCTGGGCGCGGTGGGACTGGGCGACATTGGCACGCATTTCCCCCCGAGCGACCCGGCCTACAAGGACGCCTCCAGCCTGACCTTGCTAAAGCGGGTCGTCGAACTGCTGGAGCAAGCCGGCTGGGCGCCCCGGCAGATCAGCGCCGTCCTGGTCGCCGAGCGGCCCCGGCTGTCCCCCTACGTGCCCCAGATGCGGCAGAACCTGGCTCAGGTCCTGGGCCGGCCGGCCGAGGATGTCTCGATCCAGGTTACCACCCATGAAGGACTGGGGGCCCTGGGCCGCGGGGAGGGCATGGCCTCCTGGGCGACGGCCCTGGTTTACAAGAGCGAGCCAGGCGCCAAGAGCTGATGAATCCTGAGGCGGGATACTAGAGCAAGGATTCCCTGGAGGAGAAAGCAATGTCCGCAGAACTCTATCGGCAAGCACAACAGCTTTTGCGCCAGAGCCGCCAGGCGGTCGCCCTCACCGGGGCGGGCACCAGCGTGCCCTCGGGCATCCCCGACTTTCGCTCGCCAGAGAGCGGGCTCTGGAGCCGCGTGGATCCAGCCGAGGTCGCCTCGCTCCGCAGTTTCCAGCGCGACCCGCTCAAGTTCTACGAGTGGTTCAGCGAGACCGCCGGGACCATGCTGCAGGCCGAGCCCAATCCGGCCCATTATGCCCTGTCCGAACTGGAGGACAAGGGCATTTTGCGCACGGTGGTCACGCAGAACATTGACGGCCTGCACCAAAAAGCCGGCTCCAGCCGCGTGCTCGAACTGCACGGCAACGCCGACACGGGCTCTTGCCTGCAGTGCGGCCGGCAGGTGGCCGGCCCGGCCCTCTTGGAGCACTACCGGCGACACAAAGAGGCCCTCCACTGCGATTGTGGAGGGTTGTTCAAGTTGGACGTGATCTTTTTTGGCGAGCAGTTGCCCTTGGACGTACTAAGGGAGGCACAAAAAGAGATCGCCCAGTGCGATCTCTTGCTCGTCGTCGCCTCTTCTCTGGTGGTGGCGCCGGCCTCGCAGCTGCCCTGGCTGGCCATACAGTCGGGGGTCCCGCTTATCGTCTGCAACCTAGGCCGCACCTGGGCCGATGCCTATGCCCAGGTCGTGATCCAGGAGGACATTGCCGTCAGCCTGCCGGCCCTGGCGGCCGGATGTTCAGGCCAGTTCCCAGCGTCCTAGACCTCCAATTCCTCCAGGCCCAGATCCGGACCGCCCTCACGCCGACCTCGGGCCAGCAGATCCCGAATCCGCGTCAACAAATCCTGCAGCTCAAAGGGCTTGACCACATAGTCATCGGCCCCAGCCCGATAGCCCCGAGCGATGGCCGTACGTTCAGCGTGCACGGTCAAAAAGATAATCAACACGTCGGGCCGCTTCAGGCGAAGACGCCGGCACATCTCGACCCCGTCCATGCGGGGCATATTCAGGTCCAGTACGACCAAATCTGGCACAAAATCGTCGGCCAGTTCCAATCCCTCGACCCCATCCCGGCCCACACGAACCTGAAAGCCCTCCCGTTCCAGGATGTAGCGTACCAGAGCGACAATATGGCGATCGTCCTCGACGATCAGTATCTTTTTTGACATTGCGGTTGTCCTTACAAGCTACAGGACCGGGCCGGCAGATTGGTTCCTCTGGCCATCAAGCCTAGGGCAAAACACCCCATACAAGGGTAAGCACGCGCAACAAGATGAGCATCGTAAACAGAGAAAAGGCCAGGACCCCAATGCGTAGCAAATCCGCCCGCACATAGGTGTATTGAAAGTGATCCCGTTTGGAAGCCCGTCGGCGCGAGGAAAATATCTTGGGCGCCTGCTCGTCCGAGACCTCCACGGATTGTCGGCGGCGCGCTTTTCTACCCATGAGACCCTCCAAAAAGTCCGGCCATCATCTCTCCTCAGTACGTAGCGAGGCCGCCAGGAGCACGGCCTGCTGCGGGTTTGGGTTGGACCAACACAACTCGGAAGGCCGGCGTTGGTATACAGCGTCGCCGGCCTGCAGATGGATCTCGCGGCCGGCTATATGGCAGCGAACCCGGCCAGAAAGCGTGTAAAAGAGCACGCGAGAACCCTCGAACAAGGACTGCTGGGTCGACGCATCCGGAGCAATAAAAATGAGTTCGGCCGCAAACAAATCCTCATCCTGGGGCAATAAAGAGCAGCGCTGGACCCCTACCGACGACCCCGGCTCCGGCCGGGCCTGCTCCGCCCGCACCACAATACCCTGTGGAACCAAGTCCTCGGTAAAAAAGTACGTAATGGGAACGTCAAAAAAGGCCGCCACCTTGCGCAGATTGCCCACCGAGATATTGACGATACCCCGCTCCAAACGGCTGAGAAAGGAGGGCGTCAACTTGGAACCGTCCGAGACCTCCTGCAGCGTACAGCCGCGCTCGCGTCGGAGTTGCCGCAAGCGCGCTCCCAAGGTGCCCATACTCGCCTCCTTTGCTGCCGCTTCTCACAACCCTGCACGTTCCTGCAAAGTACGCCGGCCTTGAATATGGCCGCACGGTTGATTTGTAAGCCACCCCGGTAGCATGAAACACTCAACGCAACACCCAACCGTGCCTGGGAAGCACTTCCCGAGCCTCGTCTGTTCGCATTATACTACAATCTGCCTCAAAATGCAACCGTAAGCAAACTTGGGGGGACCTGTTGCGGCCACTCCCGCTGCCCTCCGCTATTTGTCCTGGGCCGAGTGTTGCGGTATAATACAAATTGGAACGGCTACGGCAAGCAGGGCGAGTGGAAAAGGAGGTCCCCATGAGCGAGTGGCATTCCCCCAAAAACCTGCAGCAGGCGCGGGGGCTACTGGACGAACTGTACCAAGAGGTCGTCGAACTGGAAAGCCCGCTGGACGGCGGCGAGTCGTTGTCCCTGGGCGAGGGCGGCAGCGCCCTCCGGGCCCTGCGGGAAAGCAAAGTCTCCTTCGGCAACCCCAGGAACACCCTGGTCCGGCTGACCCGGGAAACGTTCGCCGCGCTCGATCTGCCCCTGCTGGCGGACTATGCCGTCCAGATGCAGCAGCAGTTTGACTTTTATTACATGTCGCTGAACGTGCAGCTCTGGCCGCAGCGCGGCACGCAGTGGAGTATGCTAGAGTGCTCGCTGGACTGGGGCCCCAAGGGGGAGAAGGAACCCATCGTGCAGAACTATTTTCCCCAACGGGCCTGGCACGAGGTATTGAGCTGGGGCGGCAGCATGAGCCTGGGGCTGGACGGCGGCCTGGAATGGCAGGCCGGCCTGGACCTGGACCAGGTGCCGCAGATAGTATGGGATAAACTCCCCGGCGAGGTGCGCGCCCGCCTGGCCAACAAGGACGAAATGCGCGCCTGGATCGCCATGCCCGAGTTCTCCTTCCGGCTGGGCCGGCCCGAGATCACCGCCGTGGGCGAGGGCAGCTCCGAGTGCCGCTGGCGGCTGGAGAACCCCGACCTGCAGGAAACCCAGGTGGTCGAATTGGGCGTGGTGTTCAAGGTACCCCGGGGCAGCGAGGCCGTGGAACTGACCGGCCTGGCCGTCGCCGAGCCCAAACTGAACTGGCTGGCAGGCCAACTGCGCAACGTGTTCGACCTCCTGAGCGCCAGGCTGCAGGACGCCCTCAAGGGCAAAGTGCCCCTGCCCATCGGAGCGCACGAAACGTGGATGCTCACGCTGCCCAACGAATAGGATCGCTTTCACAACAGAGGAACGGAGGAATGAACGAACTCAACTTTGTCTATCGGATTCGCATCGACAACGACACCGTCTGGGCGCAAAAGGTCGACCCCGAACTCAGGCCGGTAGGCGGGGAGCCCCACGGCGAACTAGGGCTAAAAGGGGGCCTCCTGGAACGCGTCCACGAGCTGCACCAACAGGCCAGGAGGGGGGAACTGAAAGGGGAGCACGTCGTAGGGGAACTGGGCGAAAAGCTGTTCCAGGCCCTTCTGGGCGCCCCCGACAAGGCCCTCTGCCGCGATTTTCTCGACTTTTACGACAGCGTCGTCCGGCGCGAAAAGGCCTCGCTGCGCATCGAGTTGGACGTTGACGAAGCCAATCAGCCCGAGATCGCCGCGCTGCCCTGGGAGTTTATGCGCCCGGAGCGGCAAAGCGGTCACAGCTTCTGGCTGGCCACCGCCCCGCAGGTGGTCTTTACGCGGCGGCGGCGCAAATGGGAGGCTCCCGTGCCCATCCGGCTGGAAGATGGCGAGGCCCTGCGCATCGCCCTGGCCGTCGCCGCACCGCAGGGAACGTACCTGGACGAGGCCGGCCGGGAGCGCACCCTGGGCCCGGTCGCGTCCGAACCCGTCCTGGAAACTTTGAACAAGATCGCCGCGCCTCAACGGATCGAGGTCGAGACGGTCGACCCGGCCTCTCGTGTGGCCATAGACAGCGTGTTGGAAAGGAAACAACCGCACATCCTGCATTTCATCGGCCACGCCCGTTTCCTGGAGGCCGAACAACAGGGCCAGGTGGCCCTGGTCGACGATCTCAGCAATGCGCCCGATTGGATCAGCGCGCAGTATCTCAGCGACCTGTTCACCCGCTGGCAGCCCGGCATCGTCCTCTTTCAATCCTGTGAGAGCGCTATGGCCTCGGCCTCCAGGGCCTTTGTCGGAGTAGCCGCGCAGATAGCCCAGCAGAACATTCCCGTGGTCGTCGCCATGCAGTACCGGGTTTCCAATGCAACCGCCAGCCGCTTCAGCCAGGAGTTCTACCGACGCCTGGCCGAGGGCGCCCCCGTGGACAGGGCCGTCCAGGAGGGCCGCCGGCGCATCGCCCTCAGCCCCACAGGCTATAGCTCCCCGGATTTTGCCACGCCGGTGCTGTTCACGCGCCTGCCGGCGGGCCACCTGTTCACCCTGCCGGGGGCGGAGGCGCAAATCGCCGCGGAAGCAGCCGTGCCGCGCGCCGCCCAGGGCGAGCCTGTGGACCCGGACAAAATCGCAGCCATCCGCGAACGCATCGTCCACGATCCCATCGCCGGCGCTGCCGCACTGCACGACTATCTGGGCACTCTACCTGGATGGAGCGAGGTCCAGGACAAAGTCGCGCTGCTGAGAAACGAGTTGATCCAACTACAGGAGGATATGGATCTCTATGGCAGCAACCCCCAGGAACAGGCCCAAAAGTCCAGGGCGGTCCACACGCTGTTCAAAACCTGCTCCGAACTGGAGGGGCAAAACGTTTGACGAAGCAGGGGCCATGTGCTACAATGTGGCCCCTGCGCTGGATTCCCGCCGGCCCGGGTAGAACCTAGTCGGTGCGCCGGCAAAAGGGATGAAACTGATCGCTAAAACGGCGGCCCCTGGGGCCGCCCATCCATGTTGGCTGAGGAGCCATCGAAAATGAAACGGATCCGACAACTCTTGAGCGGCAAGGCCGGCTGGGTCCTGCGCATCGTGATCACGATCGGGCTGTTCGCCCTCCTCTTTGTACTGATCGACATGCGCGAGATGGTCGACTATTTGCGGCAGGTCCTGATCGGCTGGCTGCTCGTGGCCACCCTGGTCAAGCTGGTCGGCATCGGGGCCGCCATCGTGCGCTGGGACCTGCTGCTGCGGGCGCAGGGCATCCGCGTGCCCTTTCCCCACCTGATGGGTTCGTTCATGGTGGGGCGATTCATCGGCATGTTCCTGCCCAGCACGATCGGCCTGGACACCTACCGTGCCTACGACATTGCCCAGCACGCCAAGGACGCCATCGGCTCGGTGGCCGTCATCCTGGTGGAAAAGGTGACCGGCTTTTTCACCCTCTCCCTTTTGGTACTGGTCACCCTGCCGGCCGGCCGACGCTTTGTCCCAGACATCGTGCTCATTATCGTCGGGGCCGCCTTTTGCGCTCCGGTGGTGCTGGCCTTCCTGCTGCTGCTGCGGCCCAAACTGTTCGAACGGGTACTCAGGTGGGACTTGCCCTTCAAGAACCGCGTCGAGGGCAAGCTGCGCGAGGCCATCGCCGCCATCAGCGCCTACAAGGACCAGCAGGGCTACCTCTGGCTGGCCGTGGCCCTGGGCCTGGTCGTACACGGCGCCACCGCCTGGATGTATTACTTTAGCGCCCGTGCCGTGCAGGTAGAGGCCTCCATGGCCGACATGCTCTTTGTGGGGCCGCTGATCATCGTGGCCACGGTAATCGGCCCGGTCATTGCCGGGCTGGGCGCCCGCGAGGGCACCGCTGTGGGGCTCTTGACCCAGGTCGGCGTGCCCGAAACCGCCGCCGCCCTGGTCGGCCACCTGGGCTTTTGGACGGCCGAGGCCGTCCCCGCCCTGATCGGCGGGCTGGTCCTAGCCCTGCGCCCAGATTCATACCGGCCGGCCATCGAGCACGCCCGCCGGCCCAGCGCAGCCCCCGGTGCCGAAACCCCCGCCGCCCCGCGCGAACCCGGCCCCCAACCCAGTCTCTGGTCGGACGGGCTGCTGCCGGGACTGGGCGCCGGCGCCCTGGCCGGACTGCTGGTCGGCCTGATCGAGATCGCCGTGCTGGCCCTGAGCATGGGCAGCAGCAGCGACCTGCGCGCCCTGCCCTACGCCGCCATCCTCTACGGCCTCATCGGCCTACTGGGAGGGGCCGGCCTGGGGCTGATCTTTTACCTGATCGCCCGTCGAGCCCGTCCCAAAAGGCCCGCCGCCATCCTCTCGCGCTGGAGCTTTGGCCTCGTCTTTGTGGGGCTGGCCGCCCTGGTGGCGCGCTACCGCATCATCCGCGACGTCTTTCAGGAGCACCTGCGCACCTTTTCGGCCGTCGGCCTGCTGGTGCACGCCGGCCTGGGGCTGGCCGCCCTGGTCCTGCTGGCCCTGCTGCTCTGGGCACTGCGGCGCCTCCAGCGCGGCCGGGCCGGCGGCTGGCTGGTCCACTGGGGCAACCCCATCCTGGCCCTGGTCCTGCTGGCCGGCGCCCTGCTCGTCGCACTGCTGCTGCGCCCGGCCGGTGCGCCCCCGTCCACCGGCATCATTCCCACCAGCCTGCAGGACAAGCCCAACGTCATCCTCATCGGCGTGGACACCCTCCGCGCCGACCGCCTGGCCTGCTACGGCTACAACGAACCCAACAGCCCGCACATGGACACCCTGGCCGCCGACGGCGTTCTCTACCAGAACATGCTCGCCCAGTCCTCCTGGACCAAGCCCTCCTTTGCGACCATATTCACCTCGCTCTACCCCAGCAGCCACACCGCCATCTACAAGAGCTCGCGGCTGCCGCAGGGCGCCCTGACGCTGGCCGAGGTGCTGCACATGGCCGGCTATAGGACCGGCGGACTGGCCAACAACATCAACGTCGCCCCCAGCTTTGGCTTTGACCAGGGCTTTGACGAGTACAACTTTTTGGAACCGGGCTACCCCCTGGGGGCCGATGCCTCCTCCTCGCAGTTGGCCTTTTACCAGCTCCTGCGGCGGGCCTACTTCCGCTTTGCTGGGGAGCGGGTAGTGGTGGAACACTTTTACCAGGACGCCCAGACCATGACGGACCAGGCCCTGCAGTGGCTGGAAGGCCACCAGGACGAACGTTTCTACCTCTTTTTGCACTATATGGACCCGCACGACCCCTACATGGAGCATCCCTACAGCGGGCTGGGCTACGCCCGGGCCGAGAACCAGGACCCCGACCCCGCCATGGCCGAGACCTTTAGCCAGCTTTACGATGGCGAGATCCGCTACCTGGACGGGCACCTGGGCCGCCTCTTTGACTGGCTGCGACAGGCCGGCCTGTACGAGAACACCCTGATCATCCTGACCGGCGACCACGGCGAGGAATTCCAGGAGCACGGCGGCTGGTGGCACGGCCTGACCCTCTATGGAGAGCAGGTCGAGGTCCCCCTCATCGTCAAGTACCCCGGGGGCGCCCGCGCCGGCACGCTGGAGGGCGAATTTGCCCGCAGCCTGGACATCGCCCCCACCGTGCTGGACGTGCTGGGCCTGCCCCTGCCCGAGAGCTGGCAGGGCCGCAGCCTCTGGAGCGAGACCGAGGCCCCGACCTACGTCTTTGCCGAGGAGGATCACGAGGGCAACATTATCCACATGGTACAGCAGGGTGAACACAAGTGGATCCGGGCCAACGAGGGCAACCCCCGCGGACTGCCCACCCAGGAACTCTTTGACCTGGCCGCCGACCCCCACGAGCAGCACAACCTGGTGGCGACCGAGTCGCAGGCCGAGCAGACCGAGCTGGACGACACCATGAACACACTCTTGGAAAGTGCTATCGTCAAAGCGGCGGCCAACCGCGTCGCCGCCGAGGCCGGCGAACTCGACGCCGCCACCGAGGAACAACTGCGCAACCTGGGGTACTAGGTTTCCAAAAGCGCGCCCAACCCGCACCCGATTCCCGTCCAGCAAAAACCGTCCCCGTCCGCTATCATGAGAGCAAGCAGTGGGGCCGGTTTCACTTTCCCCATGATCTGTGCTACAATATGGCCAGCCAGGGACAAATCCCAAAGGTAGGGGCCACAGCGAAAAGCCAAAACTGCACCGCTCGCCCTGTAGCAAAAGAAGGAGGATCCATGGAGCGAGTCGGCAGGACTTTGGGCAAATACCAGCGCTGGGAGGTCCTGGGCCAGGGCGCACTGGGCCTCGTATTTTACCCCCAGGGTAAATTATTGGCCTCGGCCTCCTGGGACGGCACCATTCGGCTTTGGGGGATTGCAGCCTAGTACGCGGAGTAAGCCATGTCACAGCAATGTTGGATCATTGGGCTGGACGGCGCGACCCTGGACCTAGTCCTGCCCTGGGCCCAGGCGGGGGAACTGCCGCACCTGGCCGGGCTGCTTCGTGAGGGCGCCTGGGGCGAGCTGACCTCGACCATACCCCCGGTCAGCTTTCCGGCCTGGAGCACCCTGATGACGGGCTGCAACCCGGGCCGGCACGGCATATTCGACTTTACGCAGCGCCGACCCGGCCGCTACGAGATCGACTTTATCAACGCCACCTACCGCCGCGTGCCCACCATGTGGCGGCGGGCCAGCCAGGCCGGGCGGCGGGTGGGCGTCATGGGCTTTCCCTGCACCTATCCCCCCGAAGCCGTCAACGGATTCATGATCAGCGGCTTTGATGCACCGGTGGCCACGGGCATCGACCGGAGCTTTGTGCATCCACCGGAATTATATGCGCAGATCAGCCCCTATCCCCTCAGCGGTATCCAGGAGGTCAACATCGGGCCCGGCTGGCACCAACAAGCCCTGCAGCAACTGCTCTGGTCCACAGAGCGCCGCACGGAGGTGGCCCTACAACTGCTGCAGCAGGAGACATGGGATCTCTTTGCCCTGCACTATGGCGCCTCGGACACGGTCGCCCACCACTTTTGGGCCTTTCACGACCCCGGGTCGCCCCGCCACGACCCGGCAGTGGCCAAAGGGTTGGGGCAAGCCATCCTACAGATCTACCGCGCCCTGGACCGCGCCCTGGGCCGGCTGCTGGAGGCGCGGCCCCGAGACACCGTGCTGGCGGTCGTCTCGGACCACGGATCGGGCGGCAGCGGGGCCTGGATCGTCCACCTCAACCGCTGGCTGGCCCAACAGGGCTGGCTGCGCTTTGGCTCGGGCGGGCCTGTGCACCGCCTGGCGGGCGAACTGCGCCGCCTGGGGCTGCGGCTGCCCGCGAGTTGGCAGGAATGGGCCTTTCGCGGCCCCCTGAAGCGCTGGGTCCACCGCCTGGAATCGCAGAACCGCCTGGGCGGGATCGACTGGCCGCGGACGGCGGCCTTTTCCGAAGAGGTCAACACCATGCCGGGGATATGGCTGAACCTGCGGGGGCGGGAGCCAACCGGCACCGTCGCCCCGGGAGCGTACGAGGATATACGTCAAGAGATCGGCGCGGCGCTGGAGCACTGGCGCCACCCCGAAACGGGGGCACCCCTGGTGCGGCGGGTCTGGAAGCGGGAGGAACTCTACGAGGGGCCCTGGGTCGATCTGGCCCCGGACATTGTCCTGGAACCGGCCCTGGACCGCGGCTACAGCCTGACCTTTCTCTCCAGCGGCGGAGGAGAGGGGCCGGCCCTGCGCCGTCTCGGCCCGGAGGAGTATTGGGGGGCCAAAGGCGGCAGCATGAACGGCAGCCACCGCCGGCAGGGGATGCTGATCTTGGCCGGGCCGGGCGTACGCCGGGGCCAACAGTTAGCCGCCGCATCTTTGGAGGACATTGCCCCGACGGTGCTGGCGGTCATGGGTCTGGCCTGTGCAGAGCCGCTGGATGGGAACGTGTTGAGCGCAGCCTTTGAGCCGGGCGCGCTGCCCAAGCAGGAGCCCCTGGAGCGGGATCGCGAGACAGCGGAACCGCAGCCCTACACGGCCGAGGAGTCCTCGGCCACACTGGAGCGGCTGCGCGGACTGGGTTACCGGGAATAGCCAATGAGAACTTGGCGTGTCCTGATGATTGCGGCCAGCCCCTTTCCCCTGCCCCAGGGATCGCAGGTGCTCATTGCCGGCCTGGCGGAGAGCCTGCAGCAGCGCGGCCATCACCTGCGCATCGTGGCCTATCCACAGGGAGCAGCAGAGCCCAGGACGCAGGTACCCGTGCACCGCGTGGCCGGGGTGCCCTTTTACCGACAGCTGGACCCGGGGCCGGCCATTGGCAAACCCCTGCAGGACCTTGCCCTGGCCCGGGGCGTCCTGGAGCAAGTGCAGAGGGAGCGTCCGCATCTATTGCACGCCCACAATATCGAGGGCCTGCTGGTCGGACTCTGGGTGCGCCGACACACAGGATTGCCGCTAGTCTATCACGTGCACAACCTGATGCAGCCCGAATTGCCCACCTATTTTCGCCTGCCGCCCCTGCGCGCGGCCGGCCGGATGTTGGGATACTGGGTCGATCGAGACCTACCCCGCCGGGCGCAGGCCTGCATCGTCCTAAACGCCCAGACCGCTCCCCATCTGCAGCGACTGGGCGTGGACCCCGAGCGCATCCACCACATCCCTCCGGGAGTATCCCTGGAACAAGTCCCGCCTTTGGAAAGGGAGCGAATTCGCCGGCAACTGCCTCCGGGTCCACTGGTGCTCTATTCAGGCAACCTGGATCGCTACCAGGATCTGCCCACGCTCATCCCGGCCTTCCAGCAGGTGCGGCAAAGACTGCCCCAAGCCCGCCTCATCCTGGCCACCCACCGGGAAATCGACCGAGGGCGGGCCCGCACCCTGCACCACGCCCTGGGGGACGGCGTCCAACTTTTGAGCATCGCCCGGTGGTCTGACATGCAGGCCCTGATCGCCGCCTGTGACGTCGCGGTCTCACCCCGGCAGGTCTGCTGGGGATTTCCCATCAAGCTGCTGAACTATATGGCCGCCGGCCGGCCCATCGTGGCCGCAGCCGGGTCGGCCCAGGGACTGCGCCACATGGAGACGGGCTGGATCGTGTCCAACGGCGAGGTCGAGGCCTTTGCCCAGGCCATCCTGACTTTGCTGCGCGACCGGTCGTTATCTCGGCGGATGGGCCAAGCCGCCCGGAAAGAGGTGAAGGAACGCCATAACTGGAGCGACTGTGCCAAAGCGACAGAGGCCGTCTACGCCGAGCTATTGGCCTAGCCGGGCCGATTGGCCAAGAACGGCATTTGCCCTTATAATAGGAAAAAAAAGATCGCCAGACAAGGAGACTGTCCATGTTCAGAAGAATCCTCCACACTAGCCTAGCCCTGAGTATACTGTGCATCCTCCTGGTCGGATTGGGACCGGCGCAGGCGCAGGGAGGCGCGGATTATTACCCACCCCACATTCTGGACCGCCCCCTGGGCATTGAACCCCTGCCCAATGGCAACGTCCTGATCACCGACGCTGGCGGGGCCTTTTACACCCTCACCGACGACGCCCTGCTGGAGGTCAACCGGGAAGGGGAAATTATCTGGCAGTACGTCGGCGACATGCGCTTTCCACACAGCGCCGAGCGCCTGGACGACGGCAGCACGCTGGTCAGCGACACGGCCAACAACCGTATTTTCCAGCTAGACGCCGGGGGGCAGATCCTCTGGAGCTCTGACGACTGGGGCGATGGCAGCGGCACCCTCAACGACGGATCCCACCTGCACTATCCCAACGACGTCGAACTATTGGAACCGGGGGTCCTGCTGGTCACCGACCGCAACAACGACCGCGTCATCGAGGTCACGACCGGGGGCGTCATCCTCTGGCAATACGGCGTCCTGGACCGGCCCCACAACGCCGACCGCCTGGCCAACGGCAACACGATCATCTGCAACTCGGAGGCCGACTTGGTCATCGAGGTCAACCGTGCCGGCAAGGTCGTCTGGTCCTTTGGCGAGACCACCGCCCTCAACTGGCCGCGGGACGCCGACCGCCTGCCCGACGGCCACACCCTGGTCACGGACACCCGCAACGGGCGCGTCCTGGAGGTCACTCCCGAGGGCCAGGTAGTCTGGTCCTTCGGCGGCCTGGGCCTGCCCTACGAGGCGGACCGGCTGGCCAACGGCAACACCCTGATCGCCGACAACAATCACAAGCGGGTAATCGAGGTCAATCCGGCCGGCGAAATTGTTTGGAGCTTTCACAATTTTGACGAGAGCTATCCCGACGAGCTGCAGAACGGCGATTTTGAGCAGGATACCGACGGCGACGGCCTGCCGGATGGCTGGTACCCGGCCGACATGAACGCCGAGGGGCCGGCGACCTTTCTCTGGGATGCCGGAATGGTCCAACATGGCCAATACAGCGCCGGCCTAGCCTACGAAGGAGAGGGACGTGCCTCCTGGGTCCAGGTAGTCGCTGTGGAACCAGAACAAATCTATCGTTTCTCCGGCTATTTGCGCTCGAATCTACTCCAGGGGGTAGGCGTCTACCAGCTCTGGTTTTTGGACGAGATGGGTGGACCCATCGGCGACCCCATCACCGTGGAGCCGATCCTGCAGGGCACGACAGAATGGCAGCAGGCCAAAACCAAGGCGGTCGCCCCGGCCGAGGCTCGCGCCGTGCAAATCTGGTGCCACATCACCCTGGACCCGGCTGGCCAGGTCTGGTTTGACCAGGTACGCTGGCAGACTGGCGCTGGGGTAAGCCTGTTCATGGCCGGGGGCCTGGTGCTGGGAGTGTTATTGCTGGGGGGACTGCTGTTCTGGCTGGCCCGCAGGAGCAAATAGAGCAAAACAACGGTCGGGGTTGGACAAAGCCAACCCCGACCAGGATCACGCTAAAAGGGGGCGACCCACGCGTCACCCCTAAAGGGCGACCATGCGGTCCTGATCGCTGTTACTTGAGTTCGATCGTCGCCCCGGCCTCTTCCAGTTTTTTCTGGGCATTCTCGGCCTGCTCCTTGTCCACGTTCTCCAGGATTTCCTTGGGGGCGCCCTCGACCAACTCCTTGGCCTCACGCAGACCCAATCCGGGCACCAACTCGCGCACAACTTTGATCACCTGTATCTTTTTGGCTCCCGCATCCGTCAGCATGACCGTGAACTCGGTCTTTTCCTCAGCCTCTTCCTCCGCCGCGGCGGCTCCGGCCGCCGGGGCGGCCGCCACGGCCACAGGCGCCGCGGCACTGATGCCCCAACGCGCTTCCATCTCCTTGACCAGGTCGGCAACCTCGAGCAGGGTCAAGCTCTCAATCTCGGTCAAAATCTTGTCCAGTTTCTCCGACGCCATCTTTTTTTTCTCCTTTACCTGCCAAGTTGAACGGCAGTTCTCCAGCGGGGCCAGTGCCCCTTTAAGCTAATTCCAGTTCTATGCGGCCGAAGCAGTCTCGGCCTGAACGGCCGACTCGCCTGCCTCCGCACGGGTCTTGAGCACATAGATCAAATCCCGCAACACCGACGATAGACCCCCGACCAGATTGGCCAGCGGAGCCTGGATCGTTCCCATCACTTGAGCCAACAACACCGGCCGCGACGGCAGGGAGGCCAACGCTTTGATCTCATCCAGCGTCAAAACCCTGCCCTCCATCCAGCCCCCCTTGACCTCGAGCAAGGATTGCCTCCGAGCATAATCGTCCAGGGCTTTGGCCACAGCGGCCGGATCCTCGTAGGCAAAGGCCACGGCTACCGGTCCTTCCAAACGATCTTCAAGGCCCTCAATGCCCGCTTGTCCCAACGCGAGGTGCAGCAGGGTGTTCTTGACAACCTGATAGCCACCCACCTGCTTTTGCAAGCTGCGCCGCAACTCGGTAATCTCGGCAACATTCAGCCCGCGATAATCGGTCAAGATGACCAACTTGCTACGACCAAGATCCTCCTGCAGTTGGGCCACAATCGCCCGCTTTTTTTCAGTCGGCATACAATCCTCCTCTCATCAAAAACCCGAGCCCACCGCCGCAAGCGGCGGCGGATTCACCGCCCTGACGAATAAAACTCCCGTGTCCCCAGACACAGGAGTTCAACCAGGCCCGCACATAGACGGAAGGATACAAATTCACCTGGGCAGGCGGAGAACCCTTTAAGCCACCGGAGCACCTGCTGTCTGGGGTGATGCTTATATGACTAGCCTAAAACTTGTCGTTCGGCCTATACCGCCAGCTTGAGCTGCATCGCGGAGGGCACGTCGACCTTGACCCCCGGCCCCATCGACGGGCTGATGGAGATATTGCGAATGTAGGTACCACGGACAGCCGGCGGCCTAGCCCGGCGGATCGCGTCCATCAGCGCGGTCAAGTTGTCCAAAAGCTGCTTCTCGCTAAAGCTAACCCGGCCAATGATCACGTGTACCTGTCCCTGTTTGTCATTGCGATACTCGACCTTGCCCTGGCGTACTTCCTCCAGGACGCGGGGCAGCTCTTCCTGGGGCACGATCGTCCCGCTTTTGGGATTGGGCATCAACCCTCGCCGCCCCAAAATACGGCCGAGCCGACCGACCATACGCATCATACTGGGAATAGCGATGGCCACATCGAAATCCACCCAGCCCTCATTGGAGATCTTTTCCACCAACTCGGCGCCGCCGACATAGTCGGCCCCGGCTTCCTCGGCGATCTTTTCGGCCTCGCCCTCGGCAAAGACCAGCACCCGCACCTCCTTACCCGTACCATGGGGCAGGATCATGGTGCCACGAATCTGCTGATCGGCCTTGCGGGGGTCGATACCCAGACGAATATGGGCCTCCACGCTACCGTCAAATTGGGAATAGGACACCTTTTTGACCAGAGCCACCGCTTCCTCCGGCTCATAGGCCTTGGAGCGATCGACCAGCGCGGCGGCTTGAACATACTTTTTCCCTCGTTTTCTCATCATTTCCTCCTGGTGGTCCAAGCGGGCGACGAGACGCCCTCCCACAATACTCATCCACAACAGCACATCCATGCTCAAAGCAAGGCTGCGCTTACTCCACAATATCGATACCCATGCTACGGGCGGTCCCGGCAATGATGCGTTCGGCCGCATCGAGATCCTGGGCATTCAGGTCTGGCATCTTGACCTGGGCAATTTCTCGCAACTGCCGGCGGGTAACCTGGCCCACTTTCTCCCGATTGGGTTCAGCGGAGCCGCTTTCAACACCAGCCGCCTGACGCAGCAAATCTGCCGCCGGCGGGGTCTTGGTCACAAAAGTAAAACTGTGATCCTGATAAACCGTGATCTCTACCGGAATAATGCTGCCGGCCTGGCTCGCCGTGCGGGCATTGTACTGCTTGCAAAACTGCATAATGTTCAGACCATGCTGGCCCAGTGCCGGCCCAACCGGCGGAGCCGGCGTGGCCTTGCCCGCGGAGATCTGCAACTTGATGACGGCAACAACTTTTTTGGCCACAATAACACCTCACCTATCGACGATCCCTCTCTTTAGGGCACCAATCGCTCGATCTGCATAAAATCAAGCTCGATGGGTGTTTCCCGTCCAAAGAAAGAGACCAATACGCGTACTTTGCCCTTTTCCTGATTGATCTCGTCGACGACTCCTTCAAAATCGGCAAAAGGCCCGTCAACGATGCGAACGGCCTGCCCCACCGTGAACTCGACCCGAATCTTGGGGGCCTCGGCCTCCATCTGCTTGAGAATCGCCTGTACCTCGTGCTCGGGCAGCGACACTGGTTCACTGCCCGGACCGACAAAACCGGTCACCCCGGGGGTATGGCGAACGACGTGCCAGGTGTCATCAGAAAGCAGCATTTGTACCAGAATATAGCCGGGAAAGATTTTGCGCTGTACGGTCCGGCGTTGTCCCTCCTTGATCTCGATCTCTTCCTCGGTAGGGACAATGATATCAAAAATCTGGTCAGCCACACCCAGGTAACGTATACGCTGATCCAGGTTGCGCTTGACCTTGTTCTCATAGCCGGAATACGTGTGCACAACGTACCAGCGCGTACCTTCCGGCACCTGCGCTTCCTCCTCTTCCGGCTCTACTTCCTGCTCCGGCTTGGCCTCAGCTTGCGGTAGAGGGACAGCGATTTCCTCGCCCTCCACCAATCCGGCGGACGAGGTCATCTCTTCCTGCTCTGGCTCTGCCTCAACCTCCGGTGGAGAGGCGGCGATTTCCTCGCCCTCAGCCAATCCGGCGGACGGGGTCGTCAACTCCTCGTCCATGCCTACTTCCTCCAACTAGCCCAGCATATCCCTGGTCCGACAGATCGCAGACCCATCTAGAATACACCGGCCAGCAACTGATACAGTTTGGAAAAGGCCCAGTCGAAAAATCCCATCAGCAAGCCCAGCGCTACCGAAAGGAGTATGACCAGCGCCGTCAGGTTGCGCGTTTCCGCGGGCGTAGGCCAAATCACGCGACGGATCTCGGCGCGGGCATCCCGCAAGAACTGCATGAGCCGATTGGGGGCCTTTTTTTTCTGCTTGTCCGTCTTGGACGACTTGCTAGTCTGCTTGGCCAATCTAGTTCCTCCAAACATACTTTGGCAGGCCGAGAGGGAATCGAACCCCCAACCTGCGGTTTTGGAGACCGCTGCTCTGCCAAATTGAGCTATCGGCCTGCGAAGCCATGCCCCGAAAGGGCACGCTATCCACAAGAAAAAGCCGGGAAACCCACCGCGTCCAGCGGTAAGGAAACGACCAGGCAAGCATCGCCTGCAAGAGGGCCCGCTCGGCTTTTCCCAGGGAACCCTTGAATTTGCCCTTTTGCCAAATCAGAATGTTATTTGACCTCCCGGTGCAATACATGCCGCCGACAGCGGGGGCAATACTTGCGCAACTCCATACGAGCCGTATCGTTGCGCCGGTTTTTCTGGGTGATATAGTTGTGCTCCTTGCACTCGGTGCAAGCGAGAGTAAAGACAATACGGTTTTCCTTCTTGGCCACTGATGATCCCTCCAGGCCTGTTGACCAGGCTTACTCTTCCAGCAGCTCCGTCACCACGCCAGCGCCCACCGTCTTGCC
>JAFGKG010000045.1 GCA_016928715.1 Chloroflexia bacterium
CCCCCCTGGCGCCGCCGGCATTTCTCGCGCTTTCTGCCCCTGGCCCTGTTCCTGGCCTGGATCGGCGCCCTGCTGCACCTCTGGATCATGATGGATGCGCCGCGAGACGTGGTCTTTAGCGCTGGTGACCTGTTGGCCCGCTATTTGCTGGGGCTGCCGGCGGCGGCGCTCTCATGCCTGGGGTTGATCGAACAGCGCCGCGAGGTGCACGAGGCGGGATTCCCCCGAATCGCCCGTTACCTGTTGTGGGCCGCCGTCTCGCTGGGTATTTTCGGGCTGGTGGGGGTCCTCTTGGGGGTGGCCGGTCCCTTGTTCCCGGCGGAGTGGCTGGCCTACCCCGCCGTGCTTTATATCATCGGCGTCTTTGTGCCCATTCTGCGGGCACTGGATGGAGTGGCCATGGCCTTTTTCACCAGCCGCGCCCTGGAAGTGTTTGAGGCCGAGACCGAAGCCCTGGTGAACGCGGTCGAGCGGCGCAATTTGCTGCTGGTCGACCGGGAGCGCATTGGCCGCGAGCTGCACGACGGCATCATCCAATCCCTCTACGCGGCCGGACTGCGCTTGGAGGACGCCTATCGTACCCTGGACCGATCCCCCGAACAGGCCGGCCTTAAAATTCAAGAGGTGATGGGAAGCCTGAATCAGGTTATCCGGGAGATGCGGGAATACATCTTTGACCTGCAGGAAAGCCGCAGCGAGGGCAATCTGGTGGAACAGTTGGCCGGCCTGATTCGAGAGCTGCGCCTGGATTCGATGCTGGAGAGCCAGTTCATCGTGCGCGGGCCGCGCTGCGACGTGCCACCGGAACGCGCAGCTCAACTCTGCCAGATTGCGCAGGAGGCCCTGAGCAACGTGATGCGGCATGCCCGAGCGGAGCACATCCTGGTCCGGCTGCTATTTTTGCCCAACCAAGTGCGTTTACAGATCGAGGACGATGGGCGCGGTTTTGTGCCGGAACTTGTCCTGCGCGGTGGGAACCATGGTGATGGACTGGGCCTACGCAATATGTGTGAACGGGCGACCCTCTTGGGTGGGACACTGCAGGTGAACAGTGCGCCCGGAAAGGGTACTCTGATCGAGTTGGGGGTTCCCTGCGGCTGCCGAAAGGGGCATCCGGAAGCGTTCCCGGAGATTGTGGACGATGGTGCCTGCACGCCAACGATTGGTGATCGTGGATGACCATGAAGTCGTCCGGCTGGGCCTGCGGGCACTGCTGGAACACTACCCCCACCTGCAGGTGGTGGGAGAGGCCGCCTCGGCCGAGGAAGCGGTGCTCCAAGTGGCCCGGCTTCAGCCAGATGTAGTCGTGATGGATATACGTTTGCCCGGCCGCTCGGGAGTCGAGGCCTGCCGCGAAATCCGTCAACGCTTTCCCCAAAGCCAAGTCATCATGCTGACCTCTTATGAAGAAGACGAGGCGGTCTTTGAGGCCATCGCCGCTGGGGCCAGTGGCTATGTGCTCAAACAGATCGGCAGCGATGCGCTGGTCCGGGCCATCGAGACGGTGGCCCGAGGGGAGGCCCTGCTGGACCCCGCTGTAACAAAGCGGGTTCTGGATCAAGTGCGGTCATCCGCCTCAGAGCGGCACCAGAGAGCGTTTTCCGATCTCACCGAGCAAGAACTGCGGGTATTGGCCCTGGTCTCCCGGGGATTGAGCAACAAAGAGATCGCCAGTGCGATGGGGCTGCAGGAAAAGACGGTGCGCAATTACGTCAGCGCCATTCTGGGCAAACTGGGGCTGGCCTCGCGCGTGCAGGCGGCGACCTACGCCCTCAAGAACCACATCGAGCGCGTTGTCTCGCTGCCGTATGACTTTTAAACGCCCTGGGAATCCACCTCGACGGTCAAGTCTGCCCCCTATCTCGCTGGTTTTCGATACGCGCCCTGCGGGCGCTACTCAACCGACGCTCGCTCAGCCAGCATACTATTTTCGTCCTTTGTGGCGGCCTAGCGGCCATGATCGACTGCTTTGGAAGGAGATTTCCCCAAGCTGGTACAGATGTCCCTACTCAAAGGGGGCAAATGTCCCGGGTTCCAAGCGGCAGCAGTGCTATAATGGGATGAGGAATGTATCCTTTTGACCTGTATTGTGTATAACTTCACAATACATAGGGGGTTGCTCGTGAGACGTTGGTTGATACTGTGCACATTGGCCGGGGCGCTGCTGGGGTTAACGTTAGCAGCGTCCGTCTCATAAAGGAGGTCCCATGCAGCGCATGTTTTCCTGGTTCAGCCGCCGCCGCTGGTTTGTTTCCATACCGCTTTTGCTCGTGGCCGGCATCGTGGCCTACCTGGCGATCTATAGCCTATTGGAATGGGCCAACTCGACCGAGTTCTGCGGCACGACCTGCCACGTCATGGACCCCGAATATACGGCCTACCAGAGTTCATTTCACTCCCGGGTGCGCTGCGCGGAATGCCACGTGGGTCCGGGCCTGGCCGCCGAGGTTGAGGCCAAGTGGCAGGGCATCCGGGAACTCTGGCTCAATGTCACCCAGACCTACGAAAAGCCCATCCCCTCGCCTGTGGAGAGCCTGCGGCCGGCCAAGGACACCTGCGAGAGATGCCACTGGCCAGAAGTTTTTTATAATGATCGCGCCGTCGAGATTGTCCACTATGCCGCCGATGAAAACAATACGCGCTCCAACACGTACATGTTGGTCAAGATCGGTGGAGGCACCGAGCGCGAGGGGCAGGGCCGCGGCATCCACTGGCACATCCAGAACGTGATCGAGTACGTTGCGTTGGACCCACAGCGGCAAGAGATTCCTTGGGTACGCGCCGACATGGATGGCGAACTGGTAACCTACGTCGACGTCACCAGCTCCTTCGAGGCGGCGGACCTGGAGCAGTACGAGGTGCGGGTCATGGACTGCATCGACTGCCACAACCGGGCCACCCACGTCTTTCGCTCGGCCGAGCAGGCCGTGACCGAGGCCATGGCCAACGGGGTCCTGCCCAGCGATCTGCCCTTTCTGTACGAACAGGCCGTGGAGAGAATGGGCGCGACCTATGAAACTCAGGAACAAGCCCTGGCCGCTATTGGCACGATCACCGAGTTCTATCGCCAGGGCTATCGAGGTCTTTATGCCGAGCGTGCAAAAGAGATCTATGCCGCGGCCGAACGCCTGCAAGAGATGTACCGGTCCTCGCACTTTCCCCAAGCCGAGGTCTATCCCGAGACCTACCCGAACAACGTGGGGCACAGCGAGTTTCCCGGCTGCTTCCGCTGTCACGACGGCAAGCACCTGGCCGAGGATGGGAGTTCGATCCGCCTGCACTGCAACATCTGCCACACCATCCCCAAGACCTTTGCCGAAAGCGAAGCCGTGCCCGATGTGCCCTTTCAGTCCCCACCACAGCCGGCCAACCACCTGGACAGCGCCTGGATGGCCGACCACCGCTACATCGTTGACGAGACCTGCGCCGGCTGCCACGACATGCAGACCTTTTGCGCCAACCCCAACTGCCACGGCCATTCCTGGCCCTACGTGGACCTCTCGGTGATCTCGCCCCCCTTCCCCCTGCCGACGCCGGTGCCGGTCGGGCCCCAACCTGCGGCGACGCCACTGCCGACCAGAACGACCGAGGGGACACCCAGCGCAGCCCCCAGCTTTTCGGCGGATATCCTGCCGATGATCGAGTCCAAGTGCGCGGTCAGTTGTCACAGCGCGGCCTCGGCGCTGGGGGGCTTTGTCGCCGCGGACTATGCCGGGGTCACGGCGGCTGTAGTGCCGGGCGATGCCTCATCCAGCCGTCTGGTCCAGGTGCAGCAGGGCGAACACCCGGCCAAGCTCAGCCCTGAGGAGTTGGAACTGTTGATGCACTGGATTCGGGCCGGCGCGCCAGACAATTAGGGAACTGTCAAGAAATCCCCAGCCAATCCCTGCCTTTTGCCCTGATAGGGACAGATGTCCCTTATTGTAAGGGACGTATGACCTGTGAAAAACCCTTCCAATCCTGCTATGATATCAGGGGTGGGTCTGTAAGTGTGAGCTGTTTTGCGTATTAATTCACAATCTGCTGGAGTGTGCAGTCTTTGCCGGCGCCTCGCGCCCCATGAGACGCCTGCAATCCCCAAGAGGAGGTGGTCTATCAAAAGTTACCTGGACGCCAGCTGGCCATGATAGGCCCTGGCAGGGCCATTCGTGGCTCGTTCTATGGATGGAGGGAATCCAACTATGAGACAATTTCGCTTTTCCATGCTCCTGGTATTGGGGTTGGTGTCGTTGGCCCTGGTTCTGGTTGCCTGCGGAGCCGAGGGGACGCCATGTCCGTCGCCGGAGCCCTGTCCACCCTGCGAGGAATGCCCGGATTGTCCGGATTGTCTGGATTGTCCCGAGTGCCCCGTGCCGGAGGCCTGCCTGAAAGCACCCTTTGAGGCAGAGTGGAGCGGATCTGGTCACGCCGATGCGACAGCCGAGGCTTTCCGGCACTGGGACGAAGATGAGCCCGTGGAGGTCCCGAGCAGTTGTGCCAAGTGCCACAGCGCTTATGGCTACCTGGACTTTTTAGGGATAGACGGGACGGAGGCCGGCACGGTGGACAATGCTGCTGCAGTGGACTCGGTCATTAGCTGCGCGACCTGCCACAACGAGGCCTCCTTAGCAATGGACAGCGTGATGATGCCCTCGGGTCTCGAACTCACCGGCCTGGGCGCCGAAGCCCGCTGTATGCAGTGCCACCAGGGCCGCGAGTCCAAGGTCAGCGTGGACACGCGAATCGCGGACGCGGGGGCGACCGACGAGGACGCGGTTACGGAGGGTTTGGGCTTTGTCAACATCCACTACCACCCGGCCGCGGCCACCAAGTACGGCACCTTTGCCCTGGGCGGCTACCAGTACGACAACAAGACCTACGACGGCAACTTTGCCCACGTAGAAGAGTTTGACACCTGTTTCGAGTGCCACAGCTCACACTCGCTGGAGGTCAAGTACGACGAGTGCCAGGAGTGCCACGCCGGCCTCAGCGCGGACAATGTGTACGACGTCCGCATGGCCGGCTCGACGATGGATTACGACGGCGACGGTGACACCTCCGAAGGCATCTATTACGAACTCGCCGGCCTGCAAGACCTGCTCTACACCGCCATCCAGGCCTATGGAAACGAGGTCGCCGGAACGGATATTGTCTACGACGGGGCTAGCTATCCCTACTTTTTCACCGGGGATGGCGAGCGCTACGCGTCCTGGACCCCGCGGCTGGTCAAGGCCGCCTACAACTACCAACTTTCCATCAAGGACCCGGGCGCCTTTGCCCACAATGGCAAGTACATGATCACCCTGCTCTACGACTCGATCGAGGAGCTGAACATGGCCCTCTCCTCGCCGGTGGAGCTGAGCATGGCCCACCGCATCGACGCCGGTCATTTTGCCGGGTCTGAGGAGGCCTTCCGCCATTGGGACGAGGACGGCGAGGTATCCGCGAGCTGTGCTCCCTGCCACTCGGCCGCGGGCTTGCCCTTCCGCGCCGAGCACGGTGTGGACATTGCCCAGGAGGTTTCGAACGGATTCCTCTGTTCAACCTGCCATACTTTTAGTGAGGAGGGCATTGGGGTCCTCGAATTCGCCACGGTCGAATTCCCCAGCGGCGCCGAGATCGACAGCGGCACCCCAGCGATGAACCTCTGCCTGAACTGCCACCAGGGCCGCGAGTCCAAGGCCAGCATCGATCGGGCCACCGCCGACCTGGACCCCGACACGGTGCCCGAGACGGCCCTGCGCTTTATCAACGTGCACTACTTTGCCGCTGGCGCCACCCTCTTTGGCACCGAGGCCCAGGGCGCTTACGAGTACGAGGGCCAGGAGTACCTGGGCCGCTTTGCCCACGTGCCTGGCTTTGACACCTGCACCTCCTGCCACGACAAGCACGGCCTGGCCGTGGAGGCAACGACCTGCGCCACCTGCCACGGCGAAATCGAGGACGTCCACGATATCCGCCTCGCCGTAGACGATTTTGACGGTGACGGCGACGCCACCGAGGGCCTTTCCGGTGAGATCGAGACCTTGACCGGGGCCCTCTACGCGGCCATGCAGGCCTACGCCGCCGACGCGGTCGGGACCGGCATCGTCTACGATGCCCACTCCTATCCCTACTTTTTCATCGACACCAACGGCAACGGGCTCACCGATCCAGATGAGGTTGACCGCAGCAACGGCTATGCGTCCTGGACGCCCCGCCTGCTCCGCGCCGCCTACAACTACCAATACGTGACCAAGGACCCGGGCGCCTTTGCCCACAACGGCAAATACATCCTGCAGGTGCTCTACGACGCCCTGGTGGACCTGGATGTGGACGTGAGCGGCATGACGCGCCCCTAGAGGGCGACTGATCCCGCATCGATCGCCAAGAGGCCGGGCACGAACGTGCCCGGCCTTTTTTGTTCCCTCGCCACTGCCCCCCCCCCCTGTCAACACCACCCTAGGGCCGTTTCACGTTTTTGCCAGTAAGGCACCGAGTATTTGAGCATGCCACGTTGTCATTCTGAGGAGGAGCAGTTGCGCAGCAACTGCGACGACGAAGCATGTCCTGAGCGCAGACGAAGGAAATCTCCCGGGGCGCAAAAAATACCGATTTAATCCAGGAGATTCTTCGCTGCGCCGCCTGCGGCGGCTTGCTCAGAATGACAGCTACAATCCCGCGTCGTTGCGTTATCACTATAGCCCACACTGGTCGATTTTGAAACAGCCCTTACACCACCCAGCGCCGCTTGACAAAAAGGAGAAAATCTATAACAATGGGGGTACTATTGCACCTCGTTTGCAAGGAGGCAGGGCCGTGGGCCTGTACTTGACCCCGACCGCCATTGGCTACCTGACGCAGTTCATCCTGGCCGGCCTGATCGGCGGTTATTTTGCGCTGCTGCTGCGGCGCCGCCCCTACCCCCGGCACATTGCCTGGCTGGCCGGCTTTTTTGCCGCGCTGGCCGCCTTTATCGCCGCGCTCCTGCTGGAATCCGCCCTCCTGCCGACGTACAGGCTGCAGGCGGTGTTCCTGCAGAACGCGCTGCTCGGCGCCGCCGTGACCTGCCTGCTGCAGTTCGCCTACCATTTCCCCGAGCCATTGGCCTCGCGGCGCCGCGAGGCCCGTGGGGCACTCTACCTCGGCGTTCTCTACACCCTCTGGGAGGCCGGCTATGCCCTGTTTCGCTTTGGGCAACTGCGGTCGGGGCAGATTTTGTACCGCCCCGCCTGGAGCGATTACGTCCTCTTGGGGTTCATGCTCTGGGTACCGCTGAGTTTCCTGCGCCAGATGGCCGCGCTCTCGCGCGAGGAGGGCCACTCGGGGCCCTGGCTCCAGTCGCTGCGGCATCCGGTCACGCGCCAGGTCCATGCGGCGCGGGCCTTTGCGCTGCTCTTTTTCTTTGTCGCCGCCCTGAGTGTGCTCAACATCCTGCGCAGCCTTTACCTGCTCTCGGTCGCCCTGGCTAACCTGGGCATCTCGCTGGGCATCCTGCTGGCGCTGTTCGCCTTTGTGACGATCTACCTGGACTCTCGCTCGGAGGCGACATCCTTTATGGTGAAACTCGTCGGCCTGACCCTGACGGTCCTCCTGGCCATCATGGGCGTGGTGGGCTGGGTCATCTCGCCCTCCTACGCCGAACAATATCGCCCGAACCTGCCCGAGGGGCGCACCCTGCGCTTTGAGCCCAACGAGGCCGGCGGTTATACCATCGCCGAAATCCCCTACGCCTTTAGCGACGAGCGCGGCGGGCGACTGGACCTGGCCGAGGAGGCGGCCCGCACCTGCAGCCCGCCCCTGGATTTCCCCTTTCCCTTTTACGGGCGCGCCTATGCGCAGGTCTATGCCTGCAACGACGGTACCGTGAGCCTGGGGCAAACCATGACCTATCGCATGTACCAGTACCGCTATGGGGCCGGTGCGCCCCTGCTCCTGCCCTTGTTGGCCGACCTCTATCCCGAGATCAGCCGCGAGGGCGGCGTCTTTGTACGTCAGACGCCGGAGCGGCTGGTGATCACCTGGGAGCGCCTGCGCGGCTTTAGCCAACGGGATCTCGAGTTCACCTTCCAGGCCGCGCTGTACCCCGGCGGGGCGTTCGAGTTCAGCTACGCCGACCTGCCCGAGCGGATTGCCTACCGGCCCAACGACGACCCCGGCGCCGGCCCCTGGGCGGTGGGCGCGCTCCCCGGTGGTCTGCAAGGAAGGACCGGGCCGGCGCTCGTCCGACTGGACGTCCTGCCGCTCGACGCGGGGCCGGAGGGCGTGCTGCAGGATTACTATATGGAATTTCGCCAACACGTGCATCGGCTGTTCGCCCCATTGGCCGGCCTCATCGTGGTCGCCAGCATGCTCGTCGTCGGGGGCTTTCCGCTGCTGTTCCAGGTCATCCTGGTCCGGCCGCTCGAGGCGCTGGTCCGGGGCGTCAAGCGCATACAGGTCGGGGATTTTGCCGGGAGCGTGCCCGTGCATCACAGCGACGAGATCGGCTTTCTCACCGCCGCCTTTAACGCACTGGCCGCCAAATTGGGCGACCTGATCCACACCCTGGAGGACCGCGTGGCCGCCCGCACCGCCGAGCTGGACCGGGCCAACGCGCAGCTTCGCGCCGAGATCGACGAGCGCGAACGGGCGCAGGCGGCCGTGATCGAACAACAGCGCGCCCTGGCCGCCTTTGGCGAACGCGAGCACCTGGCCCGCGAGCTGCACGATGGCCTGGGACAGGTCATGGGCTATATCAACGTGCAGGCCCAGGCCGCGCAGAGCCTGCTGGAGCAGGAACAGGTCCCGGCCGCCCAGAGGAACCTGGAAGGCCTGCTCCAGGCTGCGCAGCGGGCCTACGCCGACATCCGCGCCCACATCCTGGGTCTGCGCGAGACGCCGGCCGGCCAACAGGATTTCCTCGCCACCGTGCGCGGTTCCCTGCAGGAATTGGGGCAAAACTGGGGGTTGGAGACCCATCTCGACGTCCCGGAGGATTTCCCCCCCACGGTATTTGCGCCGGCCGTGGAGGAACAGGCCCTGCGCATCCTGCAGGAGGGGCTGGCCAACGTGCGCCGGCACGCCCAGGCCCGGCAGGTACAGGTCGCGTTCCGCATCGTCGGGGAGTACGTGCAGATCGCCATCGAGGACGACGGCCGTGGATTTGACATAAAAGAGCACCTGGCCAAGTCCCGGCGGCATTTTGGCTTGAGCATTATGCGCGAGCGGGCCGAGCAGGCCGGCGGCACCCTGGAGATCCGTTCCTCACCGGGCCAGGGCACGCAGATCCTGGCGGCGCTGCCGCGACGGGTGCACCCCGAGGGAAGCGGCGAACGAAAAGCGGGCCCGGAACTGCGCGTGCTGCTGGTCGACGACCACCCGCTGTTCCTGGACGGTCTGCGCAACCTGCTCATGGCCCGCGGCATCCCGGTCATTGGCATCGCCCGCGACGGCTGCGAGGCCCAGGAAAAAGCGCGCGCCCTGCATCCGGACGTGATCGTGATGGACCTCAACATGCCCCGCTGCGATGGCCTCGCGGCCACCCGTGCCATCAAGGAGGAGTTCCCCGAGACCAAGATCGTCATCCTGACCGTTTCGGAGGACGAGAACGCGCTCTTTGAGGCCATCAAGAGCGGCGCTTCCGGCTACCTGCTCAAGAGCCTGGAAGCGAACCAATTCTGCAGCCTGCTCACCAACCTGATGGACGACGGGGCCCCGCTGGCGCCGGGCCTGGCCACACGCGTCTTGGAAGAGTTTGCCCGGTTGGCCGCGCAGCCCACGCTGCCCTCCGCCGGCGCCGGCGTGCTCTCGGCCCAACAGTGGGAGATCCTGGGCCTGGTGGCCAAGGGCATCCCCTACAAGGAAATCGCCGAGCAGGTCCACCTCTCCGAAAAGACCATCAAGTACCACATGCGCCGCATCCTCGACCTGCTGCACCTGGAAAACCGCGCCCAGGCCATCGCCTACTATCAACAGCAGCAGGAAGAATAGACCCCGGCAGGACTAGACCTTTCCTAGACCCAAGTCCGATGACAAGCCCGCCCCTTTTTGGTACACTGGGGGTAGTCGAGCTGTGAAGGAGAACCTGAAATGGTCAAACGCATCCTGCTTTACGGCGACTCGATCTTTCTCTGTGGACTGGCCGCAAACCTGCAGAATCTGCCCGACGTCTCTGTACAGATGCAATCCGCCAGGAACGGGCCGCTCTGTCTGGGTGAGACCGATACGGTCATTGTGGATCTGAACGACGTGCACGCCGCCGATGTGCTGGCCATCCTGCAGTCTCGCCCCAACCTGCGGGTCGTCTGTGTCAATGCAGCCGAGGGAGCGGTGCTCTCGGGACAGATCCAGCCGGCCCACACCCTAGACGACGTAGCGAGCTATTTCGAGTCCAGATGAGAGGTTTGTTATGCAACCAGGAGGAACCATGTCTACCCACAACAAGACCGTCCTGCTCTACGGCGGTTCGCCGCTGCTGGTCGATATCGAGGCCCGCCTGCGGAACGAACCCGGCTGGCACGCCCTGCGCATCGACCCCATCTACCCCAACGTCACGGACCAGTTGGCCCTGATGAACGCCTCCCTCCTGCTTTACGAACCCGACAGTTCCAATCCGCGGGTGGTGCAGGACTTTTTGTCCGCCCACCACGAGGTCGTGATGGTCAGCGTGGACCTTAGCGGCCAATACTTGCTGGCCTTTCACCACCGCGAATACCCTTCCTCCAAGCTGCAGGCTTTGTTCTTGTTGATCCGGGAGACGGTGGTGCAGGACAACTTGTTATCCGTAGCAAGTTATGAATGTTGAAATCCCTCCAAGGTTTGGACCGTTAGAACGTTTCATACGGTTGACAGTTGAAGGTTGAAGGTTGACGGTTGGGGCGTTGCAACCTTCCGCAACCCGTGCTCCACCATTGACACCGGCAGAGCGATGCGCTATACTACAATTGAGACCCTGGTAAACGCAGACGTTCAACAGGAGAAAAGGCCATGCCCACAAAGAAACCCTTGTGGATCCGGCCCGCCGGCAAGCCAGCGCCCCAGGCACCGCCACCCCCGGAAAAACCGGCCCCACCCCCCGGCGAGCCCATCCCCACCGCGCAGGTCGTGGTGGCCGAAGCCGTGCACCGGGCCGACTGGCCCATCCGGGCCGAGCGCGCGTACAAGTACGACGAGCGCTTGGAGCAGGCCCGCCAGAGCGGAGAGTGGGCCGGCCCGCCGGTCAAGCTGCGGCCCTGCGGCAGCGGCTACGTTCTGGTCAGCGGCTTTGCCCGGCTGGCCGTCGCCGTGGACGCGGAGCTGCCCACTGTACTGGCCGTGCTGGAACCGGCGCTGCCCGAGGCGCCCCTGGCGCAGATCCGCCTTCCGGCCGGTGACGAGGAGGGCGAGGAACTGGACGAGCAGGAACTGGCCCAGCGGCGCCAGCTCGTCGAGCAGATCGGCGCGCTGCCGGTGGGACTGGTGGTGCGGGCGACGGGAGAGGACGAGTACGAACTGGTGGAGGAGCGAGGCTGGTACGAGTTGGCCCGGGGTATGGGGCTGGAAAAGGTGGGGGTCGTGATCGTTTGAACGTTGGAGCGTTGGAACGTTGATGCGTTAGGCCGTTGATACGTTGAAACGTTGATGCATTTGATCGTTGACGGCTGGATCGGTTGACGGTTGAACGTTGACGGTTAAATATGTGGGGGGGGGTGTAGGGCAGGGGCGAGGAGGGAGGTAGGATCGAATTCCCCCCATTCACAAAACGGGCAGGTGGTTGAACCTTCCCCGCAGATTCACGACCGTTTCACGGCGCCTTCACATGCGCACGCTATGATGGTACCATCAAGTCAAGATGAGTCACTGCAGCACAGCGCGCAGCTAGAGGAGGAACGATGAAACACAAAAGGATTTGGATCGGTGTCGGTTTGTTGGGAATTGCCATTATGGCGCTGGCCGTTTTGGCCTATCCGGTGGCGGAAGCCAGGATGAACGATGGGAACGACAAGAGCGGCAGCTACAGCGCGGCCGCCCTGGGCTTTGATGAAGGCGCGGCAGAAATCTCGGCCGGCGATCTGAGCGAGGCCGAAGTCGAAAGCCTGCTTTACATGCGCGAGGAAGAGAAACTGGCGCACGACGTATACCTCAAGTTGTACGAGCAGTGGGGCCTGCCCATTTTCAGCAACATTGCGGCCAGCGAGCAGTCCCACACGGAGGCCGTGCTGACCTTACTGGAGCGGTACGGGCTGTCGGATCCGGCGGCCGGCCAGGTGGTGGGCGAGTTCAGCGACCCAGAACTGCAGTCTCTTTACGTCGAACTGCTGGCGCAGGGCAGCGTGTCGCTGGAAGGAGCCCTCCGAGTGGGTGCGGCCATCGAGGAAATCGACATTCTGGACCTGGAGGCCGGCCTGTCCCAGGTGGAGCACAGCGACATCCGCCAGGTTTATGAGAACCTGCTGAACGGTTCGCACAACCACCTGCGGGCCTTTGCCAAGACGCTCGAGCAGCAGACCGGCGAGAGCTACGCCCCGCAGTACCTGGACCAGGAGAGCTACGACGGGATCATCAACAGCGCTTCTGGACAGGGCAACGGCGGGCGCAAGGGTGGAGGCAGCGCTGGAGGTGGTCGCGGCGGTAGCCGCGGTGGACAGGGGCGCGGCAGCGGATCTGGCCAGGGATCTGGCCAGGGCCGGGGTTAGGGCCTAACCGCGAAAATTCTTGTACACCGTGCAGGGATTTGGGCTGTGGAACAGTCCTGTTTGGTTCTGGCTACGCCAGGTAAGGATCGAAAATTAGATTGAACCGGGCCCTCTCCCCTTCCCCCCAGTTGGCCGTCAGGCCGGGGGTTGGGGAGAGGGCCGGCCGGCGTGGACCCGCCCGCCCGGGACGGGGCGCGCCTGGCCCTCAGCCTGGAGGCCCTGGAACTGCACCTCTACCTGCTGCAGCAGGTGGACCCGGAGGCCGGCCGGCGCTGCCTGCGGGCTATGGAGGAGATCCTGGAGCGGATGGAGGCCAGGGTGGCGACATAAAGCGGTCCGGGGCTAACTTGCGGTTCCGGGTCAGGACCTCGAAATGTGCTATAATGGGGGCAGTTTCCGACGGATACAGTTCGGGGGCAAAGGAGCGGGGCATGCGCGGGCGCCAATCTGCAACGATATTACTTTTGTGCTCCCTCCTGCTGCTGCAGGGGTGCCAACCCCCCCAGGAGAGCGGGCGCGCAGCGAACCCGACCCCGACCGACCCCCACCAGCACGTCGTCGACGTCGTCCCGGCAACGCCACTCCCTGAAATCGCGGCCGGCTTTGCCTTTGTCCGGGTGACCCTAGACCCCCAGGCCGAACGGTACCAGATCACGCCAAACCGGGCCGGAACGCGCCGGGCGTTTTGTATTCAAGAGCAAGCCCCGTCGGGGGGATGGGTAGAGCGGCTCATCGTCGAGGATCTGGCCCAGGGCAGCCTCTACGAGATCCAGGGCCTGCCGCTGCCCTGGCGGCCCTTTTCCGACCTGGCTTGGCTCGACGAGGACGTCCTCGTCTTTGACCGTTGGGCCCAGCCCCATTACGGAACCCATTATGCGGTCGACGTGCGGCAGGGGACGCTGCTCCTGGCCTCCCCCTTTTCCGATCAAGGAGCAAGGCCGCAGCCGATGCCCCCTACGTCCTGCCTGACTCCCCCCGAGGAGAATCCCACACCCGATTGGACCTGTATCACCTCTACTGTGCCCGAGATCACGCCAGCGACCACGCTTACACCCACATCTCTTTCACTTTCTTGGACTGGCCCACTGCTTGTGCCGGCTATACTACCCGACCCATCTGACGACACAGGAATTGTCGTGCCCATCTTTGACGCCGGCAGCGGACAAAGCGTGCTGTTTCCGCTGAAGGGTTTTCGCGCGGGTACCTCTATAGAAGGATGGTCAGCCGATGGTTGTTCTCTCTTTTTTGACGCTTCTTACAGTGGGGAGTCCGAGTATCTGGTTAACATTGTAACGGGAGTGAGGCGACGGCTGCTCGGCGATACCTGGCAGAGGTTATTCTCTCCTGATGGGGAGTGGGTAGCCTCTACATCTAGAGACTATCAGAAGCCTGGACAAGAGGGGCAATGGATGGAAATCTCTGTAGCTCGCGCCGACGGCAACGAGCCCGCCAGTCTAATCACTGAAGGTTGGTGTTGGTTGATTGGATGGACGGACGATAGCAGCAAAGTGTTGTACAAGACCCAAGAAGAGGGGATACCGGGGCAGGGGGTTTGGTCTCTTTATGCAGTGGATGTGAATTCGCTGGAGCAATGCCTGATCGCTCGGGTGCCCGAGCCGCTAGAACACTGGGAGGATCTCTACCTGGCCAACGTGGCGTCCTGCGAGAGGATACCCCTGGCGCTTTCGGGCAGTCTGGAAAGTGCCCGTTGGGTCATGATCAGCGGCTCACCGGGATACCATTATATTGCCCTTTTCCTAGGAGAGCAACAGCGGGGTGGGGATGGGCATGCTATAGAGACTTCCTCGTTTCTGGTGGTGGATATGGAAACGGGCCAGGAGAATATCGTCCTTGAAGAGAAGTTTTGGATATCGGATCACTGGGCCTGGTCACCGGACGGCACAAGGCTGGTTCTGGTAGGCGATTTGCTGGAGGGGGATGGTGTTTACGTAGTAGAGACCGCAACGGGGCAACGGCGCAAGTTGCCCATTGGGTTGGCTTTTTCCCCTTCCTGGTCGCCGGACGGCCGGTTTCTGGCTTTACAATCACTTGCGCATGGCTCGTTTCTCTACGATCTGCAAGCGGAAACGATTCTCCCCCTTCCGGCCGAGTTTGGGCCCTTCACACATCCACAGCAACAACGGCTACTCTGGTCGCCTCGCATATCATATGGCAGTGGGGCGTGTCGATAGGCGTCATTCTTGCTTGACGCCGGGGTCGGGCATTCTCCAGACCTGTCCTGGCTGCATCCGGCCGGCAGTGTCTGAATCACTGAGGCACTGAGTAAATGAGCACACTGAAAAAGACGTTGGCACGTTCGAACGTTCGCGCGTTGACCCGCAGGAGCAC